>NZ_JCAIOM010000001.1:0-421379 GCF_059587025.1 Chryseobacterium sp. DZ-32
AAAGAGTCCGGTAGAGTACCGAACTCTTTCATATAATAATATTGTTTAATTTTGTCTAAACTTTTGGGTGCAGTCTAATTTTTGAAGCGGATTTTTTATTTATCTTCCAAAGTCGTCCTGTACTCTTACGATATCATCTTCATCTGAAGGATTGGAGGCATCGGTATGCTGCCAGATTTCAGCTACGATTCCCCAGCCTGCAAGACCAATTAATCTGTGTCTTTCTCCCTGCTGAAGCTTCACCTGATCTTTCGGGCCATATTCTTTCAATTCTCCCTCTTCATCGGTATTGCTTCTTTTGATACCTACCGTTCCTTCCACTACCTGCCAGATTTCGGCTCTTCTGTGGTGATACTGCCAGCTTAATCTTGCTTCCGGAGCCACGATAAGAATTTTAGGGCTTAACTTTCCTCCTATTCTCAGGCTGTCTACATCAATCCCATCGAAATATTGGTTGGCAAAATCTTGTGCCTGTGTTTCATCAATCACAAAAAATCCTCCCCATGGTCTTGTATCGTCTTTTGCTGCGATGTTAAAACCTTGTCCTTGCAGCATGCTTTCTACTCTATCGAATATTTCTTTTTTCTCTGTACTCATACAGCTATATTTTTAATTTAAAATTTATTTATTTGACTCTTCTTTTGACATTGAATATGGGAAATCTTTTTCCTGTGTACCTCTTTCTTTATTAGGTTTGCTATCCATTTTAAAGTCTAACACAGCACCTTTCATCAATTCCTTGTGGCTTAGCCAGTTTTTGGAATAAAGCTGTTGGTTTACATTCAAAGATTTTACATATAAATTTTCCGCATTGTTTTCAGGAGCTTTTATTTCAATTTTCTTACCATTTTCAAGGTGAATGGTAGCTTCTTTAAATAATGGCGCTCCCAATACGTATTGATCTGTCGCCGGTGTTACCGGATAAAATCCAAGGGCTGAGAAAATATACCATGCAGACGTTTGTCCGTTATCTTCATCACCGCAATATCCGTCCGGAGTGGCATGATACAATTTATTCATCACCTGTCTCGTCCAATATTGAGTTTTGTAAGGTGCACCTGCATAGTTGTACAGATAAATCATGTGCTGAATAGGCTGATTTCCGTGGGCATACTGACCCATATTCATGATCTGCATTTCTCTGATCTCGTGGATCACGCCTCCATAATAACTGTCATCAAAAACCGGAGGCAATGAAAATACTTCATCTAATTTGGCTTCAAATTTCTTTTTCCCACCCATCAGTTCTGCCAAACCATCAATGTCCTGGAAAACCGACCATGTATAATGCCAGCTGTTTCCTTCCGTAAAAGCATCTCCCCATTTGAAAGGATTGAAAGGTTTCTGGAAGTTACCATCTTTATTTTTACCACGCATTAAACCTGTTTCCTTATCAAATACATTTTTGTAATTATAAGCTCTTTTCTTATAAATATCAATTTCTGAAGCAGGTCTTCCTAATGCTTTTCCTAACTGATAGATTGAAAAATCATCATAAGCGTATTCTAATGTTCTTGCTGCATTTTCATTGATCTTTACATCGTAAGGAACATAGCCCAATTCATTATAATACTTTACTCCCGCGCGGCCCACAGCTTCTATAGGACCTTCATTGTTTGCTCCGTGCTTTACAGCCTGCCACAGCGCTTCTGTGTCATATCCGCGAAGTCCTTTGATATAGGCATCTGCTACTACGGATGCAGAATTATTTCCAATCATAATATCAGAATATCCAGGGCTGCTCCACTCCGGTAAGAAACCTCCTTCTTTGTAAGCATTGGCCAATCCTTCCTGCATTTCTACATTGATACTTGGGTACACAAGATTCAGGAAAGGATATAAAGCACGGAAAGTATCCCAAAAACCGGTTCCTGCAAACATTCTTCCGTCAACAATTTTACCGTTGTAAGGGCTCCAGTGTTTTATTTTATTCTGAGCATCAATTTCATATAACTTTTGCGGGAAGAATAAAGTCCTGTATAAAGAGGAATAAAAGGTTCTCATCTGCTGATCTGTTCCTCCTTTTACTTCTATTTTTCCTAATGTCTTATTCCAGATATTTTTAGCATCGGTTTTTACCTGTTCAAAATTTCTGTTTCCGATTTCTCTTTTAAGATTCAGTTCTGCCTGTTCAAAGCTGATAAATGAAGAGGCTACCTTTGCATACACCGTTTCTTTATTTTTAAGCTTAAATCCTACCACAGCTCCGGTGTGATCACTGGTAATTTCTAACTGATCATTCACCAGTTTATCATCTTTCCAGGTTTTTGTGAGTTCAAAATCTTTATCAAACTGAATAACAAAGTAGTTTTTAAAGTTTTCGTATTTCCCGGTAGAATATCTTGTGGTATATCCGAGGATTTTTCTTTCTTTTGGTAAAATTTTGATATAAGATCCTTTGTTCAAAGCATCAACCACTACGTAAGCGCTGTCTGTCTTTGGAAAATCAAATTTAAAATAAGAAGCTCTTTCAGTAGGTGTAAATTCTGTTGTGACATTGATGTCAGCAAGATAAACACTATAGAAGTAAGGTGTGGTCACCTCAGCTTTATGGCTGAACCAGCTTGCCCTTTCATCTTCTTTAAACTTCACTTTTCCAACTCCAGGCATGATGGCAAATGCGCCATAATCGTTCATCCATGGAGATGGCTGGTGAGTTTGTTTAAATCCTTTTATTTTATCTGCATCATAGGTATATGCCCATCCATCCCCCATTTTACCGGTCTGGGGTGTCCAGATATTCATTCCCCAGGGAAGTCCGACTGCCGGATAGGTATTTCCATTGGATAATGAAGGTTTGGATTGGGTTCCCATCAAAGGATTCACATAGTCTACGGGAGATACATTCTGACCTAAAGCCCAGGCCTGTAATAACAGTAAGCAAGTGGAAAATATAAACTTCATTGTATCTTTTCGTTTGTTAATTTATATACGCTTTTTTAATGCATAGCTGGCAGCTCCAAGAATGGCCGCATCTTCAAATATGGCCGAAATTTTAACCTGCAAGTTAATATTATTCTTTGTTAAATTCTGAATAAATCTTTGCTCAAAATGAGGATAAGCTTTGGCAATATTTCCCCCTATAACTAAAACTTCCGGTTTGTAATGATCCACATATTTCACGATAAATTCAGAGAAAGAATCTGCATATTCATCAAACATTCTTTTCTGTATTTCCGCAGGTTTATCCAGAAGGTCTTTTGTTCCTGAAATTTCTTCACCGGTCAGTTCTTTGTAGTGATTCACGAACCAGCGCGTTGCCAGATAGTCTTCACTGATAGAATCTCTGAAGGGAGAATCCCATAAGTCTTCATCGGTAGCCAATTCACCATTGAAGAAAGTAGTTCCCAATCCTGTTCCAAGAGTCACTCCAAAAATCCTGTTGAATCCCTGGGCACATCCACCAAATACTTCTCCTTCCATAAAGGCTGCAGCGTCATTTACAAAGTGAATTTGCTTCTCAGAAATGCCTAGTCTTTTTACCAGCTCTTCTTTGATATTCACCTGATAGATATCAATAAATTTTCCCTGCTGCATGAGTGATATCCCTTTCTCATAATCGAAAGGTCCGGGCATTGCAATACCGATTAAAAGATCTTCTTTTACCAGATCATGAGCCACCTTATTAATGGCTGAAACCCAAGCGTTGAAAATAACTTCTTTGTTTTCGAAAGCATCTACATGTTCTCTTACATAGGTGGATGAAATGATTTCACGTTTTTCCGGATCTACCTGAGCCAGCGTGATGTGCGACCCTCCAATATCGATTCCTACTATATTCTGCATTATTTCTTTATTTTAAATTCAAGTCTTCCTGTGACTGCAAAAACAGACAAACAGAAGTACACCTCTGCCTGCCTGCTTTGTATTTCAGACTCTATTTCATTAGTCCCGGTTACTATTTTATTATCAGAATCTTACTTCACAATAATTTTACCGGTTGATATTACTTTACTGTTTGCGGATGTAATTTTGTAAATATAAGTACCACTGATTAAATCCTGCGTATTCACTGCGTTATTATTTTGATTAATATTCTGTTTTTTGAATAATTTTCCTGAGGCATCATACAATGCCACTTCATTGGCTGAGCTGTCCGTGATAACAAAATGAATATCATTTCCTCGTTTCACAGGGTTCGGATAAACTGCGCTGTTCTCCTTCATAGATTCAACATCTTTCACTGCAAGATTAGAAGCACAGGCAACATCTGTTTTCCAGTTCGCATCTGTCATATTGACCAAGGTAGCAAAATGAGTGTTGGCCGTAGCATCTAAAGCTCCCATTCCGCTTCCTTCATCCATTTTCCAGTTGGCTTCAAGACCTGTAGAATTGGCAAGAACATTACAGCTGTTACTTAAAATTTCCTGTGGTGTTAACGCCTTTTTCCAAACTCTGAATTCATCAAGGAAGCCGTTGAGTGTACGGGAATTATCATAGTTTCTTCCCAGATAAAGAATTCCGTTTGCGGTAAAATTACCCGTCACCGCAAATGTTGCATCAAGATTACCGTTGACATAAATTTTCATGGCTGCGCCATCATAAGTGGCTGCTATATGATACCATGTATTGGTGTTAAATGCCGTATTCGTATTCAATTTCACCTGTGACGAACCAAAACTTAATATAAACTGCAGCTTATTATTCGCCAGGTTTCCATCTCCGAAACGAAGCATTGCCGAGTTGCTATCTCCTACTTCTATCCCCATTACCGATGAAATATACGGAAAGCCTGTTTTGAAAGCATTTACTTTTACCCAACCTTCAAATGTTACGGCATTTCCGCTCAGGTTAAATTGTCCTGCATTAAGGTAGTGAGTGCTTCCGTTGAAAGCAAGAGATCTTGCACCCGGACTTGTAACCGGAGCAAAACCACTGTTGAATGATCCTTCTCCCGAATAAGTACTTGTAGTTCCTCCGGCACATGAAGCCTGTACTTTCCATACATAACTTGTATTAGGTGTCAGGTTTTGTAATGAATAGGAATTGGTTGTAATATTTGGAATTTCAGTCCAGGTTGTGGCAGCAGCAGTTTTATACTGTAATGTATATGAAGTTGCATTTCCGGCATCCCATGATAACTGAGCCGTATTACCAAGGAAACTTCCGGAAGTCAATCCTGATGGCGTAGTGCAGCCACTTCCGGAGTTAAACCTTGGTGCAAAAATATAAGTACTTGTTAATGTCGGTGAGCAGTTGGACTGTATTCTCCAATCGTAATTGGTATTCAGGGTAAGGTTGCTGATGACAATATTATTTCCTGAATAATTATTGGCAACGCTTGTCCATACTGTTGAATTAGCTGGTTTATAATCAATATTGTAAGACTGGGAAGCATTGGAAGTCCAGTTCAGTTGAGCTGAAGTTCCTGTCACATTGGAAACATCAAGTCCCAATGGCGGATCACAGGTTTGTCCCTGCGACCATGAATATAACTGACCGCTTAAAAGCGTATTTTCATTGTAAAGAATATTAGATCCTGTGCTCAGATAGCTGGCTACATTGGTTCCCGGCAGATCGTACCACATAAAAACACCATATTGATCATTTTTTGTGCTGGTCGCTAAGTTTGCCAATGTTGTTGCAGATGTTGAGCTTGGATTCGAGTTCTGTATCCAGGTTGCCGCGGCAGAAATTTTGGATTTATCAAGAGGTGGAACAACAGGCGCATTGTACGTACTGTACATGGCATTCCAGGTGTAATTGATATAATTTCCGGCTAAATCTCCATTATACGTTTGTCTGGTTGTGGCCGGACCATAGTAGTAGAATGTAATCAGTTTATCCGGCATTGCGGCTTTCAGTTCCTGCAAAAGCATGACAAAAGAGCTGTTATTAGGCTGTCCTGTTCCGTTATTTCCGTATCCTGCGTATTCATCATCAAGGTCTACTCCATCCAGTCCGTAGGTATAAACAGTGTGAGCTACCTGTAAAGCGAAATCTTTTGCCGCCTCACGATTAGGGAAATTGGAAATTCCGGCTCCCTGGTGATTTCCTAAAAGATCCAGAAGTACTTTTATTCCTTTTTGCTGTAAAGGTTTTACGTAGGTATTAACATCATTCAGAACTTTGGTAACGTTGTTATTGTTGGAGATGTAAGCTCTGTTTTTGGAAACATCGTAGTTGATATTGGCTGCAAAAATAATAGCAACATCAAAAAGCTGTCTGTTGGTATTCTGTAAAGTATAGGAACCTGCATTCAGCATATTATTGTTGTTCACTTCCACATAGCAGACTCCCAAAGGATCAAGCTGCTGTGCTTTGAGTGCCGGAGCTGACTGAAGCATCAGGGCCATTAAGGGAATAAAAAAGGATTTTTTTCTCATAGTATATCAATTTTGTAGTAGAAAAAATCATTGGGCCGAAGCCCAATGACTGGGTTTGTTATTTTACAATTAGCTTTTCGGATTGTTTCAGGCTTCCATCATGAGATTCAAACTGAACAATGTAGTTTCCTGCCGGAACTCTGCTCAATTCATATTGATTATCTCCTGAGTTCAGTGATTTAGTATCTACAATTCTTCCGTTAAAATCATAAACCGTCAATTTCCCTTTGCTGTATTCATCCGGAACAGAAACTGTCAGTAATGAAGATTTGCTTGCCGGATTAGGATATAATTTGATTTGATTTTTAATGTTAGTCTCTCCCGTATTGATCGCCTTTTGCCCCGCAGTTCTTGCTAATGCTGAGCTTCCTGTTGTACATGGCAGATCTGTTCCCCAATTGGAAGCATCAACACCTGTCAAGGTTAGAGTCACTCCATTTCCGGAAGTATCCTGAACTGTAGAACCACTTCCTTCGTTAAACTTCCAATACGCAGCCAGTGAAGTTGCCGGAACGGACACATTACACATATTCTGACTGATTTCTGTCTGGCTTAATGCGCGCTTCCAAACTCTTACTTCATCTATTTTACCATTGAAATTTCTGGAAGTATTATATAAATATCCTACGTTGAATGCACCAGTTGAATTCACACTTCCTGTTTGTGCTTTAGTGGCATCCAGAACACCGTTGATGTAAATTTTCATATTGGCACCGTCATAAGTAGCTGCCACATGATACCAGGTATTGGCATTCAAAGCTGTTGCAGAAGCCAGTTTTTGCTGTACATTATTAATACTTACCACAAACTGAAGTTTATTATTCGCCAGACTGGCATCTCCTAATCGTAAGAATGCAGAATTGCCGTCGCTTACTTCTGTTCCCATGATAGAAGAAATATATGGCGACGCAGATTTGAACGATGACGGTTTGATCCACCCTTCAAAAGACAATGCTGAGCCGCTTAGATTCATACTTCCGGCCGCTCCTGATTCAGTACTTCCATCCAAAGACAGAGCATAAGAACCTGTAGGCGTTGTTCCTGAAGTACTTGTAAATCTTGGCGCAAACATATAGGCACTTTTCACGCTGCAGTTGGTTCTGATTCTCCAGTCATATTCGGTGTTGGCTGTTAAACCGGAAATGGTTACAGAAGTGGAGCTTGTCGCTGAAACTGCATTTGTCCAGGTTGTTGAAGAAGCTGGTTTATAATCGACATCATAGGTATTGGTTCCTACAGCAGACCAGTTCAGTTTTGCGCTTGTGCCTGTAAGATTGCTTGTGTACAACCCGATAGGGGCGTCACAATTGGTTCCCTGTGTCCATGATTGTAAAGGGCTGCTTAAAACAGTCTGTTCGCCATATAAAGTTTGGGTTCCTGCTGAAAGCTGTGCCGTTTCATTCGTTCCATGTAAATCATACCACATGAATACGCCGTAACCTCCATTTTTAGTTTGGGTAGCCAGGCTGGTGGTGGTAGAATTGGAAGTATTTCCCATCCATACGGCAGCAGGAGAGATTTGTGCTTTGGTAAGAGGTGGTACATTCGGAGCAGAGAATGTTCCGTACATCGCGTTCCAGCTGTAATTGACATTATCTCCTACTCTGGCTCCGTTCCAGGAAAGTCTTGAAGCGGCAGGACCATAATAATAGAATGAAATAATCTTATTGGGTAATAAAGCTCTGAGTTCCTGAACCAGCATTACAAAAGAGCTGTCATTAGGCTGCCCTGTTCCGTTATTTCCGTATTCAGAATATTCATCATCAAAATCAATTCCATCAAGACCGTAGGTATTCACTGTATTGGCAAGCTGCAGAGCAAAGTCTTTTGCTGCTTCACGGGTAGGAAAATTACAGATTCCCGCTCCCTGATGGTTTCCTAAAATAGTGAGTACGACTTTCATTCCTTTCTGCTGAAGAGGCTTTATGTAGGTATCTGCATTGGTAAGAACCTTGGTTACGTTATTATTCGAATACAGATAGGCTCTTCCACGGCTGGTATCATAATTAATATTGGCCGCAAAGATATTCACCACATTAAACAGGTAACTGTTCGATGTCTGCAGTTTGTACGCTCCTGCATTCAGGAGGTTGTTGTTATTCACTTCCACATAGCATATCCCTTTAGGGCTAAGCTGCTGTGCGTTGATCAGAGAACCAGACTGAAGCATCATGGCAATCAGTGCGGTAAAGATGGATTTTTTTTTCATTGTATAATTTTTTTAAGGTGTTTTGGTGTCTGAATTTTATATAGCAATCCCCTTATTCCTTCTTTTTCGGGAAGGAATCTCAGATGAAAAAACCATATAAAAGGGTGTGCTATGTCAGTAGCTCTGGGTTTTCGTTAAAGGTTTTCCATAACAATTCTCCAAATAAGGTATTGGCCCATGCAAACCATTCTCTGGTGAACTTTTTGGAGTCGTCTTTATGGAAGGATTCATGCATAAAGCCTGTTCCTCCATGCGTTTTCTGTAAGGTATCTATGCACCATCTGATCTCACTTTTGTCTTTGGTAGTGAGTGCCTTCATTATGATACTCATTGGCCAGATCATATCCAATCCGATATGCGGACCTCCTATTCCTTCTGCCAGCTTACCTTTGAAGAAGAACGGGTTGTTTTCTGACCACACAAATTTTCTTGTATTCAAATACACAGGGTCATCAGCTTTCACCGCATCCAGATAAGGCAGTCCCAGCAAGCTTGGACAGTTCGCATCATCCATCAGGTTGTAGCTTCCAAAGCCATTTACTTCAAAAGCATATATTTTTCCAAATTCAGGATGATTGTAAATTCCGTATTTTTTGATGGCTGCTTCTACCTCATCAGCAAGGCTGTTCAATTGTTGAGCCAACGTTTTTTCATTTTTAATCTGAGCAACCATTTCCGCAGCCTGACGTAAGCTTACCACCGCAAATAAGTTGGAAGGGATCAGGAATCCGTAGATGGTAGCATCATCACTTGGACGGAACATAGAGCTGATCAATCCCACAGGTTTTGTTGGATAACCATATCCTCCCATAGGAACTCCATCTGTTGCCCAAGCCGTTGTACGCTCGAATTTGTAAGGACCCAGATCATTTTTTCTCTGCTGTTCTGTGAAAGTCTGCAGGGTAAGTTTGATTCCTTTCAGCCAGTTGGCATCGAAAGGTTTTGTATCTCCGGTTGTTTTCCAGAAGTGGTAGGCCAGACGGATAGGATAGCAAAGCGAGTCGATTTCCCATTTTCTTTCATGGGTTCCCGGCTTCATATCGGTATGGTCATATTCTTTCCATTTACTGATCTTCTGGTCATCGTTATAGAAAGCGTTTGCATAAGGATCTTTCAGGATGAAAGTAGTCTGTTTATGGATGACTCCTGAGATCAGCTTGTGCAGTTTTTCATCTTTCTTCGAGAACTGCAGATAAGGGAAAACCTGTGCGGAACTGTCACGAAGCCACATGGCATCAATATCCCCGGTGATCACATAGGTATCCGGCGTTCCGTTGGTTTCCGTATAATAAACAGTAGTATCCAATGTATTCGGGAAGCAGTTTTCAAAAAGCCAGCTCAGCTCTTTGTTTTTCACTTTCTTTTTAAACGCGGCAATAGCACTTTCTACAGATTCGCTGGTAAAATGTCTTTTATCTTTAGGAACACGGACAACAGGAAAATTGTCCAGCACTAAATTTTTAGCAAAAACATTTTGAGTAAACAGCAATCCGGCTCCTGCCAGTGCACTTGTTTTAATAAAATTTCTCCTTTCCATTGATACTTTGTTTCGTTTATTTTTATGAGTCTTATTTTACTGGTTTGCTTCCCATTACGAATCTCAATTCGCCACCGTTCATAATATCGCTGTGATTCAGTTCCCAGCTTTTATATTCTTTTCCGTTCAGGAACATTTTCTGTACATAGATATTCTTGTCGGATATTTTGTCTGCAATTACGGTGAACGTTTTTCCATTCTCCAGTTTTAAAGAAGCTTTCGGGAATTGTGGTGCTCCGATGGCATAAACAGGTTTCCCAGGTGTTACAGGATAGAATCCTAATGATGAGAAAATATACCATGCTGACATTTGACCACAGTCTTCATTGTTAACGATTCCATCAGGTTTTGCTGCGTACATATTGTCACGGATATATTTTACCATTTTCTGAGTCTTATAAGGACTTCCTGCATAGTTGTACAGGTATGGAACATGATGACCTGGCTCATCCCCAAATCCTAAAGATCCGATGAATCCTGAAATATCTACGTGCTGTTCACCTTCCATATGAAGTGCTTCTGTAAAGGTTTTATCCAGTTTTTCTTCAAATCCTTTTTTCCCGCCATACAGATTCATCATTTCATCAATCTGGTGTGGAACAAAGAAGTCATAGGCCCAGATATTTCCGGAAACCCAGTGTGGCTGAAGTTTTTTCCAATCGTTAAGGGTAAAATCTGCTAAGAATTTGCCGTCTTTTTGTCTTGGCCAGAAGTGATTATTTTCTTTATTGAAGGTATTCAGGAAGTTCATAGAACGTTTTTTATATACTTCCGATTCTTCTTTTTTACCTAATTTTTCTGCAAGCTGCTGAATACACCAGTCGTCATATGAATATTCTAATGTTGCAGAAACTGAAGCTCCGTTTTCTGATGGAGTATAGCCTAATTTGATATAATCATTAAGACCGCCACCACCATCGCTGCTGCTCATTTTATCTGTTAAAGAAGCATCTTTCATCGCGGCAAATGCTTTTTCTGCATCAATACCCGGAACTCCTTTTGAAATGGCATCCCAGATTACCGAAGCACTGTGATAGCCCAGCATACAGAAGTTATCATATCCACAAAGCTCCCAGATCGGCATATGATCTTTACGATCTGTATATCTGCTGATCAGGGAATTGGCAAATTCTTTTGTATGTTTTTGATCCATAATAGTCAATAATGGATGTGTTGCTCTGAATCCATCCCAGTAAGAATACGTACTGTAGTTGGTGAACCATTTGGTATTCATGTTTTCCTGAGCGGCCACATAATCTCCATTCACGTCCATGTATAAATTTGGTGCAATGAAGGTATGGTAAACTCCCGTGTAGAAAATTTTTCTCTGGCTCTCTGTACCTCCTGTCACCTGGAATCTTCCGATCAGATCTCTCCAGGTCTTTTGAGCGGTTTCTTTTGCTTTGGCAAAGTCAACATTTGTTGCTTCTGTATCAAAATTTTCCTGTGCATTTTCTGTACTCACCGGAGATAAAGATACTTTTACTTCAATGCTTTCCTGGTCTTCTGTGGAAAATCTCACAAAAGCTTTAGCATCTTTGGCAAGGGCAATTTTTTCATCATTTTTGATTTTTCCGTCAGCATAAACACCGTAAGACTTAAACGGTTTGGAAAACTCCATCACGAAGTAAGCAAACCGTTTACCTCCCCAGCCGTTGCTGTAACAGTATCCTTTGATTTTATTATTACCTTCCACACTCACCAAAGTATGGTAGATATTTCCGAAGATTTTGTTGGTAGGATCAATAATGATATTAGCTTCACTACTCTTCGGAAAAGTATATTTATGAAATCCTACTCTTGGAGAAGCAGTAAGCTCTGCTTTAATTCCATAGCTGTCCAGCATTACAGAGTAATATCCCGGAGATGCAATTTCTTTATCATGGGTAAATTTTGAACGGTAACCCGTTTCCGGCTTGTCTTCAGATCCTGGAACCATTTTAACCTGTCCTACTGTAGGCATTACCAGAATATCTCCAAGGTCTGCCCATCCCGTTCCGCTCAAATGGTTATGACTGAATCCCATGATCGTTTTGCTGCTGTAATGGTATCCGGAACACCAATCCCAGTCGCCGCTTTTCGTATTCTGATCCGGACTCAGCTGTATCATCCCGAATGGCGTGGTTGCTCCAGGAAAAGTATGCCCATGTCCTCCTGTGCCTATGAAAGGATCTACCCAGGATAAAACATCGTTTTTATTTTGCTGGGCACTGGCTACAGAAATCAGGGTGGTAAAAAAGCAGATTAACAGTTCTTTTTTCATGATAAGAGAGGTATCGGAGATTTTTTTATTTAAAAGTTGGTTTAAAAATAGGAAAACCATTATAAAATTCCCAGCAAACGGAAAAATTAAGATGATTAACCTATTTTCCTAAACTTTATATTACTGTATTAAATTGAATTCTTTTTCATAAAATCAATGATTTCTGAGATATATCCAAAGGCAATCGCAACTACGGTATCAGCAGCACCGTAATATACTGTTACTTTGTCTCCTTCAGTCAATGCTGCACAAGGGAAAACCACATTGGGTACATCTCCTGTCAGTTCATACAATTCAGCCGGAGCCAATAAATAAGGCTTCGTTCTGTACAACACTTTTGTAGGATCTTCAAGATCAAGCAAAGCCGCTCCCATTGAATATCTGAATCCTCTGCAGGTATTGATCACACCATGATAGAAAAGCAGCCATCCTTCTTCTGTTTTGATAGGAACCGGCCCTCCTCCGATTTTGGTACACTGCCATGCACTGTCTTCGAAAGGCGTTACTTTCATCACGCAACGGTGTTCACCCCAGTATTTCATATCAGGGCTATAGCTGATATAAATATCTCCGAAAGGCGTATGTCCGTTATCACTCGGACGGCTCAGCATGGCATATTTACCATTGATTTTCTCAGGAAACAAAACACCATTTCTGTTGAATGGAAGAAAGGCATTTTCACACTGAAAAAATTCTTTAAAATCAAAAGTATACCCAATTCCGATGGTAGGACCATTGTATCCGTTGCACCAGGTGATCCAGTAGCGGTCTTCAATAAAAGTTACACGTGGATCGTATTTGTAATCGGATTCAATCATATCCGTATTTCCTGCCTGCATTTCAATAGGGTCATGATTGATATCCCAATTGATTCCGTCTTTACTGAAACCGGCAAAAATATTCATCTGTACTGCCTTGTTGTCGCAACGGAACACTCCGGCAAATCCGTCCTCAAAGGGAATTACGGCACTATTGAATATACTGTTGGATGTTGGTATCGCGTATCTGTTAATGATCGGGTTTTCGGAAAACCTCCACATGATATCATTACAACCTTCCGGGCGATCCTGCCAGGGGATCATTACTGATTGAGCTGTCATAAAGTATTTTTTACTTTTTATTTTTTTATTATTATGAATTGATTTGTTGTTCTTTCTGATTTTCAGGGTAAGGGAAAGGAACGAATACAGTGGCCAAAAATGCAGGAATGGTAGCAATCAGTACCCAGATAAAGAACATTTTGTATCCGATCCAGTCACTGATCATTCCACTGAACATTCCGGGAATCATTACGCCAAGATTCATAATCCCTGTTGCAAATGCGTAATGTGCCGTTTTGTGTTTTCCGGGTGCAATCTGCTGCATCATGTAGAGCATAAGCCCCACAAAACCAAATCCGTAACCGAAATATTCCACGACCACCGCAATTCCTACCGGTAAAAGATCTGCCGGCTGATAATAAGCCAGTAATGCATAGACCACAAATGGAATATTGAATGCACAGCATAGCCATATCAAAGATCTTTTCAATCCGCGGGCTGAGATAAAATACCCTGCCAATACGGACCCCAGGATGAATGCTGCAGAACCATATGTCCCATAAATAAGCCCGATATCGGAAGTAGATAATCCTAATCCTCCCGACGTTCTTGGAGCTTTAAAAAATAAAGGCGCAATTTTGATGGCAAATCCTTCTGCAAAACGATATAGTATAATGAAGAGGATACACCACAGAATTTTCTTTTTGGTGAAGAAAGAAGTAATCACTTCCAATAGTTCCTGACGAACGTTTCCAGCCGTTTTCTCTTCTTTATTTTCTTCCTTGTTTTCTTTCGGCAGAATGAAATAGTGATAAACTCCCAATACAAAAAACAACAATGCATAGATCACCATAATGATCATCCAGGCATTGGTAACTCCTTTTGTCTTTTCTAAAACCCCGGCAAAATAAACGAGTGCTCCACTGCTGATAATCTTCGCCAGGTTGTAAAAAGCACCCTGCCATCCAATATACTTTGCCTGCTCTTTATTGGTCAAAAACCCAATATACGTTCCGTCCGCTACCACATCATGGGTAGCCCCACAAAATGCAACTATCGCAAAAAGGGCAATACTGTATTTGAAAAAATCATGCATTGGCAGGCTTAAGGCCACTAATGCAAACAGAATTCCTATCGCAAACTGAGTAAAAACAACGAAGAATTTTTTGGTTTTATAGATCTCCAGAAACGGGCTCCAAAGAGGTTTTAATGTCCAGGAGAACATGATAAGGGCAGTCCAGAAAGTAATCTGCGAGTCCGAAACCCCCATATCTTTATACATGATTCCTGAAACCGCATTAATGGTTACAAAGGGCACTCCCATTGCAAAATATAATGTTGAAATCCAAAGAATCGGCTGAATCCGACAGGTTCCGGAGTTGTTTTTTCCCATATTTAAAATAAGATTCTAAATAAAAGAGAACATCTCAAAAATACATTCAGGCTAAAAAAACGAAACTATAAATTTTTTGGAGATTCTACTCTATTCTCCCGCCTCAATGAATGTATCAAATAAATCTGATCTTGAGATGTCTCTTTACTGATGAGTGATTCTGAATATTTTTTATTTCTTATCCCACCAAAGCTTTGTTCCTCCGGTATCAGGACCGTTCAGCATTTGAGCAGCTTGCTGGTAATTATATAATGATGTTTTGGTATCAATAGTAAAAGGAATTCTCCTTATCATTGCTTCTGTACTGATGGCTCCGCCGCTGTCATTCTTTCTTACCTTGAAAAGAACCGGATAACCTGTTCTTCTCTGCTCAGCCCATGCTTCAGGTCCATTCGGATAAAGGGATAGCCATTTTTGGGTAATAATTCTTTCTAATTTTCTTTCGTTGGTATCACCGTTATTCCACGCAATCGTAATGGTACTTAACTGAGGGTTTCCAACAAGTACGTTATTGTCTGCATTTTTCGGATCAATATAAGGTGCTTCAGTAGAAGTATTATCGGCAAGATAAGCAGCAACATTAGCACTTTTCCCCCATTCTCCGAAAGACTGCTGAACTCCGGTTGTATAGTTGGTTTGAATATCTCCTGCTCCTGCATATCCTCTCAAAGCAGCTTCAGCTCTAAGGAACCATGTTTCTGCAGCGGTGAATAATTTCATTTTACCATCGGTACCGGAAAAATAATCTCCGCTGGCAGATTTTGCCTGTGGCTGTGAGAACCCTCCGTACGTTGATTTACCATTTAATAAATCTATTCCCTGGCGGATTCCTATATATTTTCCCTGTAAGCTTGGATCAGATGCAGGAATAGCATATGCCGGAAGTCTTGGGTCATTGTATCCGTTCATATATGCCATCAAAGGGGCTCCGATCAGACAATCTCCCCATGAGTAAATAATAAAACTCAATTCTGACTGTCCTACACTGATCAACGCATTATCTGCATTGTCAGTAATCAATCCTGCAGGTGAAGCTAGTGCTTCTTCTGCATATTGTTTAGATTTTGCAGGATCAGCATAGCTCATTCTCATGGCTAACCTCAGCTTTAATGAATTGGCAAATTTTGCCCATTGAGCCATATTTCCGCCATATACTAAATCTGCTTTTTTCAATGCCGATTTATCTTCTACATTCTGTGTTGCTGACATGGCAATTACTTTCTGCAAATCGTTAATAGCTGCAGTAAGATCAGCAATAAAATAGTTGTAGGCTTCCTGTTGAGAATCAAAATCAGTTACTCCATTCGGATTGGGTTTTTCATATTTGCTGTAAACTACAGGGCCATGACTGTCTGAAACTCTTGCGGCTGTAATGACTTTCAAAATCTTTTTTACAGCAAATGTTCCTGTAAAATCTACTCCTTTATAGATTTCCTTAGCCGTATTATCAATAATAAGAGAGTAATTGAAAATATCCTGTTGTCTGGCAATAATTCTGTTATTCCATCCGTCCATCATCGAATAAGTAAGATTATTTACCCCTCCATTAAATGGTGTTGCTGTACTGAACATTCCACTGTACATATCTGCACTAAGGTTAGGGTACAGCTGATAATCTGACTGTAATCCTCTCTGCATGGATTTCATGGGATCAACAACAGCGATGAAATCAGCGTAAAAATTTTCAGGACCTCCTGCTTTTTCCTGATTATACTGTTCAAAGTCATTTGTACATCCTGAAGCAGAAAATAACAGTACAGCTCCGAATGCCAATATTTTAATATGATTGATTTTCATTTTCTTAATTGTAAAAGTTAGAAGTTAGCTTTTAATGATAATCCAATAGATCGGGTAACCGGTAATCCGAATGAATCTACCCCTACTCCACCAGGTGTATTTCCTGATACCTGCTCAGGATCAAATGGTGCTTTTTTGTAGAAGAAAAATAAGTTGGTTCCTACTAAGCTTACGGTTGCGTTTCTCATATATTTAGATTGAATATCGAAAGTATATGAAATGGAAGCCTGGCGTAAACGTATTGTTGTAGCACTGTACAGATAGGCTTCATCAATACCTTTTCCAAACCCTTCTGTTGTTCCTACTGCTTTATAGTAATCTTTTGCATTGGTTAAACCCGTGTAAGCCTGTCCCGCATTTGGTGTTCCCGGTGCATATACTGCATTTGGAATAGATACACCTCCAGCATCTCTTGCATCAGCTGTAGACTGACTAACTCCATAGATATCGTTTGCTTTTTCTGTAAGGGAAAGTACCTTCCCTCCAAATTTACCATCAATAAGGAAAGAGATTCCCAGCTTACCAATATTAAAGGAGTTATTGAATCCCATAATAAACTTAGGATTCGGATTGCCAAGATAAGAAGGAGTACCTTCTGCTAATGGGATTCCTTTTTCATTCACTAAAATACGTCCCTGATCGTCTCTTTTAAACTTGATTCCGTAAAGATCACCAAAAGATCCTCCCAATTTCAGTTTGGTGTATTCCCCTCCTCCTGTTAATGAGAAAAGTTGGTTTTCTGATATAGGTAAACTTGGTGGAAACAATTCAACAATAGTATTTTTGTTAGCCGATGCATTTAATGTAGTTGTCCATCCAAATTTTTCTGAACTGAAGATCTTATATGACAATGAAGATTCAAAACCTGTATTTCGGATTTTTCCTGCGTTGATATAATATGATCCAGGAGCTATTCCTCCGAAATAAGAATCTATTTTTGTTTCTAACAATTGATTACTCGTATTGGAGTTGTAGTAAGTAATATCAAAACTTAATTTATTACTAAACATCCTTAGCTCTGTTCCAACTTCAAAAGTTTTATTAAATTCAGGTTTCGGAAACAGGTCTTTATACTTAGGATCAGTAATGAATGAACTCTTTGGAAACACAAGTGTTCCCGCATCTACACCAACAGTATATCCTTTATTATATTCAATCATAGCATTGGAAATATTGGTAGGCAACCCTAATCCTACCGTTGCATAAGATCCTCTTACTTTCCAGAAACTAATGACTTCCGGAAGTTTGAAAACAGAAGATAACACAGCATTAGCTCCTACAGATTCATAGTCAAATCCCGTTCTCCCTGTTAAGGCCAGACTGGAATCCCAGTCATTTCTAAAAGTCATGTCCACATAAAACATATTTTTATACCCTACTGTAGCACTTGCAAATACAGATTGTACCTGCTTCTTCATATTGGTATAGATATTATGATATCCATCACCAGGGGATCTTTTTTTACCCCATTCAAGATTACTCACAGTGAAAAGGTTAGGGTTTGTCAGATATGCGTTATCAATTTGTCCTATTTTATTTCTTGTTGTATTGATACTTCCTCCTAACGTAAAATCTAAAGAGAAAGACTCACTAATTTTAGGACTACCGATAAGCAACACGTCCCCATATGTTGAAGAGTTTTCATAGGTATTCTTAAGAATTCTTCCATTAATTCCTTCCTTAACAGCCAGTAAAGTAGGTGCTGAAAAAGCAGCAATATCACGCTGACTGTCTGAAATATTCCAGCTATAATTTCCTCTCACTCTTGCCGTTAACCAAGGATTGATCTGGTAAGATAATGAAAGCGCTCCATAGGTATTTTTATTGCTTACAGTAACCGGATTACGGTTTAAAATCCAATAAGGGTTCTGTGTTGGTGGGTTTCCTTTAAAACTTCCATCCGGATTAACCTCCCACCAGTTTTGAGCAGGTAAAAATCTTTCTTTATTTAAATAAGTGTAATTATCTGGACCATACTGATCAAAATCTACTCCTCTTGGCAACCAGTACAAACTCGTCAAAGGAGAAAAAGATGCTCCGGGAGTCTGTCTGTTCTTACTTTCCTGTAATGAACCGATGAAGTTGGCATCTAATGTTAACTTATCATCCAGAAACTTACTTGAATTTCTGAAAGAAACGTTATACTGATCAAAATAAGACATGGGAACCACTCCTTTGTTGGTGGTATTTCCGATTGAGAAATAACTTGTTGATCTCTCATTTCCTGACTGGAAAGAAAGGCTATTTACCCAAGTTGTTCCTGTCTGAAGGAAGTCTTTAAGATAATCTTTAGAAGATCCTTTTGCGCCCCAGCTTTCTACTGACTGTCCCGGCTGTGATCCCGATACAGAAGGGTCATAAGACAGATAACTGTGCTGTAGTTTTGGAAGACTATAAGCCCTGTCCACTGTAAGGCTGGAGCTGTAAGTAATTGAACTTTTCCCTGCACGTCCTTTTTTAGTTGTAATCAGGATAGCCCCATTACCTCCGGCAGAACCGTACAATGCAGAAGCAGAAGCTCCTTTCAGGAAGTTGATGCTTTCAATATCATCAGGATTGATGGAGCTCAATACATCCCCCGGATCCGGCATATTGGAATACTGTCCGATATCTGCTGATTTTCCTGTTCCGTTGATAATGGGAATACCATCAATCACATACAGTGGCTGTGCACTGTTGACAGACTTATCTCCTCTCATGACCACCCTTACGGAGCTACCTACACCATTGGTTCTGTTGATCTGCACATTGGAAACTTTTCCGTTGATCGAATTTAATAGATTGGGAGTTTTCACTTCTGTAAGCTCATCCCCGCCAATCTGCTGACTGGAATACGTCAAAGAGCGGGCCTGCCTTTTTATCCCCAAAGAGGTGACCACGACCTCCTCAATACTGGTTGTCTTCGTAGTATCGGCTGTTTTTTTCTCCTGTGCATTCGCAGTGAGTGAAAAAACAAACAGAACGGGTATAACTGCTTTTCTCATAAGGTATAGATTCGTTAGATTTAATTGAGAATCAATGACATTACTTTATTTTTTAATACAAAAAAAATTATTGTTCTTTCAGCAAAATTTTGCCGTTTATGTATTAAATTATTTAAAGTTTTGTTAAGATTTAATTCACATTCACAAATCTAAATTTTGTAACCAGTCTGATATAATACTATTTTATCATAAAACGATATTATTTTTTCAGCAATTAATTTTAAAAGACATTAAAACCCTATATATCAACATAATACAACACTCTCCAAACATTAAAAAAAGAGGATTTATTCTGATATTCTGACAAAATAAAAGAAGATTTTTGCACAGAATTTTAGTGCAAAAAATAGTATGTTAAAAAGAAAAAATAAATTTTTAAAACGTATTATTCAATCTTTTTAACTCCTTTGAACTGTTCTCTAAATTCGGTTGGAGTTGTCTTTTTGATCGACTTAAATACTTTATTAAAGTTGGCGATATTATTAAAGCCAGCCTCAAAAGCAATTTCAAAAACAGTCAGATTCTTTTCCATCAACCAGCGTGCAGCATAGCTGATTCTTATCTCGTTAAGATAATTGATAAAGGTTTTTCCTGTTCTTTT
Organism: Chryseobacterium sp. DZ-32; assembly: GCF_059587025.1. Taxonomy (NCBI): domain Bacteria; kingdom Pseudomonadati; phylum Bacteroidota; class Flavobacteriia; order Flavobacteriales; family Weeksellaceae; genus Chryseobacterium; species Chryseobacterium sp. DZ-32. The sequence goes on from NZ_JCAIOM010000001.1 coordinate 20,151, forward strand.
TTTAATAAACCTATTGAACGTCACATTGCTCATATTCACCAATGATGCTGCATTATCCAGTGTAATTTTGTTTTCAAAATTTTTATGGACAAAATCATGAACCACTTTCATTTTATCATTATCTGCGAAAGTTTCAAGTTCAATACTATACGAAGATAAAAGTGTTTTATCCTCTGCCACAGCCAGTTCATTCAGAATCTTCATAATTTCTATGAAAGATTCAAAGCTGTTCATCTTTGAAAGATTGAGAAACGAATCTTTTAGTTTCTCGGCAGTTTCTGTAGAAAAAAGAATTCCCCGGATGGAATCTTTCATAAGATTATTGATGGGTTTCAGGATATTTTTCTCCATCAGTGACTGATTAAAGAAATCCTGATTGAATTGTATGGTAATTTCGTGGGTCTTTCTGTTCTTACATCTGTAATTAGCCCAGCAATGCGGTAAATTTGGACCTACCAACACCAATTCTATATTTCCGATCTCTCCGGTATGATCTCCCACCATTCTTTTGTAGCCCTTCCCCTTATAAACAAAATTGATTTCTATTTCCGGGTGGTAATGATATGGAAAGTCAAATGAGGCCTTAATCCTGTCAAACACGAGAAAACTATCCTCAGGAGATAGTGGAGTTATTTCTCTCAGAATATTTTCTAATTCGCTCATACAGGCAGTTATGAAAAAAGGTTAATACTTTTAGGTTACAATACAAATCTTTGTAAAAATGATAAAATAATATCAATGTAAAAACATATTTTGAATTTATTTTATTTCAATTTTTTAAATCCAACGTAAGAAATCATAGGTTAAGTAATTTAATACAGTTCAAATCATGCTTTTTTTTTATCTTTAAACTAAAGTTAAAGTATGCCGCAACAGCTTATTTTTGAAGATCACTATAAAAGACTCGGACTGGAAGTATTTTCAGAAGAAAATCTGGAGAATTTCAACGGAAGTCGATTCTCTTCAGATATTAAAGTATTTTTTATTCCTTCAGGATATGAACTTACAGTAGATTTTAATCATTATAAAACAAAGAAACCTTCACTTTTCTTCCTCACCAACCAACATTTGAGTATCCAAAAAGGCAAAGATGAATCTATTCTTCTTTTCTACAACCGGGATTTTTACTGTATTCAGATCCATGATAAGGAAGTGGCTTGTGACGGCCTTCTCTTTCATAATGTATTTGAAATTCCTTTTGTAGAACTTGATGATTCAGAAACTTCTCTTATAAAAAGTTTGTTTCAGAATATTCGGGATGAACTTAAAGGGAAGGATTCTTCGGCAGAGGAAATGATCAGAACCTATGTAAAACAGATCATCATTAGGGCTACCCGCAAGTGGAAGAAACAAAATCTGGATAATGATACGCTCAAAATACCAGGCAGTGAGCTTGATATTTTCAGAGATTTCAGCAGACATCTGGAAATTCATTTCAGAGAAAAACATAATGTTGCTGATTATGCAGAGCTTCTTCACATCGCTCCGAAAACTTTAACTCATAAATTTAAAAACTTAAAGCTGGAGTCTCCCAACCAGTTTATTATTAACAGAATTTTATTAGAAGCAAAAAGGTTACTTTTTTATACGGATAAACCTGTCAAAGAAATTGCTTATGATCTGGGTTATGAAGATCCCGCCTATTTCAACCGCCTTTTCACGAATAAAACAGGAAGCACACCGGTAAATTTTAAAAAAAATTACATCACGGGAAAAAAGTACAATAGTTAAGTCATTTTATCTATTGAATACTCCCCGCCATAGATATACCTTTGTAACATCAAAATCAAACAACATTACTAAATACAAAAACAAACATTATGAGACGTAACGCAACAGCCGTTTGGAACGGTACCATTAAAGAAGGAAAAGGACATTTAACAACTCAGAGTACAACTTTAAACCAGACTCAATATTCTTTCAACAGCCGTTTTGCGGATGGTGTAGGTACCAACCCTGAAGAATTGCTGGCAGCAGCCCACGCAGGATGTTTCACCATGAAACTGGATGCAGAATTATCTCAGGCAGGCTATAATCCTGAAGAATTAAAGACGACTTCTGTAATTACCCTTGATCCCAATATTGGTAAGATTACAAAATCTGAATTGACTCTTACTGCTAAAGTTCCGGGAATCTCAGAAGAAGAATTCCAGAAATTTGCTAAGATTGCTGAAGAAGGATGCCCTGTAAGTGCAGCATTCAACTTTGAAATCACATTGAATGCTACGTTGGAAAACTAATTTAAGTAATCATTCAATATCAATAGAAACGGGCTTTTAGTCCGTTTTTTAATTTAAAAAGAATCCATTAGCCTCAGCCAAAACTTAAAAGTCAGAATATTACCTGATTAAACTTTTTAAAATAAAATATACCGAGTGGTATATTTTTGTATATTTGCATCATATTTAAACATTTATAATGTCGAAGGCAGAAAAAACGAAACAGCATATTATCGAGAAAACAGCAAACCTTTTTAATACCAAGGGTTATATTTCCACATCGCTGTCTGACATTACTCAGGCAACCGGACTGACGAAAGGCAGCATCTATGGAAATTTTGAAAACAAGGATGAAGTAGCCATTGAGGTTTATAAATACAATGCGGGATTACTGGGCAAAACACTTAGCCGCTCTTTTGGTAATGAGTATCCAACTTCACTGGATAAACTGCATGCTTTTGTAGATTTTTACCGGAAAAACTGGAAGTTTGTCTTTGCCAACGGCGGCTGTCCGTTAATGAATGCTGCAACCGAAGCTGACGATTCTTTTCCTGCCTTAAAAGCACAGGTGAAAAGGTCTTTTGAACAATGGATGACAAAAATATCAAATGCCATTGCTGAAGGACAAAGTAAAGGGGAAATTAATAAAAAAGTGAATGCTGAGCAATATGCGTCCTTATTCATCATGCTTATTGAAGGCGGAATCCTGCTTTCAAAAACAATGGGTGACCAAAGTTTTCTCAACCACGCTTTAGATAAAGTCAGTCATATGATTGATCATGAACTCAATATTCTTCCATCATAAATAATACCATATGGAAACAAAAAAAGTGGCTATTGTAGGATACAACAGAATTCCTTTTGCCAGAATGAATACCGCTTATTCAGAGCAGGGAAATCAGGATCTTCTGCTTGCTTCTCTGAACGGATTAATAGACCGTTATCACTTAAAAGGAAAACGACTCGGAGAGGTTGCCGGCGGCGCAGTCATTAAACATATTTCCGAAAGCAACCTCATCAGGGAAACGGTGATGAATACAACGCTGGATCCCGCTACTCCTGCCTGTGATCTTCAGCAGGCATGTGATACAGGAATTGAAGCAGCTGTTTATATTGGGAATAAAATTGCCCTGGGTCAGATAGACTGTGGTATTGCATGCGGTGTGGAAGCCATGAGCAATATTCCATTTGAGTCTTCACCAAGGTTAAGAAAAGCCATGCTCAAAGCCAATAAAGAGAAATCAGCGTTTGGAAAAATAAAACAACTGCTAAGCCCGAAGTTGAAAGACTGGATGCCCATTCCTTATAAAGGGCAGGAACCCAAAACAGGTCTTGTGATGGGTGAACATACAGAAATTACTGCCCAATATTACAATATACCAAGAGAAGAACAAGATCAACTGGCATTAAAAAGCCATCAGAACATGGCAAAAGCTTATGATGAGGGATTTTTTGATGATATGATCACTCCAGCTTTTGGGCTGGATAAAGATAATAATCTGAGACGTGACAGCAGTATTGAAAAATTATCGCAGCTGAAACCTGCTTTTGATAAGCAAAACGGAACCTTAACGGCAGGAAATTCAACTCCTTTTACAGATGGTGCTTCTGCAGTTTTGCTGGCCAGCGAAGAATGGGCGATAGCCAATAATCTTCCCGTCTTAGCTTATATCACTTTTTCAGAGCTGGCAGGAATAGAATATGTTGAAAATAAACAGGATTTACTTCTAGCTCCTGTTTTTGCAGCAGAGAGAATGCTTAAAAAAGCAGGTATGAATTTGTCAGACTTTGATTACTACGAAATTCATGAAGCATTTGCAGCACAGGTCCTGGCTACCATAAAAATCTGGGAAAATGATGAGCTGGCCAAAAAGTTCGGATTGGAAAAAGCGCTGGGAACAATAGACAGAAATAAACTGAATGTAAAAGGAGGAAGCCTTGCAGCCGCCCATCCTTTTGCTGCAACCGGAGGAAGAATTATCGCAACACTGGCAAAATTACTTCATGAAAAAGGCAGTGGGAAAGGGTTTATATCCATTTGTGCAGCCCGTGGACAGGGAGTAACGATGATTTTGGAAAAGTAATAAAAGCCTCATCCTATATTCAAAAGAGCAGATTCTTTTATTATGCAGTAAATAATATGATTGATTATTCGTCTGCAGAGAAAGAAAATTGATAATATTGCAGTGCAAAAATTAGCTGATAAAAGAAGTAATTAAAATAAAACATGGGATAAACAGGGTTTATCTTATGAAAGTCTAATCTATTAAAAAATAGTAACTACATATGAAGAGAGTTGTCATTACAGGATTAGGTGCTGTGACACCTTTGGGAAATAATGTTGAAGATTTTTGGCAAAACAGTATTAAAGGAGTCAGCGGAGCAGGACTCATTACCCATTTCGATACGGAAAAATTTAAAGTACATTTTGCCTGTGAGGTAAAAGGCTTTGATCCAAAAGTATATCTGAATCATAACGAAATCAAGAGAAGTGACCTGTTTACACAATATGCCATGTATGCTTCTGCGGAAGCGATTCAGGATTCAGGTCTGGAGCTTGAAAAAATGGATCCCTTCGACACAGGAGTCATCTGGGGAACAGGACAGGGCGGAATGTGGACTTTTGAAAAAGAAGTAATGGATTTCGCTGCTGGAGATGGAACGCCACGTTTCAATCCTTTCTTTGTACCGAAGTTTATCGCCAATATGGCTTCGGGAATGATTTCTATGAAATATGGTCTTCAGGGAATCAATTATACAACAGTTTCTGCCTGTGCTACAGGAAATACGGCATTGATGGATGCCTTCAATTATATCCGTTTGGGAAAAGCCAAAGTAATCATCAGCGGTGGTTCTGAAGCAGCTATCACTCCGGCTTCTATCGGAGGGTTCTCTATTATGAAGGCCATGTCGACAAGAAATGATGATTTTACAACGGCCAGCCGACCTTACGATGCAGACAGAGACGGATTTGTAATGGGTGAAGGTGCAGGAGCCCTGGTGCTTGAAGAATATGAACATGCTGTTGCCAGAGGAGCAAAAATTTATGCAGAATTAGCAGGAGCCGCCATGACTGCAGACGCTTACCACATGACAGCACCTCATCCTGATGGCGTTGGAGCTATAAAAGCAATGCAGCTGGCAGTGAAAGAAGCAGGAGCCAATATGGAAGATATTGATTATATTAACCCTCATGCTACTTCCACTCCATTAGGAGATATGGTTGAATTAACAGCCATCAATAAAGCATTTAAGGGAAGTAAAAACCTTGATATCAGTGCCACAAAATCCATGACCGGCCACTTATTGGGTGCTGCAGGAGCGGTGGAAGCCATTCTTTCAATCAAAGCGATTCAGAATGGAATTATTCCTCCAACGATTAATCTTCACAATATTGATGAAAGTATTCCTAAGGATATCAATATCGTTTTCGGAGAAGCGAAAGAAAAGAATATCAATTTTGCGTTGAGTAATGCTTTTGGATTTGGTGGACATAATGCCACTGTAGTATTTAAGAAATTCAGCTAATCAGATTAAATAATTGAAAATCCCTGTATGAAAACCATGCAGGGATTTTTTTATTTATTTTAAAATTTAAAAAGCAGTCAAAACTGACTGCTTCAAACATAACGAATTATATACCCCTTATAAAGAGATTGACTTGTAACTATTGAGCATCCGGGATAAAAAAATCATCGGCATTTTCAGCAATCGGAATATAGAGTCTCTCCCATTCTTTGCTTTTCACCATATCCCAGCTGTGGCCGGTTCCTTTAAGGTCTTCGGCAAGAAGAACTACTCCCGGTTTAATCATAAAAGTAGAACCATCTGTTACTTTAAATCGTATATTGCCCTTGATGGTAATCACATATTGTCTTCTGGGAGCCGGATGTGCATTTTTTTCCCACTCCTCCGTTTTATTGCTCATCCAGAATGTTGTGGTATTCATATGTTTAAGAGTAGGTATTTTCCCTTTCTCAAAAGTACATGAGCCGTCAGGATTATTAATTAATCTTATGGCAGGAATAAACTCAGTGGAGCTCTCCGCAGTAACGCTCACATGGTTATGTTTTTTATGTTGTGCATTCATAAATCCTACAGTACTTACTACTAAAACAAGGCTTAAGCCCTTAATGATGTTTTTCATTATAAATTTAATTTTTTATTTTTAATTATAAACAGTATCGTAAACCAGCATTCTGTCAAAGAATGGTTTATATTTCTGAACCAAAGCAAGATGTTCAGGAAGCTTTCCATATGCTTCAAGCTCTTCCAGACTATCGAATTCCATAGACGCATTATAAGTAAATGTGCTGTCTAAAACGCTTCTCGGGCTGGAAGCTGCCGGCTTTCCGTAACGGAGATTCTTCTGATAAGGAAGCTTTTTAAGGCCTTCAAAAAAATTTTCAAACTCTTTTACTTCAGGCCCGGAAAGGTCTTTTCTAAGCCAGAACAACAAATAATGGAAGTACACTTTTTTCTTTTTTTTAGGATTAAACATGGGTAAAGCAGAGGCAAACATATTTCCTGAGATCAGCAGCAAAGCAGAAGCCTGGACTGAGCGGAATAAAAATTTTCTTCTTTCCATTGTCATTTATTTTAATTAAAATCTATTCTGTATTTAAGGACAAACTGCCATTTCCGGTCTGAAACTACGGCATTGTTTGAAGGGTCATTGGTATAAACAGGTCTGTTCTGGGCGTCAAAGGTTAAACGGGAAGACATTCCGTTCATCAGCAGAGATATTCCTGCATCATAGATCACAGCATTATCATGAAGCCCTTTCAGATCTGACAGCTGCATTCCTACGGCAGGCTGAAGCTGAAGACTTTTCTTTTCTTTGTCCAGATAAGGCAGGGTTCCTCCCAGTTGTACATAATATGTATTTCCGGTTCCGATAACAGGCATTGCATTTCCTGCTCCATTCAGACTCGCTTGTGTAACATCTACAGAAGTCGCAGGATTATTGGTACCTACATACCGGATATAATTGGGTCCGTAGTCGTTATGCATCGCCATCCCATAAGCGCTTATTGACGTTCCTTTTTCTTTATTCAGTGGTGCATCATAAAATAAATCTACTGCAAAGCTTTTCATATCATCATTCACTGTATTTTTACCGGAATCCAGATGCCATAATGCATTGTGAATATAATCAAACCCCGCTCCCAGACTCAGTACATTCTTCTTCCCTACATAAGTTCCTGCATTAAAGGGAGTGGAAATATTTTCCTTGTCCAAAAAAGCATATCTGAAATATCCTGAGAAGTCTTTTCCGGGGGAGTTTTTACTAAAGGAAGCTACATTCAGTTTCGGATCAGAAGTTGCCATGGTATAAGGATCAGCCAGTACCAGACGATAATCAAATCTTCCGAGCTGTCCTTTAATATAGGCACTCAATTCCCTTACGGTATAATCTGTTGCTCCCGCATTGGAGGTTGCATAAGCTGGCAGGTCGTATAACAGCGTATTCAAAGGTCCTGTAGTAAATCTTGAAAGGCCGCGCCATGTAGAACGTCCTGCCCCAAAAGCAATTTTATCATTAAAAGCGTATTCAGCATAAGCATCCAAAAGGTCAAAATAGTTACTTCCTTTTGCATTGACATTCACGTTGGTAGTTCCACCCTGCAATACAAACATCAGCTTTTCTGTTGGTTTATAAGTCATTTTTACACGAACTCTTCTAAGCGAAAGGTCAGACAGGTCTGATTTTGCTTCGTTATTGACAAGGCTTCCAGGGTTAAGCTGGGTATATCTGGCCCACAATTCTGCATATCCGCTAAAGGAAATATATCTTGAGTGATCTTCATTGAAATAATGAGTCAATCCGGGATTATTAAAATCATTTTTTTTCTGGGCTTCTAATTTCCCCATAAGTCCTAATAAGGAAAACAACGCAATTGCTGTTTTGAAAGAGGTAGTCTTCATATTTTTCTATTCTTATCTTTTGTTGATTTCAACGGGACAAAATTAGATTGCTAAAAGGCCGACAGGTATTAGAAATCTATTAGAAACCTTATAGAAAACTATTAAAAGGGGGAATGTTTTCTGATAAAAGAAAAATATAAAATACCTTTGTACAGTGCTTTGGGAATAAATGAAAGTCAGGCTTTTAAAATCAAAAAAACGCTTGAAAACCAACACCCTTATTCATCGTATTTCTTTATGAAAATTTTAATTGTAGAAGATAATTCACGCGTTTCAAGCCTTTTGAAAAGAGGGCTGGAAAGCCAGCAATATCAGGTTTATATTTCGGAAGATGCAGAAGATGCGATTGTCCTGCTGAATAAAATAACATTTGATCTGGCCATTACGGATATTATGCTCCCGAAAATGAGTGGTATTGATCTGTGCAAACTGATCAAACAGCAATATCCTGACCTCCCCATCATCATGCTTACCGCTCTTGGAACGATTGATGAAAAAATTGAAGGATTTGACGCCGGGGCAGATGACTATATGGTGAAACCTTTTGAGATTAGGGAGCTCTATGTGAGAATCAAAGCCATTCTGCAGAGAAGATCAATTAAAAATAAAGAAGCCTATCTGAACGATCTGGAATATTATGACCTGAAAATTGATAAGAAATTTAACAGGGTTTTCAGAAATGGAGCGGAAATAGAACTTACTCCCAAAGAATTTAAACTCCTGGTATTTCTGGTAAGCAATGCCGAAAGAATTCTTACCCGTGAAGAAATTGCAGAAAATGTATGGGGGAATCATTTCGACACAGGGACCAATTATATTGATGTCTATATTGCATATTTACGGAAAAAGATTGATAAAAATTTTGATCATAAACTGATTCATACCAAACCCGGAGTAGGATTTATTTTTGCTTCACAATTATGAAAATAGCAACCCGAACAGCACTCATTTATTCCATCCTTACGGCAGGCATCCTATTTTTGTTTGCTTACGTTCTTTATTTTGTTTCTGAAAAAAACAGAGAAGATGAATTCAATGACCGGCTGGGATACAAAGTGATCTGGCGTTCAGAATTTATATTTGATGCCAGAATCAGTGATGAAAAAATCCGTGAACTTCACCGGCGTAACCAAAAACTTCTGAATGAAGCAGACATCAGTGTTTATAACAGCAAAAAAGAGCTTACCTTCACAGATGTTCCTCCTCTCAAAAGCAATGAAAAATACCTGAACAAAATTACCCGGTCCCATAAAAACAGAATATTCTGGCAGCGGGGTGATCGTCAGTATATTGCCATTCAGCTCTCCTCCAACGGAGAAAAATATTATATTATTGGAAGTGCGGTAGACGTCACGGGAAAGGCCCATATTTCTGAGTTTAAAAAAGATATCATCATCATCTACATCAGTTCGATTGTTATCATTTTTATTATAGGATTTCTTTTTTCCTATTATACGCTTAAGCCTTTAAAGGATATCATTCTCCAGATCCGTGATATTTCAGAGCACAACCTTAATAAACGGCTGGATATTCCCAAGGCAAAAGATGAGATTTATGAACTCACGGAAACTTTTAATTCTACCTTCAACAGGCTTGAAAAATCCTTCAATAATCATAAGCAATTCGTGACCACTATTTCTCATGAATTCCGGACTCCTCTTTCTACCTTAATTGCAGAACTTGAGCTTGCCAAGGAACTTAACGTTACCTTAGATGACTATAAGCTTTCTATTGACAATGCTCTGCAGGATGCCAATGACGCTTCGGAGTTGTCATCTGCCTTGTTAGATTTTGCCAGAGCCAGCTATGATGTATCACAGATCAGTTTTACCAATCTACGTCTGGATGAGATTTTAGCAGAAGCTAAGCTTGCATTGCTGCAGAAAAATGCCGGCTTCAAAATCGGGATCAATTATATGAGCAATGCCTCAGATGATGATGAAAACAATTATGATTTTTATGGTAATCCTTACCTGCTGCAGGTTGCTTTTTCGAACTTAATAGAGAATGCCTGTAAATATTCGGCAGATAAAAGCTGTCATATTGAGATAGAAACCCAACAGGAACATATTAAAATCCATTTTATTGATCATGGGATCGGTATTTCAGAAAAGGATCTTTCAAAAATTTTTGATCTTTTTTACCGCGGTTCCAATAAGAGCTTCGAAAAAGGAAACGGAATCGGTCTTTCCATTGTAAAAAGAATTGTAGAAATACATGAAGGAAAATTGACTATCAATTCTGAAGTATCCAAAGGAAGTGTATTTACTGTAGAATTTCCCTCCAAAAATTAAAAAGCAGTCAAAAATGACTGCTTTTTTAATCTTACGCTTTCAACCATTCTGAGGAAGAAAGATAATTCTGATCAGGATAATAGATGAACAGACAGTTTTTGCCTTTAATCGTATTGATTATAGATTGTGTCAGTTCTCTTGGGACGGCAGGGCATCCCCAGCTTCTTCCGATTCTTTTGTGCATCGCAGCAAATGCATCACTTACATAATCCGCACCATGCATTACAATTGCTCTTCTGTATGCAGCATCATTAAAGCCCTTATCCATTCCCAATAATTTCAGAGAGTATCCGTTATCACCCTGATAGGTTGCATCCGTGATATAAAATCCCAGGCTGCTCTGCAGCGAACTTTCCCTGTTAGAAAAATTCGTCGCAAATTCTTCACCGGTATTTTTTCCGTGTGCTACTAGAGAGTTGAACAGAACTTTTTTGTCTTCAAGGTCAATGATCCAAAGTCTTTTTGTGTTAGAAGACATAGAAAAATCGCAGATAGTTAATAAATGCGAGTCCTGGGTAAGCAATCCTGCTTTTTTTAAATTTTCATAGCCAGTCAATGCTTTTGAGAACACATCATAATTCAGTTCATGCCCCGGCTCAAATGCAATAGATTGGTACAGTGCTTCTGATGAAGACACTGCTGCAGTGTTCTTCTCAGATTTCGTTTCAGCTACTTTTTCAGTTTTCGTTGTTTTCACATTCTCACTTTTCGCCACCACTTTTGGGGAAATGTAGAATGAAGTCGTCACCATGTAAACAAGGCCTAATACGCTATAAAATCCTTTCATTCAATACTATATAAATCCAAATTAGTGGGGCAAAATTATAAAAACATAATTACCAAGGGGTTATAACTCTACAAAGTTTAACGCTATTTAAGAAACTTTAACGTCCTGATTTTGTGAATTAAAGTGGTTATTTTTGAGAATCCGGAACAAATTCCAGACTTATAGAATTCATACAATATCTTAATCCTGTAGGCTTCGGACCGTCATCAAAAACATGTCCCAGATGGGAATCACATCTTTTACAAAGTACCTCTACTCTATCCATACCGTACGACTGATCTCTTACATAATAGACTCCTTCTTTATCAGCTTCAAAGAAACTCGGCCAGCCGCAGCTGCTGGAAAATTTTGATGTAGAACGGAACAGATGATTTCCACATACCGCACAATAATATTCTCCTACCTCATCAAATTCGTTATATTTTCCTGTAAAAGCTCTTTCTGTTGCCGCTTCTCTGGCTATTGCGTATAGATCCGGAGCAAGGATTTTTTTCCATTCTTCATTGGAAACATTGAGTTTTGAAGTATCTGTTCTGGAGTAATATGGATTGCTTTTTGCTTGTGTATTTTCCATAGGAGTTTTTTTAATAGGTTCATATTTCTGCGTACATGCCTGCAGAATAATTAATAGGGTTATTGAAATTAAAAATTTCATCGTAAATTTTAATTCTTTAACCACGAATGGTTTCATAACCAAATTTAGTAAATTTGAGAATATGAATGACGAAGCAAAAAGAAAACAACTTAGAAAATATAAAGCATTTGCCACCGGATTATTTGTCCTGATGGCTGTTATTTTCATTGTTACCACTATTTTACAGAAGTCTGATAACTCTCACTGGATTGGCTATGTCCAGGCCTTTGCTGAAGCCGCTATGGTGGGTGCGCTTGCGGACTGGTTTGCGGTAACGGCCTTATTCCGGCATCCTCTCGGGCTTCCTATTCCCCATACCAACCTGATTGAAAACAGTAAGCAGAGACTGGGAGACAACCTTGGAAATTTCGTGGTGGGAAACTTCCTTTCACCTCAGAATATCCGCCCTTACATCCAAAAGCTTAAAGTATCCAATTTTGTTGGAGAATGGCTGGCCAAGGAAAAAAGCCAGGACATTTTGATTAAAAACCTTTCGGATATTGTTCTTGATATTCTCAATAAACTGGATGATTCTACGGTAAGCCAGTTTATCAGCAAAAAGGTTTCTGAAATGACAGATGATGTCAAGCTTAATAAAGTAGTAGGAAACGGAATCGGTTATATACTGGAAAAAAATGATCACCAGAGAATCATCACCAATCTTTCAAAACAGATCAAAGAATACATCATTGAAAACGATGAAATGATCCAGGAGAGAGTAAAAAAAGGCAGTTATTCGTTCATTCCATCTTTTGTAGATAACAAAATTGCTGATAAAATTGCCGACGGACTTTCTGATTTTTTCAAAGAAATAGAAGAAGATCCTCAGCATGAAGTAAGAGCATTGATCACTCAGAAGATTCATGAATTTTCCGTTGATCTGAAAGAAGATCCGAAATGGGATGAAGAATTTAAAACGATTAAAAACGGTCTTCTCAAAAATGATAAACTGGATGAATATTCCAATGATATCTGGGTTTCCATTAAAAAAACGTTGATGAAAGAACTTCACGAGGAGGATTCTGCTTTGAAAAAGTACCTTTCAAAAAACCTGAACGAGTTTGCCCAGAATTTAAAAACAGATGAAAACCTTCAGAATAAAATTGACCATTGGGTTCGCGTAACGGCTTATAAGTACATCCTGAAAAACACTCATCAATTCGGAAACCTCATCAGTACTACCGTTGGGAACTGGCAGGGAAAAGAGCTCAGTGAAAAACTGGAACTGGAAGTAGGAAAAGACCTGCAGTTTATCCGGGTTAACGGAACGCTGGTAGGAGGTCTGGTCGGTCTGATTATCTACACCATCGCACACTTCTTCATTTAAAAAACTCAAATCCACGATCACTCAGCCATGAAAAAAATTTTCAGTGTCTTCTTTTTTTGTTTCCTCACATTTGCTCTGTGTCAAAAAGTTGAATTAAAGAAAGTAACGGATTCTTCCCAGACCTTTACGGGAGAAATCGGAGGAATTCCGATTACCATAGAACTCAACTACACAGGTGTTGTAGACTGTGATCAGTATCAGCATTATGTGGATGGATGGTATTATTATAACAAATACAGAAAGAAAATCCCGCTTACCGGAATATATGATTACTATGGAAAACTGTATTTGTATAATTTTGGAGCAAAACAAAAACAGAATTCAAAGCTTTTGAAAGAGCAGATCACTTCTCTTCAGAAAGTGGAAAAGACGGATGAAATAGCCCAGAAATTAGCACCAAAGGAATCTATTGTATTTGAAAATAGCAGCCAGAATACCAACCCTGTTCCCGGATATTTTTATCTGGACAAAAAATCCCAGCCTGCAAAATTATTTACAGGCAATACGATGATCTACCGTCTCAACAATTATCTGTACTTACCCAATAATAAGAAAATCAACACCTATGATTTTATCAATAAAGCAGGTGGAAACGAGCTAATCTCCTATTCTTCAGGAGAAAATGGGAACAGGATTTTACTGTATTTTGAGGAAATATCAAATTTTAATGCCTGCGGGCAATGCGGTGCAAGCAATGGAGAGAAAGGCTACCGGGTTCTTTACTTCACAAAAGACTGGAATTATAAAAACTATGAAGAATTCCTGACTGAAAGCTGCCGCGAAAATATATATGACGTTACCAAAACGAAATCCAAAGACAAACAAACAATTATCTATAAAATCGGTAAATCCGAAAGCACTCCGCCCCATACGCTTACAGTAAATATTAAAAACGCATCCGTTGTAAAGTCAAAATAAAAAAGAGAGTCATATCAACTCTCTTTTATTTTATCTCGGTAATCTGCTGGCTCTTTTTAGTAATTCCTGATTGATGTCGTTGATCAGTTGCGGACCTTCATAAATAAATCCGGTATACAACTGAACCAGTGTAGCCCCTGCATCCAGCTTCTCCATCGCATCCTTAGCAGAGTGAATTCCTCCTACTCCAATGATTGGAAATGCCCTGTTGCTTTTATCGGAAAGGTATTTGATCATTTTTGTACTTCTCTCACGAATGGGCTTTCCGCTTAATCCACCATTTCCTATCTGTGCTAAAACTTCCGGAGAGGTTTTCAGGCCTTCTCTGTTCACGGATGTATTGGAAACTACAATACCATCTATTTTTGTTTCAGCGATCAGATCAATGATTTCGTCTAACTGATTGTTATTCAAATCCGGTGCAATTTTCAGTAATATAGGTTTCTGTACAGATTTTGACTGGTTTATTTTTTTCACTTCCGTAATCAGTTCTCTCAGATAGTCTACATCTTCCAGTTTCGCGTGGCTTCCTACGTTCGGGCAGCTCACATTCAATACAAAGTAATCTACATGAGGATGAAGACCTTCAAAACAGTCTAAGTAATCCTGCGTATAATTTTCCGGACTTGTATCTGTATTTTTCCCGATGTTTCCACCGATGATTATTTTTCCTTTATTGGATTTCAGTTTTTCAATAGCTGCTTCAAGACCATCATTATTGAATCCCATTCTGTTGATGATCCCACCATCTTCAATCAAACGGAACAATCTTTTCTTAGGATTTCCGGCTTGCGCTCTCGGGGTAACGGTTCCTATTTCTACAAATCCGAAACCAAGATCTCCCAATTCGTTAAATAACACTGCATTTTTATCGAAACCGGCAGCCAGTCCTACAGGATTTTTAAATTTCAATCCAAAGACTTCTCTTTCCAGACGTTTGTCTTCAATAGGTTTTGGTAAAAGCAGTTTGGTAAGAAATCCAAAATTTTTAAGCATTGAAAATGTAAAATGATGAACTTCTTCAGGATCAAATTTGAAAAGGATCGGACGAATGAGCGATTTGTACATTGAAAAAAAGTTTTACAAAATTACTCATTTTAAAATTAATGCTAGATTGATGTAGGATATTTTATCGAAATATCTCATATACAGCATCTATAAGATATACATATTGGTGAGATAATTTTCTAAACGCTACGACCGCAAAGAAATAGGACAATCATGAAAACATTTGGTTCGCAAGGGCGTTTCATTAAGCGAAGTATGCACTATCAGCCTTTGCTGAACGAAGTGCCCTTGCGAGCGGAAATAAAAGCTATTTATCAATAACTTTGCGAGCATTGCATTAAAACAATATGTACAGAGAAATCTGTGTTATCTGTTAAATGGAATGGGATACTTAGAAATCCCATCCTTGTCAAGGTTTAAAACCTTGACAAGGATATTTAAAATCTTAAGGTTTTCATGAAGAGTACGCACTCAGATCGAATTTCAGAATATCTCCTACTCTTTTGAATTCCTCATCTATAGTAGCATTTACGGTGATTCTTTCGTTAGAAATGGGATGATTAAAAATCAACTGATGGGCATGAAGTGTCATTTTATTGATGTCAAATGTCTGAAGCCACAACTTATTTTGTTTGTTGCAGCCATGTTTGCGACAGCCCAAGATCGGATGGAGAATATGTTTAAAATGTTTTCTCAGCTGATGAAATCTTCCCGTTTCAGGGATAGCTTCCACTAAAGAATATCTCGAAGTCTGATGCTTTAGAAAAGGTAAATCTATTTCTGAAGTCTGCAACCGACGATAGTACGTAACAGCATTTTGTGTGACTTCATTTTCATTAACTAAATCATAATCAATGGTTTCTTCTTCTTTTGTCCAGCCACGAAGAATGGCCAGATATTTCTTCTCCACATCGCGTGATGCAAACTGATCGCTCATGATTCTAAGAATATCTTTATCCAGAGTAAAAAGCAGAACCCCCGAAGTTTTCCGGTCTAACCGATGTACGGGATACACTTTTTGCCCGATCTGTTTCTTCAACTCCTGAATAGCATATGTATCAGCTTCTCCGGCATAAAAAGATTTATGAACCAGTAATCCGCTGGGTTTGTTGATGGCAATAAGATGCTCGTCACGATAAAGAATTTCTAACATCCGGCAAAAGTAAAGATTTTTCGATTGATATTATATGCTGCCATCTTTGTAAACCTAACAGGTTTAGACATTCCTTTATCAATAGCCCCGATCTGAGAGAAAATCCCGCAGTGAGGCGGCGGCGCGAAGCAGAGCCGCCGAGCGAGGAATTGCAACGGAGAGCGGGTTCCCGGCTCCTGAAAAATTAAATTGTCAATATTTATCTGTTTATTAACTGCTTTTTTTATTGAATCTCATGATTTTGGATCCAAATTGCTATTTTTGCATTTCAGACGTAAAAAAATTATGGCAAAGCAAGAAGATGTTTTCAAGAAAGTGATTTCTCACGCTAAAGAATATGGTTTTATTTTCCCATCGAGTGAGATCTATGATGGTTTATCCGCTGTTTATGATTATGGACAGAACGGTGCCGAACTAAAAAATAATATCAAACAATATTGGTGGAAAGCTATGGTACAGCTTAACGAAAATATTGTCGGCATTGATTCGGCGATCCTTATGCATCCTACAACCTGGAAGGCATCGGGCCACGTAGACGCTTTCAACGATCCATTGATTGATAATAAAGATTCTAAGAAACGTTTCAGAGCAGACGTTTTGGTGGAAGATTATTGTGCTAAAATTGAAGATAAAGAGAATAAGGAAATCGAAAAGGCAGCTAAAAGATTCGGTGAGGCTTTCGATAAAGATCAGTTTGTATCTACCAATCCAAAAATTATTGAATACAGAGCAAAAAGAGAGGCTATTCTTTCAAGACTGGCAAAATCTCTGGAAAATGAAGACCTTGCTGATGTAAAAGCTTTAATTGAGGAGCTTGAAATTGCAGATCCTGATACAGGTTCTAAAAACTGGACGGAAGTAAGACAGTTCAACCTGATGTTCGGGACAAAGCTTGGTGCTTCTGCTGACAGTGCTATGGATCTTTATCTGAGACCTGAAACGGCTCAGGGTATTTTCGTTAACTTCTTAAACGTACAGAAAACTTCACGTCACAAGCTTCCTTTCGGTATTGCACAGATCGGTAAAGCATTCAGAAATGAGATTGTTGCGAGACAGTTCATTTTCAGAATGCGTGAATTCGAACAGATGGAAATGCAGTTCTTTGTAGCTCCGGGAACAGAACTTGAATTCTACGAACAGTGGAAGCAGAAACGTCTGAACTGGCACAGAGCTTTAGGTTTGGGAGATGAGAACTACAGATTCCACGATCACGAAAAGCTTGCTCACTATGCTAATGCTGCGGCTGATATTGAGTTTAACTTCCCATTCGGATTTAAAGAACTGGAAGGTATTCACTCAAGAACAGATTTCGACTTAAAAGCTCATGAGAAACATTCCGGCAGAAAGTTACAGTTCTTCGATCCTGAAAGAAACGAAAATTATGTTCCTTATGTAGTGGAAACTTCAGTAGGTTTAGACAGATTATTCCTTTCCATATTCTCTCATTGTTTAAGAGACGAAGTGTTGGAAGACGGTTCAGAAAGAACGGTTTTATCTTTACCTCCGGCATTGGCACCCATTAAAGCAGCTATTCTTCCATTGATGAAGAGAGATGGTTTAGCAGAATATGCTGAAAAGATCTTCAATGATCTGAAATATGATTTCAACCTGTTCTATGAAGAGAAAGATGCCATCGGAAAACGTTACAGAAGACAGGATGCCATTGGTACTCCATACTGTATCACTGTGGATCACGATTCTCTTACAGATCACACGGTAACCATCAGAGACAGAGATACGATGCAGCAGGAAAGAGTTCCTGTTTCAGAGCTGAGAAGAATCATTGATGAAAAAACGAACTTCAGAAATTTACTTTCTCAATTATAGTTACAAAGCCCTGGTTTCAGGGCTTTTTTATTTTTCGCAACATATGGGTTAATTTATTATTTTTATCCCTCAAATTTTAACCATGAAAAAAATAACGCTGATGATGTTTGGTCTGATCCAGACATTTGCTTTTTCCCAAACTCAGGACCTGACAACTCTCGCTGCCGGCGACCATGTGGGGATGAATGCTCTATTCGATGATAAAGACAATCTGTACGGTTACGTTTCTCTCTATTCTTATGGTAAATCCGGTGACAAGACCAAGAAATTTGAGTATGTAATTCTTGATAAAAACCTCAACCCTGTTGCCAATAAAGAGTTTGAGGGAGATATCACGGCTGCTTCTTATCTGGGATATGTTGATTTTAAAGGTCAGATTATTTTAAAGCCTTCCATGATGGATTATTCTCTTGTGAAGAGCAAAGAAGTCTTTACTCCGGTTTCTATGGTAATCGATCCGAAAACCAACTCCATTACCCGGAAAATATATTACGACTATCTGGAAAACGGTACTTTCAAAGAGATCAACGAACCGAAGAGCTGGAAAGAACAACGTAAGGAAAACCGTGATGAGAAAAAAGAGAAAGGCTATAACTACGTTTCTGCGGTAGGA
Organism: Chryseobacterium sp. DZ-32; assembly: GCF_059587025.1. NCBI lineage: Bacteria > Pseudomonadati > Bacteroidota > Flavobacteriia > Flavobacteriales > Weeksellaceae > Chryseobacterium > Chryseobacterium sp. DZ-32. Next base: position 38,859 of record NZ_JCAIOM010000001.1, read on the forward strand.
GAACTGAAAGAAGGCGGTTATTTTGCTGTTGAATACAAAGATTACGGCAAGTATGAAAACAGCAACAGCCTCATGAGGTTTGATGAAAACAAAAAGGAAATCTGGAGGTATCAATACAACACAGACGGCAGCAAAAAACTGTACACTACCCTTTCTGTTCTGGAAAGGGATGAGAACAATATGTACTGCATTATGAAAAAAGTGAATGACAAGCAGAAAACATTCAGCCTCATGGTTCTTGATATGAAAACCGGAAAAGAGAAATCCAGCAAACCCATTACCGGATTATCTGATGATACCATAGACAATATTGAATCTTTCTACTCCAATTACAGAAAGCTTGATAATGATAAAACCTTTGATGATAAAGTAGTTTTGCTGGGAAGAAACTATGATAACTCAGAATCAGTAGGGTTTGCGAGAATGCTCCTCAACAAATCCGATTTCTCTGTAGATACGAAAACAATTAATTATGAGCCCAACATCTCTGCTTTTCTCCCGAAGCTCAATAAAAATGGTATGGTAGAAAGCGGATACATGCTTCAGACTAAAGACATGTACTTTATGAATGATGGAAGTGTGGGTATTTTATCAGAAAAGTATAAGCCGGCCGGTCAGTATAACGCACCAAAGACGACTGATCTTGTGTACATCTACACGGATAAGGATTTTAAAGTGAAAAATGTTCAGGTTTTTGAAAAGGAAAAATCAAAATGGGTGAACAGCGATTATCTGTTTTCACAGTACCTTAACGGAGGAAAAGATGTGGTGTTTTTCTATCGTGACTATCAAAAAGATGAAGTCACCAAACAAAAAAGATGGAATCTGTTTATCAATACCATTATTGATGGAAAATTCAAACAGGAGATTATTCCGATCTCTGAAAAAGATAATTATGCAGTAACGCCATATGTAGGAAAAGAAGGTTATATCCTGCTTCGTGAGTATAACGAGAAAGAGAAATTCAATAAAATCCGTCTGGAGAAATTAAATTATTAAAATAATAAGAACCCTGACAAAACATCAGGGTTCTTTCTTTTGTGTTTAGGCTAAAGCCAGCGGAATTTTTATTATTTCAAAAACAGGCTCCCTTCTACTAAGCTCAGGACAATAGCCCATTCCTATCTTGATATTTCAATCATTTATAATTAAAATCAGTTTGCTTTTGCCAGCGTCTCATTCGTCTGATAAAAGTCTGCTATATTCTTTATTTCATCAAGGCTTAAGTTCCACATAAAGTTCAGAAACTGCTGGTAGCTTTCACTTTGATTTTTAGGCTCTATTCTATCCAGATACCGGTTCAGATTATAATTTTTTCTCGCCTCATATATTTTAGAGAAACATCTTCCCAGCCAGCTTTTATAATATTTTTCTTCCTCTTCATCCTGCAAAAACTGCATGGCAGCATAGATTCCCAGTCCATAATCTTCCGAATGGAAATAATTGGGTAAAATCTCCATCCTTGCAGTTTTTCTTAATGTTAAAAAAAGGTCTGAAGGTTTTTCCGGACTGACAGGAGTACCAAGCTCTGTAAAAGTCTTTTTAAGCGCTTCTATTCTTCTGGAAACTTCAGGATGCGATGCCAGAGAATCTTTGTTCAGCTTTTCTTTATAAAAGTTATAATTGTACAGGGAAAAATCTTCCTTTTTCATCCATTTCTCATTGAATGCCTGTCTGGGAAGATTAAACAGTTTTTTATAGGTTTCCACCTTTAATTCCCGGGGAGAGATCGTATCAAAATCCTGTAACCTCTGAAGAGCATTGATGAATTCTGTTTTCCTGAAATCACTGTTTTTAAAAATAACATACCCTAAAGAATCTGCCTGTATTTCATTTTGTCTTCTTTCCACGCTTTTCTTGTAGACTCTGTTTTTAAAAATATCGAAAGCCTTCTGGTTCTGGCTCTGGCTTCTGCTTGTCGTAGTGGATTTGATATTCTCAACCACCAGTTTATCCTGTTTATCCTGTTCTATAATTTTCAAAAAAGTCTTCAGGGAATGTTCCTCTATTTTATGTCCAAGCTCATGGGAAATCACTGCAGCAATCTGTTCCTCGTTATTCAGCCAGCTGTAAAGCCCCATATTGATGACAAAAGTTCCGTCAGCAAGGCAATAGGCATTGGGAGTGTTATCTTTGGCAATCAGAATTTTCAGATCGTGAGGAATTGTAGGATTATTCTTTTTAAGACGTTGAATCATAGACTGTATGCTGGTTTCAAATTCAGATTTAAAAATAAAATCATTATTCTTCACCTGCTTTTCGAAATCAGTTCCGAATTCTTTATAAATTTTGGATAATTCAGAGCCTGTTTTCCCGGAATATTGGGACTTTAACCTCTTTACAGTCGCTTCATTATTCCCTTCAAAACTCTTTAAAAATGCTTTTCTCTGTATATAATCTGCAGTATCTATCGGTTTATACATCTGGGCTGTTCCCAGGATTGAAAACAGGAAGTACCCCAATACAAAAATTTTTCTGGTCATAGTTTTCATCAATAAGAACAAAAATAACTTATTTGCTGATTCATTTTAAATTTTATAACCAAATTATTTTAAATTTGTTAAAGACCCATTCATAAACAATGAGAATACTAAAATATATGATAGGCGGGGCTGTAGCCGGTGCGGCAGCAGCTTATTTTCTGGGATATGATTATTTATTCAATGGCATTTCCAAAACCTATCTGAAAGGAAAATCAAGCGCCCATATTGATGATGGAAATCTTTTCCCGAGCAATCCTGTTGCAACAGAAGAACCCAAACTCTGGGAGGAAGATTCGGACTACAATAAAACAGAATTACCTAAACATTTAGTTGAAAACTTAAAACACTCCCGAACAGCTGCTTTGGTAGTGATAAGGAATGGAAAAATTCTTCATGAACAGTACTGGGATGGCTACAACCAGCTATCACAAACCAATTCTTTTTCTATGGCAAAAGCAGTGACGGTGATGCTTCTGGGAAAGGCATTGGAAGAAGGAATTATTCCAACTCTAGATGAAAAGTTCTCAGATTTTTATCCCGAATTTAAAAACAAACCCTTTGCAAATAAGGTTACCCTTAAGAATTTGGCCCAGATGGAAGCCGGACTGGACTGGAATGAAGATTACAACAATCCTTTTCTGCCCAATGCTAAAGCCTATTATGGAAAAAGCCTTGTAAAAGCTGTATTTTCCCGAAAATTTAAAGAAGAACCCGGTGTCAGATTTGAGTATCAAAGCGGCTCGACACAGCTTCTTGGTTTTGCACTCCGAAAAGCATTGAATCAATCACTAGCCGCCTATTTATCCGAAAAATTCTGGATTCCTCTGGGAATGGAACAGAATGCCAAATGGAGTACAGATGATCACGGTATGGAAAAAGCCTATTGCTGTATTCATTCCAATGCAAGAGATTTTGCCAAACTGGGACAACTTTTTCTGGATGATGGGAAAGCCGGAGATCATCAGATTCTCAATGCAGACTTTATTGAACAGATGAGAACTCCTACTGAAAAGTCTCAAAACATTTATGGAATGGGACTTTGGATCAATCATGACAATCCTGTCAAACATTATTATTTCCTCGGATTACAGGGACAATATATTATCATGGTTCCGGAGCATAATATGGTTATTGTAAAAACCGGAAGCTATTCCAACAATCCTAAGAATGACAGAGGAAGACCTGACCAGGTAAAATTCCTTGTGAATGAAATTGTAGAACTATTCTGATAAACAGTATGGAAAAACATAGCGCAAAAGTTGATGAATACATTGAAAAATCTCCCGATTTTGCAAAACCTATCTTAGATTATCTTCGTGAAATCATTCATGAAGCCTGCCCCGATGCGGAAGAAGCCATCAAATGGAAGTTTCCCACTTTCATGTATAAAGGGAAGATTTTATGTTCCATCACCGCTTTCAAGCAATATTGCAGCCTTGGATTCTGGCTGCATCAGGAAATGAAAACTTTACAGGAAATATAAACAAATACTGAAAAAAGTTCAATGTTCAGTTTAGGAAAAATAACCCGTCTTGAAGATCTTCCATCCCAACCTCAGCTGAAAAGAGCGATTAAAGAAGCCATGGAGCTTACAGATATGGGTGTAATGATGAAAAAAGCACCTCCATCGAGGATAGAAATGGAAATTCCTGATTATTTTCAATCTGCCCTGAATGCTCAGCCGAAAGCAAAAGAAATTTTTGAAAAAGCTTCACCATCTTTCAGAAAAGAGTATATTGCATGGCTTACAGAAGCCAAAACAGAAGCTACCAGAAATAAAAGATTGGAACAGTCTTTGGAATGGATAGCCGAAGGTAAAGGCCGCAACTGGAAGTACCAGAAAAAATAAAAAAACACACACAATGAAGAAAAAAATTATTCTCTTTTTCTTCCTGATTATTTCAATTTTTACATTCGCTCAGGAATTTGATTTTGAGGGACAATATAAGTATGCCCGAACACTATCGTCCAAAAATCCGGACAGCTCAGAAATCGTTCTGAATAAGATTATAGATTCTGCACGGAAAAGAAATCTCCCGGAATTTTTAGCAAAAGCTTATTATTTAAAGTCTTTCAACAGCTATCTGAGATCTGATGCTGAGAAAAGTCTTGATTTTGCAGATAAGGCGCTTACAATAGCGACCCAAAGCGATTACAGCATCGGAAAAGCTCTCGCATACAGAATGCAGGGAACTCAATATGCAAAGCTCGGGCTGCTTAAAGAGTCTTCTGCCAGCCTCCGGAATGCACTTGCTGAAGTAAAAAATAATAATACCGAAGAAGGACATGAGCTGAAAGGAATGATCTATAATTCTTTTTTGATCCTTCTTAACAAGGAACAATATAAAGAGAAAGCGTATTATTCCAAAAGTGCCATCCAGGAATTTCAGAAGCTTAAAAATGTCAGCAGAAGAAATGAACTGTTGATTTCCGCTTATACCAATATGGGATATAATTTATCTGAGGTAAAAAAATTCAGGGAGGCTAAACCTTATTTTGTAAAAGCCCTTTCGCTGGTAGGGGAAAACAATTATTATCTTCGGGCAAACATCCTGAATGATATTGGATTTTCTTTTTCAAAACAGAATAAACCGGACAGTGCGGTGCTTTATTATCAGAAATCGCTGGCCATTGTAGATCGGTATGGATTCAATGAAAAAAAGATTGAGGTTACTAAAAATCTTGAAGAAGCCTACGCCCAGCTTCACGACGATACCAATACCGAAAAATATAAAATTGAAAATCTTACATTAAAAGACAGCATTGCTTATAACAAGGCCATGGCCGTCAACAAAACACTTTCTAAAAAAGAAGAGAGTTTTCATCTGCAGCTCAATGAAAGCCATTCTGTCTCAAAAGGGCTTATTATTGCGTGCCTTGCATTGTTAATAATTTTAGGAGCTGTGATTTTCAATACCCTCCGTCTCCGTAAAAAACATAAAGAAGTTGTTGCCAGAATTTACAGAGAAGGCATTTCTCCTGTTATTTATGAGGAAGATCCACAGGAAATTTCTGAGGATATTCAGGCAAAAAATACCTCTACTCCATCAGAAATAAAAATTTCGCCGGAAGTAGAGGAAAACATATTACAGGGATTAAAAATATTTGAAGAAAACCTTGAGTTTAACAACAAAAACATTTCGCGTTACAATCTTGCCAACACATTGAATATCAATACAAAATATCTTTCAACGGTTATTAAGAAACATAAGAAATTCAATTTCAACCAATACATTAATCATCTGAGGATCAATTACATTGTTAACCAGTTGAAAAATGAACCTCAATACAGAAAGTATAAGATCAATCACCTTGCAGAAATTACGGGATATTCCTCCCACAGTGCTTTTTCTCTTGAGTTCAAAAAGATTACAGGACTTCACCCGTCTGCTTTTATCAAAACCCTTGATGAAATCTCCTGATTACTGTTCTGCTATGGTAAGATTATTATAGCCACCCGTATTGTTGAGTGAAAAATTCGCGAGGTTTGAATTATTTAAATTAAACCAGATATAAGGCATCAGCCTCTGCCCTGCTGTCATGTAGAATGAAGCGGTACAGTTACTTCCTGCATCAATATTTCCTACGCTGTTTGAGGACATGGTATTGGCACATTTTACGGTGTTGATAATATTGGTGACAGCCAGTCCGCCCGTATTATCATAAAGCTGCCAGATGGCTTCTATCTGAATAGGATTTAAAGGATCCGTTGTATAATTAATGGCCAGCGGAGCCAGATCTGTAGTGAAAGTGGCTACATAAATTCCATTTCTGGGAGCTGTAAAAATACCTGTCGCAGCATTAAAGCTCGTCCCGGAATTGCTCTCAAAAGTTTTACTCCAGTCTACAAGATAATTACTTGCTCTGTTCTGTAAACCCGCAGTTATAGTGGGAGCAGCAGGAGTTGCCAGTTTTACATTATTGGTCGTTTTGGCTGCAATAACGATTACTTTATTACTGGCAGACTGTGCTGTGAGCAAAGGAAGCCATTCATTTCCATTGGAATATTCCACACCGTTGTTATACCGTACGGCACCCTCATCTGCGGCTGCGGCTGTAAGGGCAGATGTTCCAAAACCAATGGCTCCGTTTCCGGAATTTCTGGCATCCACTTTTACTGCCGGGTTCAAAGTTCCTGCTCCTATTTTCCCTGCACTGTTCACAAGGATATCATTACTCTGCTGGGCTGGAGTAAATACAGCCCCTGAAGCAGGATTATCTTTTTGTCCGTCAATATGCAAAATGCCCTGCGGATTTGGGGTATTGATTCCAATTTGTGAAAATGCACACTGGAAGCTTAACGTCATTAAAATCAGTAAACAATTTTTTTTCATCATGTATGTTTTTATAATCCGAAAATACTTAAAGAGGTAAGCGTAGAATCGGTATCCAGGGTTTTTGAACTTCCCAGTTTCTGATTCAGGCTTACGGTAATATTATCACCCTGGTTCAGGTTGAAAATACCTGAGCAGTTTCCTGCGACGCGGTTTCCAATGGTATTGTTTCCGGGATAACTTCCTACACATTTGAAAACTTTACCGGTTGCGGAAGAGGTAGAATTGGTCTGGATCAAGGTTTCATATCTTGAATCGTCTGCAATACTTCCGGAAGCCAGTGAAAAGGTAAAGGATACAATATATACCCCTGTTTTTGAAGCTGTAAAAGTACCTGTACCGGCATTAAAGCTGCTGTTCACATCTGTTTTTTTAGTCCAGCCCGTAACGGCAGTCTGTACTCCATTGCTGAAACTTTGTATGGAAGCATTTTCAGCATCCACAAAATCATTGGGAGCCTTATGAGCCAGTGCTACCCAAGCTGTTCCGTTGGAATAGCTCAGATCCTGAGTTCCGGAATTATACCTCATCGCTCCTGCCTTTGCTGCAGATGCAGATTGTGAAGTTCCTCCGATGCCAATAGCATTCAGGCGTTCCCCTGATCTCAGATCCAGTCTTGTTTTGGGAGATTTTCTCCCTACTCCTACATTTCCGGAAGAAGTAATGACTACATCATCATAATAACTGGAAAGTATTGAGGTATTTGTATTTTTCTGTCCGTCAATATGTACTGCTCCTTCCGGGGAAGACATATTGATTCCTATCTGGGCCTTCATCGCTATGCTGCTGCAAATGATCAGGGCCAGTCCTAATTTTTTTATCATATTCAATGTGTTATTGTTCCAGAATAGAAAGATTTACAAAGCCATATTCATTGCTTGCAGAAGAAGTATCGGTTCTCAGACTCAGGTTGCCATTATAGACAGACTGATAGATATACGGCTGAAGCGTGTCTCCCTTATTGAGCTGAACGCCTGCAACGCAGGATCCTGCCACCTGTGCCTGTTTTGAGATATTGGAGTAAGATTTCACGCATTTTTTTATCGTAGTGCTTCCGTTTACAACATATCTTGCTTCTGAAAAATAGCCTGAAACAATAGGAATTCTTACAAAGTCATACGTAAAAGAAACAAGATATACTCCTGTTCTTGGCGCTGTAAAAACACCTGTTCCGGGAGTAAAATTTCCTGTCGGATCGGAAACCTCTGTCCAGCCTGTAATACCTGTAGCAGTCTGATAGGGAATTTTAACGGCAAAGTTCGCAGCCTGAAGGTTGGCTACCACTACTGCCTTTGTTGGGGAAGAAATAAGATCCTGCCATACAATACCATCCGAATACTGCATCTTTCCACCATTCAGCGGATTATACCGTACAGCACCTCCGCCTGCAGTCGAGGCTGTCTGACTGGTTTCTCCAATTCCGATTGCATTATCAGTATTGTTAGCTGAGCGCGTATCGATTCTGGTGGCCGGTGTTAAAGTTCCGATTCCGATTTCTCCGGCAGAAGTGATGGCAACATCATTGGAAATTTGGGTAGAGGATGGAGCTCCGGATGAGGGATTATCTTTTGCCCCATCCACATGGAAAATAGTTTGAGGGCTTGAAGTATTAATACCTACTTGAGCTTTTGAATAGCTTATGGTAAAGCATAAGGGAACCAGAATTCCCTTCATCAAAATACTTAGATTTTTCATTTAATTTGTGGTTTTAAAACGAGTACATTTCTTGGTCAAAGATAAATGTAAAAGCACATCCCACACAATAGCCCCGCTTAAGACACAAATACTTAAAATATTGATAATAAGCAAAATAGAATATTATTTTACATTATCAAAATACGGAATTTTATTATTTTACCATAAAACTGAACCTTATTTCGTAAGAAATTTTAAGGATTTATGTTTTTTGATGAAAAAGATTATTTCAGAAAAGATTGGATGTCATTAATAAGTTCATCATATGATCTCCTATACTCCGATCTCAATATTGTTCCTGTTTCAGATTCCTCAATAATGACATCATAGCCATTGGTTTTAGAATAGTCGTATGCTGAAATATAAATAAGAACATTTCCCTTCTTCAGTCCTAAAACTGTAGTATCTGCGTCCCAGTAATCTACAAATTCATATCCGGAAAAGTCTTCAAATGCAAGTTTATGTATTAAATTATTGATTTCAGGTATTTTATTTTCCATTCAATAAGAAATAATAAGGGGGAAAATAAACAGAGTTTTTGAATTAAAATGATTCTTAATGAAATCTGAAGTTCGCTTCCGGTAATGTATTCTTTTTTAAAAAGGCTTCATATTCAGGAGACAGCTTTGCACGGCCGAAGGTATTTTCTCCACTCATGCTTCCCAGACGTACCTTATCCTTACCAAACTTTCTGTTCATGACATCCATTGCTTTCATCACAGGCAGATGCTGGTTTTGAATATCTTCTTCAAAAAGGCTGATCTGTCTCTGATCTTCAGGTACAAAATCATTTACCATTACTCCTGCTCTCTTATAATGAAATCCTTCTCTGTAAATGGCTTCAAAAAGTTCATTAACCACTCTTCCGATGAGAATGGACGAATTGGTAGGATTGGAAAGGATCCGGGTCATTGCATTTTTGTATTCAGGAAGGTCTTTTCTGAACCGGTTGGTTTGTACAAAAACAGTTATCATTTTACAGCAAGTGTTCTGCTTTCTGAGTCTTTCCGAACAATACATTCCAAAAGTTTCTACCCTTTCCCGTACTTCTTCTTTCTTTGTAAGCATCTGCATAAAGCTTCGGGTAACTGCGATAGATTTTTTAGGTGAAGGAGCATCCAGCTCAAGCTGACGAATTCCCTTCAATTCATTGACCATTCTTACTCCATGAATTCCCATGATTTTTCGAACCCACATTTCAGGCTTCTGAAGAAGATCCCATGCTTTATAAACACCACTGTCATTCATTTTAGCAGCAAGCCTGCGTCCTATTCCCCATACATCTCCTATATTGAGCCATTTCAAAGCTTTTTCAATTTTTTCAGAAGTATCCAGAATATAAACTCCTTTAAAATTATCCGGAAATTCTTTTACGATCCTGTTGGCTACTTTACATAAAGTTTTGGTGGGTGCAATTCCTATACTTACCGGAATATTTTCTTTCTCATTAATCTCATTTCTGATCTTAAGACAATATTCATACATATCAATGTATTTAAAACCTGTCAAATCAAGAAAGAGCTCATCGATACTGTACACTTCATGGTCAAGCACATAAGATTTGGCAATATTAATAACCTGTTGGCTTTTATAATTATACAGTTCAAATTTTGCAGAAAAACTTTTCACATCATGTTTCCGGAAAAGCTCTTTATACTTGAATGCAGGAGCAGCCATAGGAATTCCCAGATCTTTTGCTTCTTTGCTTCTGGATACAACACATCCATCGTTGTTGGAAAGAACCACAACGGGTTTGCCTTCAAGATCAGGATCTAGAGTCCTTTCACAGGAAACAAAAAAATTGTTACAATCTACCAGAGCGTACATGACAATTGTATAGTAAAATCTATACAAAATTATAGCTTTTAAAGAATAAAACCATCTTTTAAGCTACAATTAACATCATATTTAACACTCTGAAAAACAAACGAATAAAATTTTTATAATACGACATATTTTGTCGCATTAGCGCAGTAATTTTGTTTTCAAAAACACAAATTATATGATAGATTAAATCATCCTCAGCCGTTCTTCCTCGAGGTCGAGCTGGTACAGCTGGTGGCGGATAATTTCTTCATTGACGGAAATATCTTTATTCAGTTCTGAAAGAAACTGTCTCTGGCTTTCCAGCATTTCAAAAAAGATATCTTTGGTCTTTTCATTCATCCATTCGGTATTATTGGTCTGTATTTTTTCTTCCCATTGTTTCAGCATTCTTTCCAATCCTGCATGGCTGTTCAGTTCAGTTTCATGCTTGGTTTTAAGAAAATGGTAGACATGCTGCTTTAGTTTATATTTTATTTCTTCCCGTGTCTTTTTATCTTTTTCTTCATCTGTGAAATCATCAAATACATGTCCATATTTTATAAAGTAAGGCAAAGTAAGTCCCTGTACGAGTAAGGTAAGCAAGATTACCACGAAAGTAATGAACAGGATAAGGTTTCTGTTGGGAAAAGGAAGTCCGTTTTCAAGGGTAATCGGAATGGCCAGGGCAGCAGCCAGTGAGACAACACCTCTCATTCCTGTCCATCCAAGCATCAAAGGCATCAGGAGACGTCTTCTTGCAGAAGAAGCACGGGGAGCAACACTTGGCCGGAAAATCAATGTAGCCAGCATGGCGGCATAAGAACTTATGATTCTGGCGGCAATCAGAATACCGGTCACCAACACTCCATATTGGATAGCAATTCTCAAAGGAATTCCTTCTGACCGCAGCCCTCCGACAATTTCAGGAAGCTCGAGCCCTATTATTAAGAATACGATGCCATTCAGAATAAATACGAAGCTTTCCCATACGCTATACCCCATGATACGGCTGGTACTGTTTAGAAATATCATTCGTTTTCCAGACATATACAACCCACCACAAACTACAGCTAAAACTCCGGAACAGTGAAACTGCTCTGCGACCCAATACATCAGATACGGTTCAATAAGGGTCAGGGCAATATCAGAAGCAGCTTCTGTAGGAAGCCGTTTGTGAGCCTGTACAAAAATCCATGCAAGTACTAACCCGATTCCTGCGCCTCCGATTACCATCCATAAAAAATCCAGAGAAGCTTCCTGCCATACGAACTGTCCGGTTCCTACAGCAATCAGAGCAAAACGGAATATAATAAGAGAGGAAGCGTCATTCAACAGACTCTCTCCTTCCAGAATCGCAGATGTAGTGGATGGTATTTTTACAAATTTCATAATGGCTCCTGTACTCACAGCATCCGGTGGAGACACAATACCTCCCAGCAAAAACCCGAGAGCAAGTGTAAATCCGGGAATAAAATAATTCGCTGTCACCGCTACTGCCAGCGCTGTAAAAAAGACCACTAAAAAAGCAAAGCTTCCGATAATACGCCACCATCTTTTCATTTCTTTAAAGGAAATTGACCATGCAGCCTCAAACAAAAGAGGAGGCAAAAAGATAAAAAAGATAAGATCCGGATTGATCTTTACCACCGGAAGACCTGGCACAAAACTAACAAGCAGTCCGAATACAACGAGTAAAACAGGATAAGCAATTTTTAATTTTGTAGCCCACATATTGAGCAGCACAATAGCCACAATCATGGCCAATAAAAAAGGTAGGAAGGTATGCATTGATATTGTGTTTTATCCGTCATATTTACTACTTCTATTTGATTTTTAAAAATTTAAAAACAATTTTTTCTTATTTTTTTGTGTACGGATGAATTTATCTCCTTCTAAATCTTTTTACTTTATGTTTTTCACCTCAGGTTGAATACTTATAGAATTTTAAATAAAACACGTCAAGTTTCGTCGCATCCGCGCTATACTTTTGTTCTACAAGAAAATAAGAAATATGGACAAAGTAACCTTAGAACGGATTCAGAAACTTCACCCGTTGGTAAGAGATGAAGTGAAGCAAATTATACAGGAATGTGATGAAGCACTTACCGGAAGAGCCAAAGTGCGGATCACTCAGGGATTAAGATCTTTTGAAGAGCAGGAAAAGCTTTATGCAATCGGAAGAATTACTTCAGGAAAAAAAGTAACCAATGCCAAGGCAGGGCAAAGCATTCACAACTATGGCCTTGCAGTAGATATCTGTCTTATGATTGACGGAAAAACAGCAAGCTGGGATACGGCAAAAGACTGGGATAATGACAACGTTGCAGACTGGTACGAATGTGTAAAAATCTTTGCCCGCCACGGCTGGGATTGGGGCGGAAACTGGAAAACATTTAAAGACCTTCCCCACTTTGAAAAAAAGACAATTCCCTCTAAAAAAGGACCTGTAAAAACCAGCTGGAGAACGCTTTTGAAGATGCCAAAAGACCAGCAGAATTACGTTATTTTTTAGTCTCATTTATTTGAAATTAAATATAATACGACACGTTCTGTCGCTTCCCCAGACTACCTTTGCTTTATAAGAAAACAACAAAAAAAGCAATGAAATCTAAGTATGGAATCTCCACAATTTTTAAAATATTAAACAGATTCTGTAGATGTAAGATTGCATGTGTCCTTTTAACAAACCATTAAAAATATCACATGAAAAAGACAACCATTCTTTCTTTGGACGGAGGTGGAATAAGGGGAATTGTAACCTGCATTATTCTGCGTTACATAGAAGAACAGCTCCAGTATTATGATAAGCCTTCCGCCAAGCTGGGAGATTATTTTGATCTGGTAGCTGGCAGCAGCACCGGAGGTCTGATTGCTTCTATTATTCTCTCTCCTGATGAAACCCGAAAAGCAAAATATTCTATTCAGAAAGGATTGGAATTATATGCTGAAAAGGGCGGCGACATCTTCCAGGTTTCCTTTTGGGAAAAACTGGTTAATCCATTCGGATTATTGAATGAAAAAATTTCCCAGGAAGCTCTGGAAAAAAATTTACATGATTTCTTTGGAAATTTAGAATTAAAAGAATTAATAAAACCCTGTTTGATAACAAGTTATGATATAGAAAACAGAAGAGCAAAGCTTTTCAACTCCTGGAAAGCCAACCTCAGCACAGACAATTTCTATGTAAGAGATATCTGCAGAGCGACTTCAGCAGCTCCTACGTATTTCAGTCCTGTTCAGATTAAATCAATGTATGGCCAGATTTTCAGTCTGATTGATGGCGGTATGTTTGCCAATAATCCCGCATTGTGTGCTTATGCAGAGGCCAGAAAGATTCCTTTTGCAGAAGTTTTAAAAAATCATCAGAAAGCTAACCGTCCCACGGTAAACGATATGATAATAGTTTCCATCGGAACAGGGATCGAAGCAAGGCCCTACTCTTTTAAAAGACTGGAAAAAGCAGGAAAAATTGGCTGGGTAAGCCCTATTGTTGACATTTTGATGTCTGCCAATGCGGAAACAGTAGATTACCAGCTGGAACAGATGTTTCAGACTCTGGGACTTAGAAATCAAAAAAATTATTATCGTCTGAATCCTTCACTGAAAAATGCTTCTCCCGCCATGGATAATGTAAGAAGATCCAATATTGAGAATCTGATACAGGCCGGACTGAGCTATATTGATGATAACCGAGAAACTTTGAACCAGATTGTTCAGAAACTCATCAAAAATAAAATATAAGCTTTTTGCCTTATAACTACCTTATATAAGTTATTAAGATTATATTTAAAAATTAAAAAATCTTTTTTAAACACGTCAAGTTTTGTCGTTTCGCTCCACTACCTTTGGAGTATCAAAAAAGACACAGAACAACAATCTAAAAAACTTTAAGAAGCCTTTGAATTCAACATTTCCCTATGCTGAACAGCCTGAAATATGTTCAAAAAAATATAACCAACACCTTATCACACAAAACATGGAAACACCAGATCACAATACAGATATACTCATCGATGAAGATCTCTATACGATAGAATGGAGTGATATCGAAAATGCTGAGATGGATTATGAAAACTATCTCAATGACATTGAAAACTTCTTCAGAGAAGATTTTGAAAAAGGAATACCTGAAGAAGATATTTTTTAAATAAAATTAAAAAAACACGACAAGTTCTGACGCTGTCCGCCATTACCTTTAAATCTCTGTAATATACGCACAGCAATCTCATTAAACAACCCCGAACCCCTTTGAATTCACCATTCACAAAATGCTGGACAGCCAGAACTATGTCTTAAAATATAGCAATCATAAGCCTGTTATACCAAAATACAGGACATATAATCAATTTATTAACCAACAAATCACACAACGTTTTATGAAAACAAAAGAAGAACTCAGGCTCTATTTTGAAAATGGAGATATTCCAAAACAGGAAGACTTTTGGGAATGGCAGGATTCTTACTGGCATAAGGATGAAAAAATCGATATGGCAAAAATCGCAGGTCTGGAAAACGGATTACCACGTTTTAATGACTTTTATGCTGAGATCGATGAAAATGGAAATGCTTCCCTGGCTCATTTACAAGTCAAAAGAGTATTTATTAAAGCAGGAACACTATCCATTCCTGAAAGGTTTCTCTTTAATACAGGGATATCGGAAATATCAATTCCTGACAGCGTTACTACCATTGGAAAAGATGCCTTCGGCAATAACCTTATTAAGTCTGTACATCTTCCCGCTCAGGTTAAAACCATCTATGATTATGCATTTTCTAACAATCAAATCACAACATTATCCTTATCTGAAGGTCTCATAGAAATTAAAAATTCAGCTTTTAGCTATAACAAAATCAGCTCTTTGTCTATTCCCTCTACGGTTGCCATGATTGGTTCCAAAGCATTTAGCAATAATCCTGATTTATTGTATGTAAGGCTGGATAACTCAACCCAATATTACGCTGATGCTTTTGATGCCCAAACAACAGTTGTGGGTGGAAGTTTAATCATTGACATGTAAATAACATTATGAAAACAAAACAAGAATTAAAACTCTATTTCGAAAATGGAGATATCCCAAAACAGGAAGAATTCTGGGAATGGCAGGACGCTTACTGGCATAAGGATGAGAAAATTGACATGCGCAAGATTGCAGGTCTGGAGAATGGTACATTCAACATACTCTATGCTGAAATGGATGCTGATAAAAATGCTTCATTAGCCTTCTTTTCAAAAAGAAAAATTGTGATAAAAGAAGGAACACTCACTATTCCCAAAAATTTCGCCGCAGGTCTGCAGGTAACTGATGTAGAAATCCCCGACTCCGTAACAAGTATCCAGGAAAGCGCATTTAGTAACGGAGGCCTAACAACCCTTACAATTCCTCCAAAGGTAACCGAAATTCCCAATTGGGCTTTTTACAATAACAGATTGACGTCTTTATTTATTCCGGACAGCGTTATCAACATTGGAATACAGGCATTTACAGCCAATCAGCTGAAAGAAGTTCGCCTTCCTAAAGGAATAACAATGATCTCACAGGGAGCCTTCTCTGTCAATAAACTGACATCTGTTGAGATTCCCGATGGAGTAACAGAAATTCACTCGGATGCTTTTGTCAGCAATCAACTCACCTCAGTAACCATTCCGGCCAGTGTACTCAAAATTGAAAACAATGCTTTCAGAGTTAACCAGCTTACAAAAGTAACATTAGGCCCTGAAACGACCTATTTACCTTATTCTTTTGACAGCACAGTGGAAATCGTGGGAGGAAAACTCATCAATTAAAATTTTTAAGCAAATGAAAACAAAACAAGAATTAAAAAAATATTTCGAAAACGGAGATATCCCGGTACAGGAAGAATTTTGGGAGTGGCATGATTCATACTGGCACAAAGATGAAAAAATTCCTGCAGCTCAATTAGATTATGATCTGTCACAAAAAGCAGATGCAAATGCATCCAATATAAATCCGCAGAATGCTCAGCTTTGGAAAGAAAAAATTGAAACGCAGACAGCTATTCAGGTTCCGCAATTAAATGGAAATATCTTAACGGTATTTTATACGGGTGAGAATGGGGTTCAGCAAAGCAAATCCGTAGATTTAAGCAGTTTGGTAACCCGTGATATCAGCATTCAAAACGCAGTATATGACGCCTCTCAAAATATCATTACCATTACCCAGAATGACGGCTCTGCCTTTCACATCAACCTTTCTGAATTCAGTATTATTCCCACCACCAATGTAGATGGAAGTGTTACATTGTCACAGGAAGGACAGGAAAAAGTTATCCTGAAAAAAGTAGCTGTAACAGGCAGCTATAATGACCTTTCTGACAAACCCACTTTTAGCGGGAATGATAATTTACAAAATGTCATCGACAGAGGTAACGGAACAACCAAGCCTATTATTTTTCAGCCAAGCCAGGGCAGAGCAGGCGAAATCAATTTCAGTCCTACAACGTATTCCTTCTGGTTTGGAAATTTGAACACGGATCACACCGGAGCTTACGGACTGGGAATTGGTTATAATACATTATCAAAATTAACCACCGGAGCAAATAACGTAGCACTTGGTTCTTATGCTTTAAATGAAACCACAACAGGAAGATGGAATACCGCAACCGGTGTTTCAAGCGGAGCTAAACTTACCACGGGTAATTTCAATGCTTTTTTCGGAACACAGGCGGGAACTGAAACAACAACAGGAAACGGAAATACGTATATCGGAGATGAGGCAGGAAACAAAAATATTGCCGGAACCAATAACACCGCGCTGGGTCTTGGAGCTGCTTATTCCTTAACTAATGGAACCCAGAATACTTTTTTAGGTGCTTTTGCAGGGTATATTCATGGAAAAGCGACGACTTCAGGTGCATGGGGTTCCAATACTTTCATCGGATACAATGCAGCGTCTACTACTCATGCAATGGGTGTTTGGGGAGATAACAACGTCGTTATCGGCTGTAATGCCCCGTTAGGAGGTTCAATATTTAACAAGCTGGTGATTGAATCCAATCCGGTAGCAAGACGTCACGATCTTGTCACTCCATTAATTGGTGGAGATTTTGCCGCAAGAACATTGGATTTTGATGCTGTAATCAGTGCAAGAAGAACTCCACTGGCCGATAATACCTATACAAAAGTAGCGGTCCTGAATGCCGGTAATGTATTGGGATATAAAAACCTTTCCGACTTCCAGAACTGCATTCCTCTCACAGGAACAGAAGTGAACAATCCCGTTTCCGGTCATATTCAGTTTGAGAATGCCGAAGCACCGGAAATTGAATCTCTTCTTTATAAAATCAATACTCAGGACGGAATTAAAAACCAGGTAGGTTTCTTTCCAAGCGGAGTTTTGATCACATCAGGCAGTGTAGATAATTCTATACAATCGAATTTAGATGTCAGTAAAGATTACGGTGTATTGGCAAGAGCTTATGGTGCAAAACTTAGTTTAAGTAATGCCGGAGCTTCTTTAACGAGCTTTACCGATCATTCTGACGGAAAAGGAATCATGGTAAGCAATTATCCAGATGAACCTGTTATGGTAGAGCATCAGGTATCAAATGCCAGAGGATTAAGTTCTAAAACTTATTTTGGAGACAACGCACAGGAAAATGATTACATCCAGAAACAATATGCAGACAAACAGCATTCCTACAGCACCAAAGAAGAGCTGACAGGCGGAAAATGGATCAACGGTAAGCCGGTTTATAAAAAGACCTTGTATCTGAATCAGATTCCGAGAACAGGTGAAATCGATTTAATACCCGAATTCCCGGATCTTGAAACTATTATCTCCAACGAAATGTTTACAGAATGGGATGATCTTAAAGCGGCATTTGCAGGTAACCAATGGAGAACAAAAGCCTATATCACAATCGAAAGAGAAAGAGCCATTATTGAGCTGTTGAATGTACCTGATTACAATTATTCTCTTATCAATTCATTTACCCTAACCCTTGAATACACAAAAAAATAAGCAACCATGTCAACAAATAATACATCAACAGTAAAATCCGCATTTACTGTCGGAAAATCCTTAATAGGAGAAGGAATTATTAACTACAAAGAAACAAACCCTATGAATACCAATAACGCATCACAATCACTTTTCAGATTTGTAAGTCTGAGAAACCCTCAATTAACAGAAATTAAAGACAAAAACTTAGGATTTATCCACAGACCTAAAGGAGTCACCGGTGTCTTTGATACAGCAGTCGTTGGAAGACCTGCCAAAACTTTAAAATTTACAGCCATGAAAAGGGCTGCCGGTGAGTTTAACAATTCCGGATTCGAAAGCGAGAAGAAAATCGAAGAAGGAGCATTTAAAGACCTTCTGATGATCGGAAGAAAGCTTTCTAAAAAAGAAACATTAGAAAGCGCTGACTGGACGTTCGTTACGGATTATTACAAAAGCCTTATTAATACCAACAGACAGCTGAACGCAGAAGGAATTGCTATATTTTCCCAGCTTTGGAATAATTATATTTATCAGATTGTTACCCAGGGAGATTTCTATATTAAAGAAGCCATCAGCCACATTTTAATGGCTATTCAGCTTGGTTTTGCCAGCAACCAGGACCTTACAGATCAGGAAATCATCAAAATTAATGGAGAAAAACCATTGGAGAAGGCAATGGATGGAAAAATTATACTTCCTACCATTCTATTTTCAGAGGATACGGAAACGGCATCTTTAGTTTCATCTGCAAACGCTGAAGGTTCCGAGCCTGCTTTGGCAGCAAGAACGGTTCAAAGATTAGAATCTGAAGCAAGAGCTTCTTTTGTATCCAGCAAAGCGATCCACAGAAAGGAATCTCTGAACACACTGAATTCCGAACTGGAAAAACTTCAGAAAAAGTTCCATAAATCCAGATATCAGGCCTATCAAGATGAGTATTCCAAATATATGGCAGAAAACAAAGAGCGTTTGGAACTGTATGACAGAAAGCTGGCAGAAGTAGACAGTAAAATCACTCCGGACATGTCCGAAGAAGAAAAAGAACGCCTTTACAGCACTTTGAAAGAATATGAAGTTGCTCCTTTCGTATTTACGTACAAAAATGAAATCAATTTGGAAGATTTGCAGGCAAAGCTTTCTCCGGAATCTTTCGACCTTTTTGTAGAACTTTTCGGTGAATCTACAACCAGCTTAACTTCTGTGGCAGAAGATACAGACAACCTTCAGATCCTTTCGCACGACACCTTAAGAATGGGTGCTCAGACCATTGTTCTTGATGATGAGATTGAAAGCTATGCTGATGCTTTACTTGTTGTAAGAAACAATATCTCTGCTTCCATGGAGACGGCACTTCAAAACAGCCCTCTTCCGGAACAGCAGTATGCCAATATCGGCGGAGCTTCAATACCTCTTATTCAGAATACAGCCAGAACACCGATGGCATACAGCTTATATGCTCACAGTGCTTACGTAGTAGCAGGCAGCAGAGGATTTGTTAATTTTTCTTTTGAGGTTGAAGATGTTTCGTGGAGCGTTGCCAATGCTAAAATTACGGCTACAACAGATGCTGCCGGAACTTTCGAAGAAAATTACAGCAATATTTCTGTAGTTGATAATAAAATTACCTTACCTGCGGCTTTGGTAAACAGATTCAGAACCAGCTTCAGTTTCAAAATAGAAATTATTTTTGATAACGGAAGCCAGGCTTATGGAGAGATTGCCACACAATATCTGAAAGAAGACTTAAACCTTACCGGAATGCTGACTCTGAAGCGTGCAGCAGTTGAAAACCCGGGTACACCTGAACCAGGTACAACCCAAAAACGAAAAAATTTCGGGATCAAAAGATTGGGTGTAGCAGATTATATGAAAGTCGTGCAAAGTGTTCATGCTTATGTTCCGGGAGAAGTGTCCAATATTGAGAACGTTATGGCAAGCGAACTGAGACATAAGTCTTCCGTTTCCAGAGAGTACTCTGAAATTACAGATACAACTTCCAAATCTCAGGAAACAGAGAAGATGTCAGACACTTCCAAAACTTCCAGAACGGATATGCAGACCGAAGTTGCGAAAGAAATTGAAAAGCAGCAGAGTATTTCTGCCTACACAAGATTCAGCTATGGAAATGACAGTGCCATGAAGTTTGAAATCGGAGCAGATTATGCCAATAACTCAGCACAGCACGACAGTACAAGACAAGCTGTAATGAAATCTCAGGAAATTACAGAAAGAGCAATGGAAAGAGTTCTTACTAAAATTTCAGAAGAAAGAGTACAGAAAATCATCAAAGAATATACGGAAACCAATGTTCATGAATATGATAACAGAGGAAAGGTAACCAACACTGATAATGCTGAAGCTGCACAGCCTAAACACATTACCGGAGTTTACAGATGGATCGACAAGAAAATGAAAAACCAGATCTACAACTATGGTAAGCGTACGATGTTTGAATTTATGGTTCCTGAACCTTCAAGATTACACCGTCTGGCTCTTACTGTTGCCAAAGCTCAGGTACTTAAAGCTCCTGTAGATCCAAGAAAAGCACCGGAACCATGGTTAATGGCAGATCCAAAATCTGCAACGATTGTACAGATCCAGCATTGGGCTCAGGAATACGGAGTAACTTTAGAGGCATTCCCGGAAGCAACCAAACAAGTAATTCATACTGCTTCCAGCGTTCCTCAGACAAATGATGATTTTGGAATTGACTATACACAGTTTACCATCCCGGACAATTATGCCGGAAAAAATGCAAGCTTTGCCTGTAGATCAACCAGAAACAGAGGTGGTGGATGGTCAGGGTCACGTTATTCTGAAGTGATGTTCTCTAACTTAAAAGGAGATATGATTGGCCGTTCTGAACGTGGTGGAGACCTTAATTTTGACGACGGGTCATCTGGTTTCAATATCACAGGTAATGTATCTTTTCAGGTGAAGGGCCACAACGTAAGAAGTTATACCATCAAAGTTGTTGTGAACTGTGAGCTGAGCGATGCCTTTATCAACAAGTGGAAAACAGACAGTTTTAATGATATTATTAAAGCCTATGAAGCTGCTTATGCCAAATTCCAGGAAGATCAGGCAAGGCTGGATGCAGAGCAAAAAGAAAAAGAAGCTCAGCTTAAAGAAAGACAGGATACTTTCTACCGTTATATGGAACATGATGTCTTAAAGCACAACTGTATCGCTTATTTATTACAGGATTACCTTTATACATTAGGTCAGGAAACAACCAATGGTGCTGATGAGAAAACAACCATGGATAATTTCCAGGTATACCTGAATGAAAATCTGGACAGATATACAGCCCTTGCCAAGTTCATGGAGCAGGCATTTGAATGGGAAATCATGGATTACACCTTCTATCCTTACTATTGGGCCAACCGTAAGAGCTGGCAGGAATTCTATATCAGCGAAAGTATGGACCCATTGTTCAGAAGTTTCCTACAGGCAGGTATGGCAAGGATTATCGTTACCGTAAAACCAGGTTTCGAAGCAGCTGTTCAGTTCTTCCTTGAAACAGGATTGATCTGGAATGGCGGTTCTGTTCCGGTAATCGGAGATCCAATGTACATGAGTATCGTGGACGAAATGAGACAGCCAACCGGAGAGCCTCAGGGTAAATACTGGATTACCAGAATCCCTACTACCCTAACGATCCTTCAGGATAAATCTACAGGACTTCCGGTAAATCAGCCATTACCGATTTTCCCTGAAAATGCCCCTGAGAATTGTGAAAACCCATCAGAACTGGAGTTTGAAACAAGTTTCAGATTAGATGAAGATGCACAGTTACAGCATGGAGAAAAAGACACCAGCACTTTAGGCTAATATTTATTCAACAAAATGGCGGTTAATCCGCCATTTTATTTCTCATAACATTAAAAACTAAAAAGATGAGCACAATAAAAGCATTAAAAGTTCCAAAAATACAGGATATTTCCTCTCCATCTCAAATCATAAAAGCAATTCCTCCGCTAGGGCTACCCCCAAAAAAAACTGGTAAATATTCAGAAGATTTTTATGGATTAGAAAGAAATGAAAAAATTGATTTTTCTAAGATAGTTAAATACTTGAAGACTGGCACAGAAGAACCTTTAGACTGGACTAACTTTATTGCCCCAACAAAAATAATTAATGAAAGTGTTGTAATTGGTACAGATGGTGTGGTTGATGTAAAGAGAAAAGTTAATGAGACAATTCCTTTTTCTTATATCAACTCTTATAAACAGAAAATTACAACATCGATTAGCTGTGGTATCAATAGAAAAATAGATAATATTGACAGTACAATATCAATATCTTTTCAAATTGACAGCAACCAAGAACAAATTAAGTGTAAGGCAGCATACTTTTATAAAAATACAGAACATTATCGGAATTCTGTACAGTCAACAACTTCAGAAAATGCATTTAGCATTAATGATAAATATGTTGGCATTATGTTTTTCAGTGAAAACATTACGGATATATATTACTTAATCAAAGAGATCCAAGGAGATACCCCTGAATGGTTTCAACAATTAATTAACAACAAATATATTCCATTAATTGAAAGGACTACAGATATTAAACAACTTATTTGGTTATATGAAAACGCCCCTGATTTCACATTATCCAGCTTAAAACCTGAAGTCTTATGGAAAAACATTTGTTCTTTTTACAGCTATGATGTAAACGGTTTTTTCAGCTTTGTAAGAGATGCCAGTCCTGCGTTAATGAAAGCATTATTTGCATTTAACACTCCTCAACGAATCTCATTTTTGATGCAACAATTCAATAAAAACCAAAGTTTTGTAGTTAACCTCTATCATGCTTTGGATGATGAGATAGCTTTTATGGGCCAGGAGGTTCCTTGTAGAATGGCCTTTATAAGTATCATTAATTCATTCTCTCATATCGCAAAAGATAATTTCACTTTTACTAATCATCTTTTTTCAGTTGGAAAAAAATCTTTTGTAAGTCTGGAAAAAATAGAGTCCAATCTAAAAGAGGATAAAAACAAATACTATGTTCAACAAAAATATATTACAGACGAACAATTAATAGATACCGGAAGTGTTATCATGGATATTGGTAGTAATACCATTACAACAAGAGCAATAAAACTAAATCCACTTGATATTGTTATTGTTATAGAAGAAGAAACTCAAAGTCTCTTATTTGTACCTGCATTGTTTCTCTATGATAAACAGCATCAGAAAAACATGGAAGGACTGGCCAGTGCAATCAGAATTGGAATAAACATGCTGGCGATTGCATTAGCTGTAGAAACCCTTGGAACAAGTTTATTAGCTGCTGAAGGAGCCAGCTCTATTACATTTTGGGGAATGTTAGTAGCTGTAGACGGAGCCATCGCCTTAGGAGATTTGGGAATTCAATTAGCCAAAGATAACCTAACGAAAGAATTTCTGGATATATGGGAGAAAATTTATAAAACAGCAGGTTATGCAACAGCTACAACAGCCGTAGTACAACAATTATACAAAATAGGGGGAAAGATATTAGCCGAAGAAACCAGAGCAGAAGTAAAGAATTTTGTAATGAGCTGCATGGTAAAAGTAATGCTTGAAAGAGAAATTTCTAACTTTACCAAAAATACATTTAAGGTACTCCTGACAAACAAGGAATTAATAGATGCAACAAGAGGTCTTGTAAACGAAGCTAAATCAAAAATGCTAAATAAATATGGCATGTTCCTTATAGAAGGACAGTTCAAGACTCAAAGAATTGTAAAAAATAAGGTTGTAGAAGAAGTTAATAACGAGATTGCTATAGTATATAAAGGTGAAATAATTACAAGAGCTCAAAAATCCGAGTTTTATAAAGAGGCCAACAAGCTGTTGAAGCACCTTAATAACCCAAAGGAATTTATTAAAGCAGCTGAAGAACTTCTTACATATGGTAAAATATATCCTACAAGTAATTTAAAAGATTTACTTACTGAAGCAGAAGCTTATAATAAATATGGGGATTGGGGTAGAAGCCTCGTAGAAAAGGTGAATATAGATGCTGCCAAAATTCTTTCTACTTTCGATGCTGGTGTTATTTTCGAAAAAACAATGATAAGTGGTTTCATTTATGTAAAAAATGGAATAAGGTATATTTCAACTGAAACCAATTTTTTGAAAGCAGAAATAGGAAAAGGAAAAGGTGAAGTATATAAAAACTTCATTGATAATATCCACCCTACTCTTAAAATAAGGTTGGAAAAGCATATTGCCCGTTTAAAAATGAAAGGGGTTCCTGCTGAAGAAATTGACATATTAAGGGCTGGTGCAATGGGGTCTCATGGAGAGATCAGAGCATTAGATAGGCTGTTAACTACTATTGATCCTGAAGGAAAACTGGGAGAAGCAGTCTTTCATGATATTATCGGATACAACAGATATTTAAGAATTGCCGATAAATTACAACCTCCATGTGTCCATTGTTATTATTTAACCTCAGGAATTAGATTCATGGGATTTTAATAAATTTGTTTAATACATTAATCGAATAATCATGGCATTAAAAATAAAAGAAAGCGAGTTAACATGTAACCGTTTAGACGGCGGAGGAGTTCCTATATATTATCACAATGGCAGCCCTTTTACAGGTATTGTTTTACGATACTATGACACTGGCGAGCTTTTTTGCGAAGAGGAATATAAAGATGGCTATCAGGAAGGATGGTTCAGATCTTATCATAAAAACGGTAAAAAATACACAGAATACAAAGCCCATAACAACGTAGAATACGACGGCACTTATAAAAAATGGGATGAAAATGGTAATTTGACGGCATCCTTCTAATAAAAATAGAATAAATAAAAAATAAAACACGACACGTTTTGTCGCATGAACCGCATATATTTGTCTTATAAAACTTTACCATGAATGCAGCGTTGCTGCACCCTAAAAAATAGAGAAATGAAGAAAGATTTTTATCTGACAAGATATGCCTTAATTATTAAAAGATTAGAAAGTTCTCCGGCTACCTATTCACAGCTGGAGGACTATCTTTTAAACTCTTTTGAATTCCAGGATGCGGGAATCAAGAGCTACTCTATCCGTACCCTGCAGAGGGATATCCGGGAGATTTCCGATCTTTTTAACCTCTCTATTCACAACAAAAAAAAGGGTGACAACCGGTATTATATCGAGAGCCGCCCGATTATGGAAGTAGATGAATACAATCAAAAACTTCTTGAATCTTTCCAGGTAAGCAACGCCCTGAATCTTCATCCGGACTTTTCAGATTTTATCTTTTTTGAAAGCCGCAAACCAACCGGTGTGGAACATTTTTATGACCTGTTCTTTGCGATCAGAAATAAAAGAGTTGTGAGTTTTGAACACTACAATTACAAGAACAAACTGATGACCTCCAGAAAAGTGCATCCTTTGGCTTTAAAAGAATCTAAAGACCGATGGTATCTTATTGCTATTGATACCAAAGACAAAGTTTTAAAATCATTCGGGCTTGACAGGATCAATTATCTTGATGTGGCTAAAAATCAGTTCAGGGAAAAATACAAATACAACTTCAGAGAGCACTTTAAAAATGCATTCGGAGTGATGAACCTGACAGAACAGAATCCGCAGAACATTGTATTGAAATGCAGCCGCCATCAGGGAGAGTACATCAGAAGTTTCCCACTTCATCAGTCACAGAAAGAAACCAAAGAAACGCCGGAAGAGATCTATTTTGAGTTCTTCCTCCACCCTACTTATGATTTCATGCAGGAAATTCTTTCTTACGGAAAAGAAGTAACCGTTCTGGAACCGAAAACCTTAGTTGAAGAGATCCGCAATCATTTGCAGGAATCTTTGAACCGTTATCTTGAAAGCTGATCATCAGGAATATATTTCATATTTTTTGTTATATTTACATAAATATACCCTTATTGAAAACTTTATTCATTGGCATCAGCTGCTTTATCTCTTCCTTTTTTCTCGCACAGCAGAAAGAAGAGTTCAGACTTGTAAAGAGTTATTATAATCAGCACAGAAATATGCTGAATAAAGAGTTCAAAAAGAAATTTGATGCAGAATCCGATACTTCAAAAAAGGCTGCGATAAAGGGAGATTTCCTTTTTTTCATGAAAAAAATGGATAGTATTGAAAACAATGCCCTGATCGGAGCTTTATTAAAAGTCAGAAATCTGGAGGACCTTCAAACCATCAAAAATCAGGCATTCAACTCATCTGAAAAGTTTTCAGATGCTGAAAAAATTGCGGATTATCCCGGAGGCATCAATTCTTTGAGGCAGGAAGTAGCCAACCTGCTGTATGTGGATGGAGTATATTCTAAAGAGAAGATGATAAAAACGGATGTTGACTTTATTGTTGAGAAAGATGGAACAGTCAGTAATGTCCGTGCACAGGGAGACAATTTTACCTTTAACAGACAGGCAGAAATTGCTTTATATTCTCTGGTGGAAAAATTTTCCCCGGCAATGCTGAAGGGCGACCCTACTATTTACCGCTTTAAACTTCCTTTAACTTTAACGATAACAGATTAATGTTTACCGACGAATATTATATGAAAATGGCGCTGCAGGAGGCAGAGGCCGCTTTAGAAAAAGATGAGGTCCCTATCGGATGTGTAGTAGTTTCCAACAACAGAATCATCGCAAGAGCCCACAATCTCACGGAAACATTAAATGATGTGACCGCCCATGCCGAGATGCAGGCCATCACCTCTGCTGCCAACTTCCTGGGAGGAAAATACCTGAAAGACTGTACGCTTTACGTAACGATGGAACCTTGTGTTATGTGCTCAGGTGCCCTTTCCTGGTCTCAGATCTCGAAAGTAGTGATTGGGGCGCGGGATGAGCAAAGAGGTTTTATCAATAAACATCTTTCCCTCCATCCGAAAACTGAAGTTATTACGGGAATCATGGAGGTAGAATGCTCTTCTATTGTTAAAGAATTTTTTAAAAGCAAAAGATAATTTAAAATAAAAGCCAGAGGATATTGCAATTCTCTGGCTTTCAATTTTATAAATAGCAAGACTTTCTGTTTTAGTCTTTTAAAATACAATATCTCACCAGATCAAAATATTCTCCGTCTTTTTTCACTTCTTTTATGAGAACAGCCTCCTTCTTCATTCCTATTTTCTCCATAATTCTTCCGGAAGCAGGATTGTGAAGGAAATGAGTGGCAAAAATTTTATTGAGCTTCAATTCATCAAAGCCAAAATCTATTATCCCTTTTGCAGCCTCGGTTACATACCCTTTGTTCCAGTAAGGAATTCCTATCCAGTAGCCAAGTTCAGCTTTATCATCATCTCTGTCATGCAGCCCGATAGCTCCTATGATTTGCCCCTCTTTATTCCGGATAGCAAACGTATACCCTGTGTTATTTTCAAAAGCCTCTTTTGACATTTCCACCCAGGATCTGGCATCATTTTCCACGTATGGATAAGGAATATTGGAGGTAAGGTCAGAAAAAATCCTATGCTGAAGAAGTTCAACGATAAAAGGGATATCCTTTTCTTCCAGCTGTGAAAGGATCAGTCTTTCGGTTTGTAGTACGGGAAATTCTTCCATTATATTAATTGTAAGATTGAGGAACTAAAGTATCAGCTGGATTCAACCTCAACCTTAATCATTTAAATTTATAAATCTTTTCCGAGGAAATACAGACCTTTCAATGTATGGAGCCTGTCCATCACATGAATCTTATCCGTCAGAGGTTTATAGACATGGGAAACTCCTCCTGTTGCCACTACAAAACAATCATCGTTCACTTCTTCGTTGATACGGCTGACAAAGCCTTCTACCATACCGAGAAAACCATATACCATACCACTTTGCATACAGGTTACCGTATCCAGTCCCAAAACAGATTTTGGTTTCTTCAGTTCGATATCCGGAAGCTGTGCGGTCTGGTTAATCAGTGAATTCAGAGAAGTTACAATTCCCGGAGCGATAATTACTCCTAAAGTCTCCCCTGTTTCTGCTACACAGCTTGCCGTAAGTGCTGTTCCGAAATCTATGACAATCTTCTTTCTGTTTGGGTACAAATTGTGTGCAGCCACTAGGTTTGCATAGATATCGGTTCCCATCTGCTTGGATTTAGCCTGCACTCCGGAAGGTGTATTTCTGTCAACAATCACAGGATTTGTTCCATGAATTTTTTTGATCCCGGAGCTCATTACTTTGGTAAGCTGAGGTACTACGGATCCGATAATTACCTTATCAATCTCTTTCGGATCAATTTTATAGGTTTGATAGAGCATCAGCATCTGTACATAAAGTTCATCTGCTGTTCTGTAAGGTTTTGTATTGATGACCCAAGAAATATCACAATTATCGCCATTGAAAAGACCGAATCTGATATTGCTGTTTCCTACGTTTATTACAATTGAATTCATTGATATATTTTTCAGAAGAAATTCATTATATAAATTGAAATCCTGCTTATTTTTGAGGCACTAAATTTAATAATTTTAAAAAAAAGAACCTGTCATTATCCAACTAAATTACAATGGCTCACTTATTTTTTCTTTCCTGAGAACAAATCACTATATTTAATAACACATTATAATTATTCTGATTAACTCATGAAAAAACTGATCCTCGGTACTTTACTATGCTTCAGCGTCTCCATTTTTGCGCAATCCGGCAATTCAATGGCAAGCATTTTACAAAAAATAAAGAGTCAGTCGAAAATTGATACTCAGGATAAAACAGTTTATGATCTGATGGATGAGTTTTATCAAAAAAATCTTCAGGCTGACAATGATGAAATGACTCCCGAATTTACCCACAAGCTTAAAAAAGCCGTTTCCGATCCGAATACCAAAAATATACACCTGCTTTATCTTTTTCTGATGTATCAGCAGCATATCAGCCAGGCCGTAGCAGAAGGAAAGAGTCCTAATCCTGTGTTTCAGATAGAAACAATGAATCTTCTGGAAAGCGAAACAAAAGAAGTATATGGAAAACTCCCGGCAATCATTTACATTTTTAAAGCAGAGGCTTTAGATAGCGGCTCAAAAAAAGAAGAAGCGAAAATGACGGTCGCAAGCGGTTTAAAAGAATATCCGGATTCTGTTCCTTTAAAGGTTTACAGTTATCTAAATACCAAAGAGGAAACTTTGAGGAAAGATCTTATCCAAAATCATCCCCATCACTGGATGGTACAGCAATTTGGAATACAATAATAAAAAAATCCACAGACTCATCTGTGGATTTGCTTTATATATGTTAATTGTTATTTCACTTCAACAAAATTATTTTCCATATTCACATCTGCAATTCTCTGGCTGAAATCAATTCCCAGGACAGACAATTGAGATTTTGTATAAGGAATCGTAAGTGTATATTCTTTTTGTGTCCATGGCCAGTATGGCATTGTTTTAAAATCACCATACACATCCTTTGTTTTCCATGTGTGAGTCATATTCATTGGAATCTGATAGGTAACAACTTTCTTATCGGTAGTCATCACACCAAAATCAATCGGCATCGGGACCTGACCATTATTAATCAGGGTAATGGTGGTAGACTTCGCATCATACTTTACATCCTTAATTCCGTAATCGATAGTTTTTGTCGTATTGATCCAGTAATTATGGAACCATTTCAAGTCCATCCCCGAAACTTTCTGTGCAATGTGAAGGAAGTCCCTGTCTGAAGGATGCTTCATACTCCACTGGTCATAATATTGCTTTAAGGTTTCGGCAAGATTCTGCTCTCCCATAATATATCCAAGCTGCACCAGATACAACTCTCCTTTGACATAGGATGCATAGGTATAAGATGTACCGTTATCATGATGGTCACCTAACCAAACGGCAGGTTCTTCAATTCCTTTTTTAACGAAGTTTCTGTAGGCATCCAATCTTTCAACAAAAGGATTCGGAAGATCTTCAGGGAATAACTGATACATGGTATAGCCTTCCGCATAGCTTGTAAAACCTTCATCCATCCACGGACGTACAGATTCGTTAGTGGCAAGCATCTGCTGGTACCATGAGTGGGCTCCTTCGTGAGCCATTAATCCCATTAAATCTTTAACACTTTTAGCTTCTCCTAAAATCATGGTACACATCCCGTATTCCATTCCGCCGTCTCCTCCCTGGATAAAGGCATAGGTAGGATATACATATTTCCCGAAGTGAGCATTCATGATCTGGAAATACTTCGTGATATAAGGCTGAGATTCACCCCATGCTTTCGTTTTATCATTTTTCTGATACACCAGATATACTTTCGGACCTTCCGGAACATTGAAGCTTTCTACAGAATAATCTCTGTCTGCACTCCATGCGAAATCAAGGATATTTTTTGCGGTCCATTTCCAGACCACTTTTTTGTCTTTTTCTGTTTTTATTTTGGCATTGGCATCGTAGCCTTTTACTTCTGTTGGATTTTCCAGAATTCCTCCTGCTCCTACGACATAATCTTTGTTGATTTTAATGGTAACATCAAAATCGGAGAACGGTGCATGAAATTCTCTTCCCAGATAATCGAAGGTAGCCCATCCATCATAATCGTATTCAGCAATTTTCGGATACCACTGCGTCATGGTCATGTCTACTCCTTCTCTGTTGTTTCTTCCGCTTCTTCTGATCTGCATAGGAATCACAGCATCCCAATCCATTGTAAAGGTAGTCGTAGAATTAGGTTTGATAGGTTCTGCCAGATACACTTTCATAATGGTTTCCTGAACTTCAAATTTCAGATCTTTCCCATTTTGTTTAATCCAATGAATATTCTGAGCACCTTCCTGGTCTTTTGGAATGGAAGCGAGTCTTGAAATGCCATCTTTCTGCAGTCTTGAATCTCCATTTTTCCCCTGGGAAGCCACTCTCTGATCCATCATGGAATTAGGTTTGAAAGCATTCCAGTATAAGTGGAAATAAACCACATTCAGCTCATCCGGCGAATTGTTGGTGTATTCTAAAGTTTGTTTTCCCTGGTAGGTAAATTTTTCAGCATTGACATCTATATCCATCCTGTACTTTGCAGCCTGCTGATAATAAGCTCCTTGCTGAGCCTGAAATTGTGAAATGATAAACGCAAAAATGATTGCAGCCGATTTTCTCATTTAAAATTTTATTTTTTCTAAAGGTAGGTAATTTAAGTAAGAACCTCAAATAGGAGTTATTCTGAGGTTTTTATTCTGTTTGTTATGGTTTTAGATGGATTTTAATATGGATGGTTAAATTCTTTTTTGAGCTCTTTTGCAACAATCCTTGTCAAGGTTTAAAACCTTGACAAGGACATTTTTTGAGGACAGGATGTGTAATTTCAGCTGTTTTTCAACAGTTTTTTGATTAAAGTAATCTGCCCAAGGTGATAATAGCTGTGTTCAATCATTCCATCAATATTCCTTCGGTAGGTTCCGTATTTTTCATCAACGAAAACCTCATCAAGTTGGGAATCCGGCATCTGTTCCAATAATGTGGCAAACTTTTCAGAATCCGTCCAGAGTTTACTCAGCAAGTCTTCCCATTGCTTCTGTGATTCTATGGGTGGAAGATCAAAACTGAATTTATCCTTTATTTCAAGATCTCCGCCCTCAAAGACATGCACAATTCCTGCAATATAATAATCAATGTGAAAAGTGAGCATCGCAATAGTGTTTAAAGAATCAATCTTTGTCACAGCCTGCTGCCAGGTCACCTCTGAAAGCTGATCTTTAAAATTGGTATTGGCGATCCAGAGACCATCAAGCAGTACTTCTCTGAATCTTTTGGCGAGTTGTGAAACTGAGCTCATGGATATTTTATTTATGTTTCCTAAAGATAGGTTTTTATTTAAACACAAATATCTCCAATGAAAATCACTATTTTAAACACAATAAAATAGTGCAATTTGTGCAAAAAATTTGTGATATTCGTGTTTAACTAATTACAAAAAAACCTCAAATGCCAAATACATCTGAGGTTGATATTATACTATTGAATTACAATTATTTTTTAGTGGAAGCTTCTTTCTTTCCACTTCTTAAAATCTTCTCAAGGATTCTTAAAGTGATCAGATACGTTGGTTTTACTCCTGTAAGGCCCAAACCTCCTGAAGATAATGTACTTCCCGTTTCCAGCGGATTATCCGATGCATAATAGGCATACATGACAAACAAATCCGGTGAAATATGGTGTCTGATCTTGGATGCCACCTGAATAGCTTTCTGGTAGTGTGCTCCTTCCATTTCAAGACCAATAGCTTTCCATGAAGTATTCATAAAATAGGAAAGAATATCTTTATTCTGTAGAGAGGTTCCCAGAACGGTAATCATTGGACCTTCAAAAGCTTTTAATTCATCATCGTTGAAATCTTCCAGCTTTAAGGCATTTTCAAAAG
This sequence comes from Chryseobacterium sp. DZ-32, assembly GCF_059587025.1. Lineage (NCBI taxonomy): Bacteria > Pseudomonadati > Bacteroidota > Flavobacteriia > Flavobacteriales > Weeksellaceae > Chryseobacterium > Chryseobacterium sp. DZ-32. The sequence goes on from NZ_JCAIOM010000001.1 coordinate 71,444, forward strand.
GATAATTATCTGCAGTTCCTTCAAAAATATGAGAAGTAGGGATCATAATATCCCCCTTCGCTCCGGTAAGAATACCTGCTTTACCCATGATGGAAACGGATTTTACATGCATCATGTATACTTCTCCTTTATGTTCAAAAGGTCTCAGCAATTCGTCCATTACTTCGAAAGCCTGCTCTCCGAAGGCATAGTCAAAAACCATTACTACATCATCACTTGAGAACTTGATGTCTGCAAATGGTGTATTTTTCAGATCTGTTTTGCTGAGGTCTATAATCTGAACGTCAATATTACTTCCACTCTTGTCAGCAATATGAATCATCCCTTCCTCCAAAGCATATTTTAAAACTTTATCACGAAGTTCTTTCTTATTGGAGATCTCTTCGTACAGTTTATAATCTACCTCGTGGTGCTGCTTCTTTTTAAGGGCATTATTGGCATACAGCATATTTTTCACCGAGTGCATATTGGCTGAAATAATGTGTAAAGGACGCATATGAAGATTGTTTTCAAATAAAACTTCCTTCACTTTGTTTGCCCATTTTTCTCCAAAATAATGGTGCCCTACTCTTTCTTTCAATATAGAACTGAAATGAATTTCTCTTTCTCTGCTACCTTTTGCATCATCAAGACTTACTTTTCCTAAGTTGTAAATGATTTTGAACAGACGGTCAGGATTATGATCGTCACCAAAAGTATTATAAGCTCTTAAAGTTTCATCAAAAGATCTTCCTATTAAAGAAGAAAGATGAATAAGTGCCACTTCTTTTTCTTTTCTGCTGAATTTCTTTTCTCCCTTCACTACTTCTTCAATAATTTTGAAGGCACGTGTCGGTTTCCAGTTTTCATCCTGGATGAATGCCAGATTACGGATTTTATCAGCTTCTATAAACAGGAAGGTAAGGTGGGTAAGAATGTCATAAATTTCAGAACGGCCCAAAAGAACCTCAATATTCATCTGGTGTTCGTCTATTCTATAACAGTTTCTTCTTCTTTTCTTGGGAACAATAGGTTCGAAACTTCCTTTATCAAACCCTTCATCAGATGTAAGATGAATAAAAGCACATTCTTCAATTCCTTCCGGAAGTCTGTCCAGTACATACATCAAACCGTCCAATTCCAATTTGCTTGGAATATTCATAGTTCCATAAATTTCCGGATTGATGGTCTTTAACAAACTTCTGATACTTTCTCCTGAAACTCCGCCCGGCTTGAAAAATCCTCTATAAAATAAGTGTCTCATAGAGATGTATAGTCTTTCAATAGCCTCTGTTGTTTCTCTTGCTCTAGAATTTGTCATAAAATAAATTTCACACAAATATACAAAATCTTTGCCCACTTTATTTTAACTGTCTTTTAACAAGTCGTTTAATCCCATCGTATTATTTTAATTTGCACAATATATAGTATATTTACATTAACATCTATAAAACAGGCGTGAATTCTCACATCCTAAATTTTAAATCACAAAACAACCCTCTTAAAAAACACTAAACACTTGTTTAGATTATATAAATTTTCAAAGCACCCCTAAAATTTTTAGGGGTAAAATGTTTTCAATTCATTTTTTTTGTAAATTTGCGCTGTAAAAAATCAACCCAATTATGTCAACCTTAAGATTCAAAGCATTAGAAACCCTTCCATTTAAGGATTTCAGAAAAGACAACTCTGTTGAGATCCCTGCGAAATTATCAGAGCTATTCTGTAAAAATGTTTTCTCAGAAGAAACCATGAGAGAATATTTAACAAAAGAAGCATTCGGTTCTATCATGGATGCGATTAAAAAAGGAACTAAAATCCAGAGACATATTGCAGATCAGGTAGCTGTAGCGATGAAAGACTGGGCAATGAGCAAAGGTGTAACACACTATACGCACTGGTTTCAGCCTTTGACGGGTACTACTGCAGAAAAGCACGATTCTTTCTTCACTCCAATCGAAGGAGGTAGAGCCATCGAAAGATTCAGCGGAAACATGCTTATCCAGCAGGAGCCGGACGCATCGTCTTTCCCTAACGGAGGTATCAGAAATACTTTTGAAGCAAGAGGTTATACAGCTTGGGATCCTACATCTCCGGCATTCATTATGGGAACTACATTATGTATTCCTTCTATCTTCATTTCTTATACAGGAGAAACGTTAGATTATAAAGCTCCTCTTTTAAGAGCTTTGAACGCTGTGGATGAAGCTGCAACGAATGTAATGCAGTATTTTGACAAAAATGTAACAAAGGTAACTCCTACTTTGGGTTGGGAGCAGGAATATTTCCTTGTTGATTCAGCATTATACCAATCACGTCCGGACCTTGTATTAACAGGTAAAACATTATTAGGACATTCTCCGGCAAAAGGACAGCAGCTGGATGACCATTATTTCGGTTCTATTCCGACAAGAGTAATGAACTTCATGAAAGAGCTGGAAATCGAATGTATGAAATTGGGTATCCCTGCAACAACAAGACATAACGAGGTTGCCCCTAACCAGTTCGAGCTTGCACCAATGTTTGAAGAAGTTAACGTTGCTGTAGACCACAACTCTTTGTTGATGGACATCATGGCAAGAGTAGCACACAAACACCACTTCCATATTCTTTTCCACGAAAAACCATTCGCAGGAGTAAACGGAAGCGGAAAACACAACAACTGGTCTTTAGCAACAGATACTGGTGAAAACCTGTTAAGCCCTGGAAAAAATCCAAAGAAAAACTTACAGTTCTTGACATTCTTTGTTAACACCATTAAAGCGGTTCACGAATATGCAGATCTTCTAAGAGCAAGTATCGCTTCTGCAAGTAATGACCACAGGCTTGGTGCCAACGAAGCGCCGCCGGCAATTATTTCCGTATTCATCGGAAGCCAGCTGTTCAGTGTATTGGAAGAACTTGAAAAAGTAACCAACGGAAAACTATCTCCGGAAGAGAAAACAGAATTAAAATTAAATGTAGTTGGTAAGATTCCTGAAATCCTGCTGGATAACACAGACAGAAACAGAACTTCACCATTTGCATTTACAGGAAATAAATTTGAGATCAGAGCGGTAGGTTCTTCTGCAAACTGTGCAGAGTCTATGACCGTAATGAACACGATTGCAGCTAAACAGCTTAATGATTTCAAGAAAGAAGTGGATGCTTTAATTGAAACCGGTCTTAAGAAAGACGAAGCGATCTTTAATGTATTGAGAGAATACATCAAGCAGTGTAAAAACATTATGTTTGAAGGTGACGGATATTCTGATGACTGGGCGAAAGAGGCTAAGAAAAGAGGATTGAACAACCTTAAGACGACTCCTGAAGCTTTAAAACAGGAAATGGACAAGAAATTCCTAGACCTTTATGAAGAGATGGGAATTTTCAACCACAGAGAAGTTGAAGCGAGAAACGAGATTAAATTAGAGAAATACTCTACTGTAATTGATATTGAAGCAAGAGTGCTAAGTGATATCGCCAGAAATCACATCATTCCATCTGCATTAAATTATCAGAACAGATTAATTGAAAACGTAAAAGGTCTTAAAGATATCTTTGGTGATAAAGAATTTAAAACGCTGGCAAAAGAGCAAATGAGTTTAATTACAAGCATTTCTGAAAATGTTTCTAAAATCAAGCTTGGTGTTGAAGATCTTATCAAAGCCAGAGAGGCTGCAAAAACCATATCAGACAGCCAAAAACAGGCAGAAAACTATTGTAACAAAGTAAAACCATTATTTGATCCTATCAGAGAAGCTTCTGATGCTTTGGAAATGATGGTGGATGATGAGCTTTGGCCAATGACAAAATACAGAGAAATGTTGTTTACCAAATAACACCTGTAAAGTTCCATATTAGTTTAAATTCCCCGGAAAACCGGGGAATTTTTTTGTTTTTTTAACAGCACTGAAAATTAAGACTTTGAATCACAAAACGTGATATATAGAAGAAAATCGAAGAAGTTTGTTAAAGAATCTTAATAAAAAAAACCGCACACTTACCAAAAACAGGCTGTTGCGGTTTATTTTTCTTTAACATATGTAAATTATATGTTAAAATGTGTTAAAATAAGATCCTGACAATTATCATATCAGGGGTCTTTTGCTCGGAATCTCTACTTTTGTAATGCTTTTGAAAATAAATATTCCTTTTTAACACGGATAATCAAATATATATGAAGAAAAGAGTTTTGTTTTATTTAGTTGCTTTAGTTACTACAGTTTCATTGCAATCGTGTGCTACAAATTATGTGGTTTCAAAACCAGCAACTTACACAAAAGAATACAAAACAGATGCCAAACTAGCTTCTATAGATAACAAAAAAATGGAGCAGGATAAGCAAAAACTTATCGACTCATTCCTTGCAGAAAAGGCGGCATCTATCGCTAGTGCTAAAAAAGCAGTTAAGAATTCTGAGATTGCAAAAGCAATCAAACATAATAAAACCATTGACGGTATCCTTGAAGAAGCTGAAACATACCTTGGAACTCCTTACAGATATGGAGGAACAACCAGAAACGGTATAGATTGTTCAGCTTTTGTTCTTTCTGTATTCGGAGCAGCAGCAGGTCTTAGTTTACCTAGAGTAGCAGCATCTCAGGCTCAGGAAGGTGAAAGAATTGAAAAAGGAGAGTTACAGAAGGGAGATTTGATTTTCTTTTCTCATGGAAGAAGAATTTCTCACGTTGGTATTGTAGAAAGTGTTTCTGAAGATGGTGAGATTAAATTCATCCACGCAGCAACATCAAAAGGAGTAATGATTTCTTCACTGAATGATTCTTATTGGGGACCTAAATTCAGATTCGCAAAAAGAGTGATCAACGAAGAAGGAGAGGCTTACAACAACTTAGCAGCAGCTACTCTTCCTACACCCGCAAATTTTTAATTTTATAAATAATTGATTTAAATAATGAAGCCATCAGAATCCTGATGGCTTTTTTATATACACTATTTCGACTAAATTCCAGCTAAGCCAGGTTAAATATTCAAGAAGGAAAAAAACGGGCTAAAACCCCTCTCCTATTATTTTAATATTGATAATTTATAAGCAAACAGAACTTAACCAAAGATATCAACTGTTCTTATCAATTTCAATATCCAGCTTATATAACAGTCCATGGATCTCAGAAAGCGAAAATCTGGCCTTTTTAAGCCTATTTAAAGCCGGATCTATCGAATAATTAACCGAAGTCCGGAAATCTGCTTTTTCCAGGTTTGTGCCGTCAAAAACAGCGCCCGACAGATCGCAGTTACTGAAGACTGCATTGGAAAGATCACACTCACTGAAATCTACCTCAATTAATTTTGAATTTTTGAAAACAGTTTTTTTAACGGATGTCTGATAAAAAACGGAATTGTTTAATGAACTTCCATCAAAAGTAAAGGATAATCCGAACGCATTGCAGTCATCAAACTGAAGTCCGAACATTTTACATTCTTTAAAGACAACCCGGTGAAATGCTGTTTTGATCAGTTTTACCATACTGAGACTGCATCCGATAAATTCACAGTCTGTAAAGCTGAAACCGGATAGGTTTCCGTATTCAAAATTACAGTTTCTGAACGTACAGTTTTCGTACTCACTTTTTTCTAAAGGAAGTTGCGTGAAATCTTTGCTCTCGAAATCTTCGTCTGAGAAATAGGATTGTTTCATACAAATTGTTGATGAAGTTGATTTTGAAGATGAATGATCAGCAGAACAATGATAAACTTCCATCATCCAGCTTCCAAACTCCCTCTTTTACACCAAACTGTTCTTATCAGAGTAATTAAGTTTAAAGAAAATAAAAGTCATCATAGAGAATGCCAGTAAAGAACTTCCTCCATAACTGAAATAAGGAAGCGGAATCCCAACTGTCGGGAAAAGCCCCATTACCATTCCCAGATTGATCGAAAAGTGCATCAACAGAATCGAGGCAAAGCAATATCCGAATACACGGTTAAAAGTTGATTTTTGCTGTTCAGAAAGATAATAGATTCTTCCTATGTATACCACATAAGCAAGCACCAGAATAGCACTTCCGATAAATCCCCACTCTTCCCCTACCGCGCAGAAAATATAGTCTGTCTGCTGCTCTGGCACAAATTTCCCCTGGGTTACAGACCCTTCACGGTAACCTTTTCCCCAAAGTCCACCGGATCCGATCGCTGTTTTGGAATACAAAAGATTGTATCCGGAAGTATCTCTGAATGCCTTTTCTCCTTTGTAAAGAACCTCAATCCTTTCTCTCTGGTGCTTAGGCAGTTTTTCTAAAATATAAGGAGACCCGAAAGCCAGTCCGCACAATAAAAGAATAGAGCCCGTAATTCCTGAAATAGAAATTACATCCCATGACATCCTATGATAATTCATTGCTATCAGGACACCGGCAATCACTAAAACTGCAATCACAACATAAACAGGAGGAATAGCCAGTGAGATCAGGAAAACTCCGGCAAAAATAAATCCTATACCGAATAAAAGGCCACTCAGTCCTTCTCTATATAAAGCAATGAAAAATGCAATAAATACAAGCATGGAGCCCACATCCGGAATAGCAAGAACCACTACTGCCGGAATACCAACGATGGCTAAAGTAGTCCATAAAGACTTTCTGTTTTTAAGATTAAAATCAGGTCCTGAAACATAATTAGCCAGCATTAAAGCTGTTCCTATCTTGGCAAACTCCACGGGCTGCATGGTAAAACTTCCGAATTTATACCAGTTCTTCTGGCCAAGGATTTCTTTACCAAACGGAAAAAGCCCTATCAGCAGCAGCACACCGCCAATATAAATAATTCCTGCCATATTCTCGAAGAATTTACTTCTGCTGACAAAGATGATAAGCCCCACAAATAATGAGATACAGAAAAAGATCAACTGTTTCTCACCCAGTTTCTGGTCCACACTGTAAATATTTGCAATCGCGAAAATGCAAAGCAGGAAATACAGCCCAAGGCCAAGTTTATCTATTCCTTCTGTCCATTTCATTGCTTCGCAGTTTTTTTAGCCGTGTTATTTTTTTAGTCTCTTCGTTTATTTTCTTTTGCAGCTTAGCCTTTTGCTGTTTTACCTGCTCCAGGCTATCTTTTATTCTTTTCTGTCTGATTGAGTCAGGTTTAGGATCAATATATAAGCCTTTACGTTTCAAATCAGCAATCCACTGCCTTTTGTATTCAGGCATGAAACTCGAGGTAATCATTTTTTTGTAAAGATGTTCTCTTTTCAGATCACCTGTAATATATTTTTCAGCAATCACGGTACAGGCTGGTCCTGCCCAGGTAGCTCCAAATCCTGCATGTTCCATTACCGCTACTACAACAATTTTAGGTTTATCAGCAGGAGCAATCAATACAAAGATGGAATTATCTTTTCCTTGCGGAACCTGTGCGGTACCTGTTTTTGCCAGTTGGGTAAAATCATTGGATTTCAGTCCTCTTGCAGTTCCTCTTAAAACTACAGCTTCCATTCCTTTTAAAACAGGCTCAAAATGTTTTGGATCAACCAGAGTTTTGTGTTTCACTTTAAATCTTGGGTCAGGATTTGGCTTTCCATCAATTGCTTTTACGATATGAGGAGTATAATACCATCCTCTGTTAGCAATCGCCGCTACATAATTGGCCAGCTGAATAGGAGTTACCAGAACATCTCCCTGTCCCATTCCGTTATAAATGGCACCCGTAGACATTTCATCCCAGTTTTTAAAATCAGTTCTCTGGGAACCGCTTGCCTTCATGATCGCTTTAAATCTTCTCTCGTAAAAATCTCCTGAAGGTATTCTCCCCTTTGCCCCAACAGCAAAGTCATTATTCAAGAATTCTCCAACTCCGAAACTGCTCATGATTTTTTTCCACTCATCAACACCTTTTGAAGGGTTTCCCGGATATTTCTTGATAATGGCAATAAATGCGTAGGTGAAAAAACAGTTACTCGAAACCTGAATGGAAGGGATAAGCGGATCTGCTCCACCATGGCCTTTAATTCTTTTTCCTTTGTAGAAAAATCCGCCGCCACAAGGGAAGATCGTTTTCTCATCCATCACACCCATCTGCATGGCTGCTAAAGCAGTCAGCAGTTTGAAAGTGGATCCCGGAGGATATCCTGCCTGCAAAGCACGGTCAAAAGTAGGTTTATTTTCATAAAGCGTATCTTTTGAAAGGGCATATAGGTTTTTTGATTTATTAGGTCCTGTAAAAAGGTTCGGGTCAATGTCCGGTCCGGTTGCAGCGACTAAAACTTCTCCATTATTAGGATCTAACGCTACAATTGCACCATGTTTGTTGACCAGCATTTCTTCAGCTGTTCTCTGAAGATCATAATCAATGGTTAACGTAATATCTTTACCGGTAATCACATCTTTATCTAAAGACCCGTTCTTATAGGAACCAATATTTCGAAGCTTGATATCTTTCTGGATATATTTCACCCCTTTTACCCCGCGAAGTTCTTTTTCGTAAGATTTTTCAACCCCTGTTTTCCCGATGAAATCTCCCGGTAAATAGTAGAGAGAATCTTTTTTAATATCTCTTTCATTTACCTCACTGGTATAGCCAAGAAGATTTCCGGATGTGGAAACTTCGTACTGACGCTGAGGTCTTGATACAATATTAAATGCAGGATACTTAAAAATAATTTCCTGAACTCTGGCAATATCTTCTCTGCTGAGGTCCTTAATGAAAGTCATAGGGGTCAGCTTTGAGTAATATTTTTCTTTTTTGATAACATTGATTTTATTGATAAAATCCTGTTTTGTAATTTTCATTAAACTACAAAAAGCCAGCGTATCAAAATCAGGCTTCATCAAAGCCTGGGTAAACGAAATTTCATAAGCAGGCTGGTTTCCCACCATGATTTTACCATTTCTGTCAAAAATTACCCCACGCTGTGGAATAACATATTCTGTTTTAATGGAGGTGTTGGCCGCATTCAGTGCATAGCGGTCTGTAAACAGCTGCAAATAGGCAAGTCTCGCCACAAAAATAAGGGCGATGATAACGAGAATGGAAAAAATTTTTAAATAACGTGTGTTCAAACTTTTTGTTTGATTTTAAATATTAATGCGTAGATGACTATAAAGATAAATGAAATTACACTTGTTACCAACACATTAAATAATATTTCAAAAAACCTGCTGAACTTAAAGAACTCGATATATTGTACTAAAAGCTGATGCAGGAAAATACTTGAAAATAAAAACAGCAAAAACTGCGCCCATTGAAGGGACTGAAATGAGAAAAAGTCTGTAGACGTATCTGTGGAAGTCCTGAAGATCAACGTTCTGAAATAGGCAATTAACGTTGTTGCAAATGCATTGATTCCCCACGAATAAAGAAAACCGTCAATAGACAATCCTATTAAAAAGCTCAATGCCAGGAATTGAAATTTGTTTCTGAAAAACGGATAGAACATGACAAATACAGGATATAATACCGGAGTATATTTCCCGAAAAGAGTAATCCTGTTCAATACAAATATCTGTAATGCAACAAGAAAGATCATGATCAATATATCGGTAAATAAAGTCCTGCTAATCATTTTCCTTTTTTATTACAGCCTGCATAGTGTCCTGAATCTTCTGCACTTCTGCTTTCTTAAGATTCTTCACTACATACACTTTATTCAACGCTCCCATTTTTTCACTCAGCTCTACGGAAATATCCCAGAAGCCGGTTTTATTATCTACAGAGTATCCTGCAATGGTACCAATGGTAACTCCCTTAGGGAAAATAGCAGATTTACCGTCTGTAACAACAGTATCGCCTACTTTCAGGGCCACATATTTTGGAATATCCGCCAGGTGCATTACCCTTGAGTTATCTCCATTCCATATTAAAGTACCAAAATACCCCGAGTTTTTAAGTGCTGCATTAATTCTGATCTTATTAACACTTAACACGGATTGAACCAATGCATAACTATCTGTAGAATTGATTACAATTCCCGCGATACCTCTCGGCGCCATTACTCCCATTTGAGGAAAGACACCGTCTCTGCGTCCACGGTTGATTGTAAAGTAGTTGTTTCTTCTGTTGATACTGTTGAAAACAATCTCTCCATCAACAAAAGTATAGATCTGCCCTCCACCAATGGTATCATGAACTTTCTTGAAAACAGGATTCTTTGACCCGTCTTTTCCATAGAGCTCAGTCATAAGGGCTTTATTCTGAACCACAAGATCTTCATTGATCTGTTTTAGCTTCAGATAAGAAACTCCTTCGTCAATATATCCGGACACCCATGAGTTGAACGCAGCCGTCTGGCCCGCAATCCAGGATCTCTGCATGGCATTTCTTGAGAATATCAAAACCAGAGCAATAATTTGCAGGAATATAAAGAAGACGAAAAGAGTATTCTTCGAAAATAATCTCAGCAAAAATCCCATTCAGATATAAAGTCGTAAAAAGTTAAAATTATTTAATTAAGAAATTGAACTTATCCATATTCTTAAGGGCAATACCTGTTCCGCGAACTACAGCTCTCAACGGATCTTCAGCTACAAATACAGGAAGACCTGTTTTCTTGTGAATTCTGTCCGCAAGACCTCTTAATAACGCTCCTCCTCCAGCTAGATAAATACCTGTTTTATAAATATCTGCAGCCAATTCCGGTGGGGTAAGAGATAATGTTTCCATTACAGCATCCTCGATTCTGATGATCGATTTGTCTAATGCACGTGCAATCTCTTTGTATCCAACCATAATTTCTTTAGGCTTACCTGTAATAAGGTCTCTACCCTGTACCGGGATATCTTCGATGTCTACATCAAGATCTTCTACTGCAGAACCTACTTCAATTTTGATTCTTTCAGCTGTTCTTTCCCCGATATAAAGGTTATGGTGAGTTCTTAAATAATAAGCAATATCATTGGTAAATACGTCTCCTGCAATCTTCACAGATTTATCACATACGATACCTCCTAAAGCAACAACAGCAATTTCCGTAGTACCACCACCTATATCGATAATCATGTTACCTTCAGGTTTCTGTACGTCGATCCCAACTCCAATTGCAGCAGCCATTGGTTCGTAGATCAATCTTACTTCTTTTGCATTTACCTTCTGAGCAGAGTCTCTTACCGCTCTTTTTTCAACTTCAGTAATACCAGAAGGGATACAGATTACAATTCGTAATGCCGGTTGAATGAATTTACCTTTGATTCCAGGAATTTTCTTGATGAATTCCTTGATCATGTGCTCAGAAGCGTGGAAATCAGCAATAACCCCATCTTTCAAAGGACGGATGGTTTTGATATCCTCGTGAGTTTTACCCTGCATATGCTTGGCCTGCTCTCCGACGGCAATCGGCTTACCCGATGAACGTTCAATTGCAACAATTGAAGGTTGATCAATAACAATTTTATTATTATGGATGATTAGGGTATTAGCAGTTCCAAGGTCTATCGCAATTTCTTGCGTAAACATATCAAATAAACTCATATTTTTCTTCTGATTTTAAGATTACAAAGATATAAATTTAACACTAGTAAAGAAATTTCCCACCAACTTAATTTGGTTAAAATTTTATTAAAATTTATAATTCTTTATTAAGTTTTAGTTTAGACATTTACAGAGTTTGATTTCAACTAAAATTCATGGGATGTTAAAAGGGCTGAAAAGCGAATTAGCAAAAGGGTAAAAAGGCTAAGAAAGCTCAACAAAAAAGGCATAAATAAAACTTAAAAAGCGTAACAGCTTTCATACAATATGCATTTTTTGTCATTTTACAGTTTCACCTTTGCGGCATTCCCTTTTATAGTTTTTTACGATAATTATCATATACACTATCTGAGAAAGGTTAATGAAAAAAATCGTAAATTTGCCACTGCTTATGTTACAGTATTCCAACATTCATCGAACGTCAAATTTTGCCGTGCTTTCAATAAGCTACGAGAAAGCCGACGTAGAAACGAGAGGAAAGTTTGCATTCTTTGATGAGAACATCAAAAACTTTGTTTCCAGAGTCCATCAGGAAGATCTGGGTGATGCATTTGTGGTTTCCACTTGTAACAGGACCGAAATTTATACCACTTCTCCCAATTATCTTTTAGTAGCGGAAGAGTATTGCAAAACGATTGGAGTACAACTTACCGATTTTCTTCAGTTTGCAAATATTCTTACCAAAGAGGAAGCTCTGATTCATCTTTTCAGAGTAGCGGCAGGCCTTGAAAGCCAGATTATCGGAGACTTTGAAATTATCGGGCAGATAAAAAAAGCATATAGCCGTTTCAAAAAAGAAAGACAAAATTCGAATCCTTATCTGGAAAGAGCCATCAATGCTGCGATTCAGATTTCGAAAAGAATAAAAAATGAAACCGGCATTTCGAATGGTGCTGCTTCGGTTTCTTATGCGGCCGTTCATTATATTTTAAACAACCAGAAAAGGATTACTGAAAAAAACATCCTTCTTTTAGGGGTAGGTGAAATAGGACAGAATACCGTTGAAAACCTGGTAAAGCATGTCTACCAGCCGAAAATTAAAATTGCCAACAGAACTCAGGAGAAAGCCGAAAAAATTTCCCAGAAATATAATATTCCTCACGTTGATTATTCTGATTTTGACCAGGAATTAAAAAATACAGATATTCTTATTGTGGCAACAGGAGCCAAGCATCCTATTGTCAACCGGTCTCATTTCCCTAATGGAAAAGAAACACTGATCATTGACCTTTCCATTCCTCATAACGTTGAAAAGAATGTTACTGAAAATAAAAACGTAACTCTGATTGATGTGGATGAGCTTTCAAAACAGATTCAGGAAACGATTCAACAGCGCGAAAGAGAAATCCCGAAAGCTGAAAAAATCATTAAGGAACTGATGAAAGACTTTATTGAATGGGAGAAAAAGAGAAAACTTGCCCCTAATATTCATCATTTCAAAGCCGTTCTAAAGAACATGGAGCGTAATGAAATGCATAATTTCTACAAAAAAAATAAATACATAAACATCACGGACATGGAACTTTCTGATAAAATGATCCAGAAAATCACCAACCGTTTTGCAAAATATATCATCGATAATCCTTTAAAAGCCGAAGAAATTAGTAAATTAATGCACGAAATATTAGTTGAACAACCAAACAACGAATTCAATGAAAAGCATTAGAATCGGAACGAGAAATTCCGCACTTGCACTTTGGCAGGCTAGAGAGGTTGCGAGGCACCTTCAGAACAACAATTATTTAACGGAAATTGTTCCTATCGTTTCTTCTGGCGATAAGAACCTTAATCAGCCGCTTTATTCTTTAGGAATTACCGGGGTTTTCACAAGAGATCTTGATATTGCCCTATTGAATGATGAAATTGATATTGCCGTACATTCTTTAAAAGATGTTCCCACTCAATTGCCTCAAAATATTGAGATGATCGCTTATCTGGAAAGAGATTATCCACAGGATATTCTGATCAGAAAAGAATCTGCAAGGAATAAAGAATTCCATGAGCTTAAACTTGCCACCAGCAGTTTGAGAAGAAGAGCTTTCTGGCTGAGAAATTATCCTACCGCTGAGTTTTCGGATATCAGGGGAAATATTCAAACCAGACTTCAAAAACTGGAAGAAGGAGATTTCGATGCTACGATCTTATCTTTGGCAGGCATCAAAAGAATGAAAATGGAAATTGATTATGAAATGCTTCCATTAATGATCTCTGCCCCATCACAAGGCGTAATCTCTGTAGCCGGACATACTGACAAGCCGGAGATCAATGAAATTGTGCGCCAGATCAATCACCAACAGACTCAGATCTGTGTGGAAATTGAAAGAAACTTCCTGAGCACTTTAGAAGGAGGCTGTACTGCACCTATCGGAGCATTTGCAGAAATTATCGACGACCAGATCCGCTTCAAAGCAGCACTTTGCTCTCTGGACGGTAAAAACTGTATTGCTGTAGATGAAAACTTTGTCTATACTCCAAATGAGAATTTTGGAGAAAAGTTTGCAAAAGTTGTTCTTGAGAACGGAGGAAAAGAATTAATGGCAGAAATCAAAAGCCAGATCTGATAGTTCAGATTTACATTTTTATATTCCTTTAGCCACACTTTTTCATTTTCTTAATTTTACAGACATGAAAATCTTATTTACCAAAAATATAGACCCATCTATTATATCCAAAGAATTAGGAGAGGATATTTTGGTTGACTGTGTTGAGGTAATTAAGACCAGCCCTATTATGATCAATCCTTTTGATCTGAAAAACTACTCTCTGATTTTTACCAGCGTCAATGGAGTGGCTTCTTTTTTTAAAAACAGATTCAAACCCAATGAAGATTTTACCGCAAAAAACTATAACAAAATCTATTGTGTAGGTGAAAAGACCAAAAGAGAGCTGAGGAAACATGGTTTTGGAACATTTAAGGTACTGAAAAATGCTGAAACTCTTTCGCGATTCATTATCGGAAAATGCCAGCACGAGCAGTTCCTGCACTTCTGTGGCAATCTTGCCATCAATGTTCTGGACAAAGACCTTCCGTTACAAAACATTAAGTACAAAAAAGTTACAATTTATAATACTGAGGAAACTCATCCTGTAATAACTGAAAAATATCATGCTGCAGTATTTTTTAGTCCGAGCGGAGTTCGTAGTTTTGCAAGGCGAAATTCTCTGGAAGGTATGAAGCTTTTTTCCATTGGCGAAACCACTTCCGGTGAGCTGAGAAATTATACGCAGGAAGAAATTTTTACTTCGGAAGAAAATACCCTGACATCGATATTTGCATTGATCAGAAAAGAAATCGGAAGTAGGATTTAGAATATCTGTTACCGGATATTGCCGGTAATATTAGTTACAATAGATTATGATAAAAAACGACCTATATTTAAAAGCACTTCGCGGAGAAACCGTTGAAAGACCTCCTGTCTGGATGATGAGGCAGGCTGGAAGATATCTGCCGGAATTCATTGCTTTAAGAGATCAGTATGATTTCTTTACAAGATGTCAGACTCCTGAACTTGCCGCTGAGATCACTCTGCAGCCTATCCGCAGATTTCCTCTGGATGCCGCGATTCTGTTTTCTGATATCCTGGTAGTTCCTCAGGCAATGGGAATTGATTTCAAAATGAAAGAATCTGTTGGCCCTTGGCTGGATACTCCCATCAGAACGATGGAACAGGTTCAGAATATTGAAACTCCGGATGTGAATGACACTTTAGGTTACGTTTTTGATGCTATTGAACTTACCCTTCAGAAGTTGGACAATGATATTCCATTGATCGGTTTTGCCGGTTCTCCATGGACTATTCTTTGCTACTGTGTGGAAGGAAAAGGAAGCAAAGCTTTTGATATTGCAAAATCTTTCTGTTTCCAACAGCCTGAAGCAGCACATTTATTATTACAGAAAATCACAGATACTACAATCGCTTATTTAAAGAGAAAAGTAGAAAAAGGAGTTTCTGCCGTACAGGTTTTCGATTCCTGGGGAGGAATGCTTTCTCCTACGGATTATCAGGAGTTCTCATGGCAGTACATCAATCAGATTGTTGAAGCATTAAGCCCGCTTACTCACGTTGTCGTATTTGGGAAAGGATGCTGGTTCGCACTGGAAGATATGACAATGTCTAAGGCTTCGGCTCTTGGTGTAGACTGGACTATTAAGCCGGAATTCGCAAGAACTTTAACAAACCATACGATGACTCTACAGGGAAATTTTGATCCTGCAAGACTTCACTCAACACCTGAAACGATTAAGAAGATGGTGAATGAAATGATCAACCGTTTTGGAAAAGACAGATACATTGCTAATTTAGGTCACGGAATTCTACCGAATGTTCCTGTGGAAAATGCGGAAGCATTCATCAGAGCAGTGGTTGACTGGAAACCGAATGTATAAGATTATTTCTTTTGAAAATATACAAAACCCTTATAGGCATTCTATAAGGGTTTTTTGTTAGAATTACTTTTTTAATGATTATTCCTTCATCACTTTCTTTTTAACAACTTTTCCATCAGGACTACTGATCATTATAATATAGACTCCTTTTGGCAGATCTGATAAGTCATAGGAATCAGATGCTTTATTAAATGTTTTCACAAGTTTTCCTGACTGGTCAATCACAGAAATCTTTTCAAACTTGCTCTGAGAGCTTTGTTTAATATAAAAATCCCCCTTAACCGGATTCGGATATACATCTATATGATCTGCATACGAAACTTCTGACGTTGCCAGAAGGCCACTTGTAATCTTTACATTATCTATTACAACACCATAAGAATAATCTCCGGCATCATCATAAACAAATCTTAATTTAAAAGCTGCGTTAGCATAAGGTGTCAGATCTATATTGGCGGCAGTATCATAACTGGTTACTACAAATGTAAAAGTATTAAAATCAAGGTCCCATATTCCTGCGTCACCTGAAAAAGTAAAAACCTGAATCCAGGAAGTTCCATTGAAAACTTCAACTTTTAAAGTAGAATCAAGATTATCAATCATATTAGCATAATTAAACGAGAGCTTTGGATTTACTACTCCGGCCAGGTTAATTACAGGAGAAATCAGTCTGGCATTCGTATTAACTACGGATGGTCCTGCATCATCATCATCAAAAAAAGCTGCTCCATCGGGAAAGCCAGCGAAACCATTCTGAGCACCCACATTCCAGTTAAATGAATTATCCGGATTCTCTACCGTCCACCCGGCCGGCAAAGCATTTCCGTTGAAATTTTCAGAAAAGACTTGTGCATCACACAGACCACAAATCGACAATAATAGAATAAAGAATTTTTTCATAATAAAATATTTGATGTTTATATAAAATTAGCGAAATATTTTTCATAAAACATTAATAATTATATATAAAATCAATACATTACATGAAATTATTAGAAAACATCAGAATTTTATGTTTAACCTTTAAATCACATCATATGAAAAAACTAAACAAAGAAAAGATGAAAAGCATCATGGCAGGAGGAGAAATCTGCCTTGAGTGCGCAATCGGTTATTACCAGGTTATTATTGATGGCAGATGCTATTGTGTTCCAATAGACTAATAAAAAAAGCAGCTCAACAGCTGCTTTTAATTTTATATAATTGACATCCAATATTGATTAGCTCAACATTCTCTGTGCTTTTTTAACACCTTCCACCAGAGCATCAATTTCTTCGAAAGTATTATAAACAGCAAAACTTGCCCTCACTGTTCCGGCAATATTAAAGAAGTTCATAATAGGCTGCGTACAGTGATGTCCTGTCCTTACAGCGATCCCCATTTTATCAAGAATCATTCCTACATCGGAGGCAATTCCTACTCCTTCTAAATTAAAGGAAACAACACCTGTTCTCTTTGCTTTTTCACCATAGATTTTAATACCATCAATTTCCAAAAGCTGCCTTTGCGCATATTCCAATAAAGCATTTTCATGATTCTGAATATGGGTATGACCTACTCCGTTCATGAAATCAACAGCAGCTCCTAAAGCAATATTTCCACCTACATTCGGTGTTCCTGCTTCATATTTGAATGGAAGACCTGCATAAGTGGTACCATCGAAAGAACAGGTTGCAATCATCTCTCCTCCTCCGTGAAAAGGCGGTAAAGCTTCTAATATTTCTTGTTTTCCATATAAAATACCTGTTCCCATCGGAGCATACATTTTATGACCTGAGAATACAAAGAAATCACAATCCATCTTCTGTACATCAATATTGAAGTGCGGAGCAGACTGAGCTCCGTCTATCACAACATAGGCATCCGTATTTTTTCTTGTTTTGGCAATAATTTCTTCAATTGGATTCACAATACCTAATGCATTGGAAACCTGGTTTACAGAAACAACCTTCGTTTTTTCACTCAAAAACTGATCAAAATAATCCATCTGAAGGATTCCGTTCTCATCAATCGGAATCACGCGTAGTTTCGCTCCGGTTCTTTCACACAGCATCTGCCATGGAACAATATTGGAATGGTGCTCCAGATATGAAATAATGATTTCATCATCTTTCTGCAGTTTCTGTGTTAAAATATAAGCGATGAGGTTCAACCCTTCTGTTGTTCCCTTGGTAAAAATCACCTCAAAGTCATGTTCAGCATTGATGAATTTCTGAATCTTTCTTCTTGAAAGCTCCATTTCTTCTGTTGCCAGCTGGCTCAGTGTATGAATTCCTCTGTGAACATTGGCATTGAGTTCTATATAATATGCGTGACAGACTTCCAAAACTGAATTTGGTTTTTGGGATGTAGCTGCATTATCCAGATAAACCAAAGGTTTACCGTTCACTTCTCTGTCCAATATAGAAAACTGGCTTCTTATTTCCTGAATGTCAAACATTTATTTATTTTTTAAATTAAAACGTCCTTATTTAGAACTCTTCAAATTTACGGCTTTTTTTCCGAAAGGAAGCATGGGGTTGGGTACTGATCGCTATCTGTTGATAGAAATATTCAATAGGGTAAGGTGAAGAAAGCCAATAAAACAAAAGATGAAATTACTAAAGGGCAAAAAGACAAAATTGAAAGCAGCCTACCAGATTGTTTAGGTATCCTGCTTACTCGTTACCAAATAAAAAACCCGCCATAACTGACGGGTTCTTATATTGTTTAAATAAGCAATTCTTATTCTGCTGCAGTTTCAGCTGCTGCTTCAGGAGCTGCACCTTCTTCAGTTGCAACTTCTTCATCCTCATCATCATCCTGCATTGCTGCACCTCCTTTCATTGCATTTCTAGACATCTTAACAGCAACTACTACTGCATTGTCAGGGTGCATGAAAGAATATCCTTCTGTTTTGATACCACCGATGTAAAGTTTGTTACCAATTCTTAATGGAGTAACATCAACTACTACTTCGTCAGGTAGGTTAGCAGGGATAGCTTTTACTTTTAGTTTTCTGAAAGACTGACGTAAAACACCACCAGCTACAACACCTTTTGAACGTCCTGTAATTCTTACCGGAACTTCCATGATCACTGGCTTATCGTCAGATAACTGATAGAAGTCAACGTGAAGAATTTTGTCAGTAATTGGGTGGAACTGAATATCCTGAAGAACAGCTGGAATTGTTTTTCCGTCAACCTCAATAGATACCGTGTGTGCTTCAGGAGTGTATACTAATCCTTTGAAAGCTCTCTCTTCAGCAGAGAAGTTCAAAGGTGCTTCACCTCCATAAACAACACAAGGAACTAATTCAGCATCACGTAAAGCTTTTGTAGACTTTTTGCCCACGCTTTCTCTTTTTGTACCTTGAATTGTAATAGATTTCATTTATAAAAAATTTAAAAAATTGTTCTAATTTTAATTTGCAATTTATTTAAAATCAATTAAATAACAAATTTACTACTAATTGATTTATGTTCATGAACCATTGTCATAACGTCTGCAAATAACGGGGCGCAAGATAGCACTTTTATTTTAGATGACAAATTATTTTTAACAGGAATTGAGTCAGTTACAATAACTTCCAGCAATTTTGAGTTCTCAATATTCTCGTAAGCCTTACCAGAAAGCACTCCGTGGGTAGCCATAGCTCTTACTGTTTTTGCTCCTTTTTCAATCAAGATATCTGCAGCTTTGCAAAGTGTACCTGCAGTATCAATCATATCATCAATAAGGATTACGTTTTTACCTGTAACATCACCAATAAGGAACATTTCTTCTACAACGTTTGCTTTTTTTCTTTCCTTATAAGCAATTACTACTTCAGCACCCAGGTGACCGGCATAGTTTTTCGCTCTTTTCGCACCTCCCATATCCGGAGAAGCAATGGTAAGATTATCAAGATTCAAAGACCTGATGTGGTCTACGAAAATAGTAGAGGCATACAGGTGATCTACCGGAATTTCGAAGAATCCCTGGATTTGATCTGCATGAAGGTCCATTGTCATGATTCTTGTTGCTCCTGCTGCAGTAAGAAGGTTGGCAACTAATTTTGCACCGATCGGCGCTCTTGGTTTGTCTTTTCTGTCCTGTCTGGCAAGACCAAAGTAAGGAATTACTACGGTGATGCTCTTTGCAGAAGCTCTTTTTGCTGCATCAATCATTAGAAGAAGTTCCAAAAGATTGTCTGCAGGAGGGAATGTAGATCCAATCAGGAAAACTCTTCCTCCTCTTACAGATTCGTCCAAAACAGGCTCAAATTCCCCATCACTGAACTCCTGAAAGTTGATTTTTCCTAATTCTTTCCCATAATTCTGGGCAATTTTCTCTGCCAAGTCCCTGCTGGTTCTTGTACAAAATAGATAACTTAACTGATCGGCCATTTTTACTTTTTAAAAGATTTTGCAAATTTAAAAAAAAACCACAAGATTTACTCCTGTGGTTTCTAAGTTTTTATTTTATCAATTATTAAGGGAATTTAACTCCTGAATATTTGTTCGGATCTACCTGTGGAAGTGTAGAGTTGTATTTAGCATTGATAGATTTAATAAATTCATTAGCAACAATACCATATCCGCGTCCTGTCAGATGAACTCCGTCTAAAGAGAAAGCTCCGCCGGTTACAAATGTCGCCGTATATTTTACTCCATCCCAAATAATTCCTGATTTAGAATTCAATTCCATCATTTTAGCGTCCATATCCACAAAGGCAAGACCTTTGTCTGTTGCTGCTTTTTTTATCGCTGTGTTATATCCTGCAGTAGCAGCAAGGACTTTTGCAGTCTCAGCTTCAGTAAGGACAAGCTTATCTTCTAATGGTACGGAAGTACCTCCTCCAGCCTGTGGAGTAAGAACTTTACTAGCTGGTAAAAGAATTAAATCCTTCGCTGTTGTTTGTCTGTATTTTGGAAGCCCCGGAACAGTTGACAGATCTTTATCTACAATTACAGCTCCGTTGACTGCTGCTCCGGCAGTAAATTTAATTAACCTTCTCTGATATTCAGCATCGCTGATCGCTCCTAAGGTTTTAGCCTGCAGCAATCCTGCGTTATACTGAGCATATCCTGTATTCAGCTGAGTTACCTGAGCATCTGTCAAACCCGTAAGAGGCATAGCAGGAATTCTCGTAAAGTAAGGGACATTGGTAACTGTAGGAATATTAGCAATAACACCTTTTCTTTTTGTACCGGCAGGGAATAGTTTATCTACTAAATAAGCATAGGTATTACTGAACCCTACCCCTACAGCACCATCTACTGGCGTAATCGGAACATTTGGATCAGCTCCTCCTGAAGTTGCATATAATAAAACATCATTATTTCCTATCCATAAAGAAATGAAGGTTGGGTCTTGTTTTAGGGCATCTTCTACTACTGAAGTTGTTGTTGATGACGCAAACCTTACGAAATATGGATTTGCAGTAGCAGGCGTAGAGATTAATCCGGCTGGATTCCCATATCCCGGAGCCAGTAAATGCGCTACTCTTGCTCCCGGAACTCCCATATTCTGGTAAGGACCACCAGCAGAAACATTATCTAATGCTGCTCCTGGAGCTGTTGGACCGGGAGTTAATGCTCCGTTTACCACACTTAACACATATTTACCTGCAAAATCTCCTGTTGCTGGGTTAAATAAATTGGTAAACCCTCCTGTGTCATTAGGCATCATTGGCTGTTTAAAAGCTCCTCCACCTGCTAATTGCATTTGCGCTGCAATCATGCTTGGATAAGATTCATTCTGTCCACTGCTGTAAAGTGCTCCATCTCTATAACCAGCAGTTAATGAGTTTCCTAACGATATATATTTTGAAAAGTCTGCGTCTCCTTTTGTTACCGGGATATCTTTCACATCCGTATCGAAATCCGTATTACAGCTTACTGTAAAAAGAAGTGCAGAAACTGCCATTGTCGATATTATAATTTTTTTCATAGTCTTCTAAAATTAAAATGGATTATAAGAGAAACCTAGACCAAAGTAGAAAGCAGTTGCTTTTGACTGTCCGTTAAGCCCTATATTAACATTATTCACCTTTCTGTACTGAGGCATTGCATATCCTCCGGCAACATCAATTCCGAACTGCTTCAGCTTGAAGCCTACCCCACCTGTAACCACATAGGTATCGTATGAAGGAGTTTCCGGGATAAAGTTATCCGTAGTATAAGGTGCTTCATCATAATAAGCTCCCAAACGTCCGTAGATCATATTGGTGAATGCATACTGGGTTCCCAGTCTGAAAGTTTTGGAGTTTTTGAAGTTCTTAGGATTGGTAAGAATCGTTGGGTCTGACGGATTGTTTCCGATAGGCGCATTCTCGAAATCCAATGTAAGTTTGCTGTATCTTTCCCATCCGTGATAGTTAAAGTCTGCAGAAACCTGCCACTTCGGTGTTATCTTATAGGTCAGACCAATGGTATATTCTTCAACCAATGGCAACGTTGCTGAGAAACCATCTTGTCCTGCAGCATTCAGTTTTAGCTGATTATAAACAGATTGAGAAGGGAACTGGAATGTAGCAGTTCCTGATTTAGCTTTCATATCGATTGCTGAACGATATGCAATACTCACATCTAATTTCGGGTCAGGCCTGAAATAGAAACCGAATCCATATCCGTGGCCGGTTGCATTATCGTCATTAATATTAACCTTTCCGTCAAATTGAGTCACTGCCTTGTCCCAATCTACTTTTCCTCTTGCGTAGATATAGCTGGCACCAAAAGATACCCATGGAGCCAATTTTACAGAGACCATTGGCTGGAAATAGAAACTTTTCAGTTCCATTTTCTGTACCAACTCCTTACCTTCCCAGTTATCAGGCCATTTGATTGTACTTCCAAAAGGCGTTGAAAAACTGAACCCTACGGTAAGTTTCTCTATGGGTCTATAAGTAATTGCAGCATATATAGGTGTTCCTATAGGGTTATCTGTTTCTGCACTTTGTAAAGTATTGAAGTTTTGAAAAGTAACTTTATTACT
Organism: Chryseobacterium sp. DZ-32; assembly: GCF_059587025.1. NCBI lineage: Bacteria > Pseudomonadati > Bacteroidota > Flavobacteriia > Flavobacteriales > Weeksellaceae > Chryseobacterium > Chryseobacterium sp. DZ-32. The sequence continues at coordinate 94,168 of NZ_JCAIOM010000001.1, forward strand.
TGCACCAAACCCTCCTGCCACTACACTCAGCTTGGAAGGGATAAATGACATACCCGCCGGGTTAAAGAATGTCACACTCGCGTCTTCGGCATGAGCACTAGTATGCGCCATTGCCAATTGTTTTACCCCCTGCAGGGAAACTCTGAAGCCTCCTGCATAAGATAGAACTCCCGCCAATAAAGCAGTTGATACTAATATTTTTTTCATAGACTATTATTATATATATAAGCCAAATATAAAATTATTTTGAATACGTCTGTTAATATTTCCTAATATTTTAAACAATATTGCAAAAGAAAACTATGTTTAAAATAACACCTCGAAGAAAATAAAATGCAAAATAATCATTATTAACTATTTAAAACAGTTGATAAACCAAGTCATATTCATTGTTTAGTTTTAAACGGTTGTTTAAAACTAAACAATTATGCTCTGAAAAAGCAATACAGGAAAGTAAAAAGATAATAAATGTTAAAGGAAACAAAATAGAATAAATATTAGCATCTGGTTAAGCCTACAGCCATCATTCTTAGTCAAAATATGAAAATGTTTTATGCCGAATTCAGCTTATTTAAGTATTTTAGAATCGCATAAAGATAAAAATACATAAATTTGCAGATTATAAATAATAGAAAATATGAGTTGTGGATGTAAAACATCCGGCGATTCTGCACATTCTTGCGGCCCTAAAAAAACCGCAAATGGCTGTGAAAATGTAAATACCTGCGGGAATAGTTATAAATTAAGTGTTTTTGACTGGCTTTCTAACATCAACAATCCGGCACCTAACAGGTGTGATTTTGTAGAAGTTAGGTTTAAAAATGACAGAAAATCGTTTTATAAAAATGTAAATAATATTCCTTTACATATAGGTAGCGTAATTACAGTAGAATCAAGTCCGGGACACGATGTAGGCGTAGTAAGCCTTACGGGAGAATTAGTAAAGATTCAGATGAAAAAGAAAAAGTTTTCTGAAGAATCGGCACTCAAAATATACAGACAGGCCAACCAAAAAGACCTTGAGGTATGGCAGGAAGCAAGAAAAAAAGAAGATGGCGTAAAGCTTGAAGCAAGAAAAATTGCACAAAGATTAGGTCTTGAAATGAAAGTTACTGATGTGGAATATCAGGGGGATGCTTCAAAAATCACCTTTTACTACACCGCTGATAACCGAGTGGATTTCAGACAATTAATCAAAGATTACGCCGGAGCTTTCCGTACTAAAATTGATATGAAACAGATTGGTTTCAGACAGGAAGCAGCCAAGGTGGGCGGAATCGGATCTTGCGGACGTGAGCTTTGCTGTTCTACATGGCTTACAGATTTCAGGTCTGTAAACACCAACGTTGCAAGATATCAACAACTGAGCATCAACCCTCAGAAACTTGCAGGACAGTGCGGTAAGCTTAAATGTTGTCTTAACTATGAGCTTGACAGCTATCTGGATGCGTTAAGCAACTTCCCTTCTTCTTCAACTACTTTGGAAACAGAAAAAGGAAAAGCATTCTGTATCAAAATTGATGTTTTCAAAAAGAAAATGTGGTTTGCTTATGTGGATAGTTCAATCGCATGGTATGATTTCGATATTGATCTTGTTAAAAAACTGATTTCAAAAAACAAAAGAGGTGAAAAAACGCTTCCTCTTGAAGACTTGAAACAGCCGGAAGCCTCTACTCATACTATTGACCTGATCCAGGAAAATAATGTGGACCGATTTGAGAAGAAAAACAGAGGAAACAGAAACAGGAATAAGCAGAATAACGGACAACAGGGATCACAAAACCAAGGTCAGGGACAAGGACAGAAAAGAAACAGACCGGAGAAAAACGAAAGGCCGGAAAGATCTGAAAAAACCGAAAACCCAAATGCCCAGTCTGCCAATCAGCCAAGACCTCAAAAGCAGCACCCGCAGCAAAAAGTAGCTGTGGAAAAAGCGGTGAACAACTCTGATGCTGATAAGAAACCACAGAACAATCCAAACAAGAAAAAATTCAAAAAGAGATACCCTCCAAAAAAAGATAATAATGCATAAAATTTTAGGATTACTTTCACTTATCCTTTTCTTTAGCTGCAACTCTTCCTCAGGAGGAGATGTCATTATGAATTCCGTTGATAACAAATGGAATAAGAAAAGTGAACAAAAATTTAATCTTGAAGTTTCAGATCCGCAGAATCCTAAAAATATTATATTTGTCGTAAGAAATAACAACACTTATCCTTACAGCAATATAAGGTTTATAGTGAATTTCACCAATCTACAGAACAAAAAAAAGGAAACAGACACTTTAAATTATGTTCTGGCTAAACCAAACGGAGAATGGCTTGGTACAGGGTTTGGTGATACGAAAGAAACTTTGTTTCAGTATAAAGTAAATTACCAGTTTCCAGGAAAAGGAAAATATGAAATCGGTCTTACCCAGGCGATGAGAAACGACAACCTTCCGGGAATTGAGGATATTGGGGTAAAAATAGAAACGGCTAAACCGTAACCATAAATGGAAGAAAACAAAAAAAATGCAGGAAATAAGGGGAAAACATTTCCTCTGCCTCCCAAGAAAAAGAAAGATACCTCCTGGAGAAAATGGGTTTCATTTATTTGGATAGGACTCATCGCGGTAGTTCTTGGAATTTCAGTACTTTTCTTTTCGGTTTCCCAAGGATTCCTTGGTGAAATGCCTGATGTAAAAGAACTTGAAAATCCGGACATCTTTGTTGCTTCTGAGATCATTTCTTCAGACGGAGTAACCTTGGGTAAATTCGAAAAAGAAAAAACTCAGCCCATTGTTTATAAGGACCTTCCTCCTTTCCTTATCTATGCGCTTCAGGCTAAAGAAGATGAGCGTTTCAAAGAACATTCAGGAATTGACCTTCAGTCTGTTGCCAGAGCAGTAGTTTTTGGTGGCGGCCGAGGTGGAGGATCTACGATTACCCAGCAGCTGGCAAAATTACTTTTCACAGGGAAAAGAGCAGATAATAAAATTAAGGCTGTTTTTCAAAAGCTGAAAGAATGGGTAGTGGCTGTAAGTCTTGAAAAGAGATATACCAAAGAAGAAATTGTAACATTGTATTTCAATAAGTTTGATTTCCTTTACAATGCCAACGGAATTGAAATGGCTTCCAAAATATACTTTAACAAGAAGACCTCCGAACTTACTTTACCCGAAGCAACCATGTTTGTTGCTATGCTTGAAAATCCGGTAAAAAACAACCCAATGAGAAATCCGGAAAGAGCAAAAGCGAGAAGAGATGTTGTTTTGGATCAAATGCTGAAAACAGGCTACATAGATCAGGCTACGTTTGACAAAGCAGTTGCAACACCTATTGCATTAGATTATCATCCAATCAAAAATATTAACGATGATTATTCTGCCTATTACAAGTTTTATCTGAGAAAAGAGATTGATAAATATCTTGAAACTCACGAAAAAGAAACCGGCAAAAAACTAAACCTTTACAAAGACGGTTTAAAAATATACGTTACCCTTGATTCTAAAATGCAGAAATATGCGGAAGAGGCAATTAAGGAGCACTTAACGGATCTTCAGAAAAGATTTGATGCGGAACAAAGAGGAAGAAAGAACAGACCTTTCTACTATCTGAACGACAAACAAATCAATGATGTGATGGTTCAGGCTATGAAAAGAACCGGAAGATACAAGATGTTGAAAGCAGACGGTATGCCTGATGATTCTATCATGATGGAATTCAAAAAACCTATCAAAACTTCAAGATTCACATGGAACGGAGAAGAAGAGATAGAAATGTCTCCATGGGATTCTATCAGATATCATAAACAAATTGCACAGGCAGGTTTAATGTCTATGGTTCCGGGAACAGGAGAAATCAAAGCATGGGTAGGTGGTATAGACTGGCAGCACTTCCAGTATGATCACATCAAGCAAGGTAAGAGACAGGTAGGATCCACATTTAAGCCTTTCGTATATGCCACTGCGATTATGAAACTCGGAATGACACCTTGTTCAGCTGTTTCTAACGGAACATACGATCATAACGGATGGCATGTACCGGGAAGAGGCGGAATGCTAACTTTAAAAGATGCATTGGCACATTCTCAAAACCCTGTTGCCGCAAGACTTATTGAAATGACAGGAGTAGACGCTGTAATCCAGACGGCAAGAGATCTGGGAGTAACAGAAGATATTCCAAGAAACAATACAATTGCTTTAGGTTCATCAGACATTACAATTTACGAAATGCTTGGTGCTTACAGTACTTTTGCCAACTATGGTAACTATAACAAACCAGAAATGATCTGGAGAATTGAAGATGCCAACGGTAGAGTCATCAAGGAAGTAAACGTGGAACCTAAGGAAGTAATGAACCCAATGTATGCTTACACCATGATTGAACTGATGAAAGGTGTTGCACAATACGGAACCGCTTCCGGAGAACTGGGAAGAAGAGGAATTTCAAAAGCAGTAGAAATTGCTGCCAAAACAGGAACAACTCAAAACAACTCTGATGGATGGTTTATGGGAATTACTCCAAAATTAGCAACCGGAGCATGGGTTGGATGGGAAGACAGAGCTACCCACTTTTATGGAACAGGTGAAGGTCAGGGTGCAAAAATGGCATTGCCAATCTGGGCTATATTCATGAAGAAAGTATGGGCAGATAAGAGCCTGGGAGTTACCCCTGATGATAAGTTTGTAAAACCTTCAGACTGGAAAGACGGATGTTCAAACCTTAAAGGATTAAGCGGAGGATATGGAGATGAAGGAAGCCTTCAAACCATTGATGAGATCAAAAATCCAAGGCCGGCAGATCCAACGCCTAAAAAACCAACAGAAAAGAAAGAGGACAACATCAATGAAAACCTTCATTCCAATGATGAAGTAGATTTCAATAAATAATTTCTCTTTTAGAAATACATAAGACCTTTCAATAATCTGAAAGGTCTTTTCTTTTATAATTAATACCTTTGAAGGATGAATATCGAACGTATCAGACAGCCATTTATTGAAAATTTCCCGGGTGATTTCTCCAACAACCCAATGCAGAGAAATACCCCGAAGGTTTTATTTGCCACCATTAAACCCGCAGGCTTTGATAAACCTGAGCTGATAACTTTTAACGAAGCATTATCAGAGGAAATAGGCTTGGGAAAATATGAAGATAAAGACCTGGATTTTCTGGTTGGAAATCATCTTCCGGACAATATTCAAACCTATGCCACAGCATATGCAGGACATCAGTTCGGAAACTGGGCAGGACAACTTGGAGACGGAAGAGCCATTCTTGCCGGTGAAATTATCAATGAGGCAGGAAAAAAGACCGAGATTCAATGGAAAGGAGCCGGAGCAACACCCTACTCCAGACATGCCGATGGAAGAGCTGTGTTAAGATCTTCTGTACGTGAATACCTGATGAGTGAGGCCATGTATCATCTGGGCATTCCTACAACCAGAGCGCTTAGCCTGGCTTTCACAGGTGAAGATGTAATGCGTGACATCATGTATAACGGAAATCCAAAACTGGAAAAAGGTGCAGTGGTTATCAGAACTGCTGAAAGTTTCTTACGTTTCGGACATTTTGAACTCATGTCTGCCCAAAGAGAATACAACAATCTTCAGGAGCTTGCCGACTTTACCATTGAAAACTATTATCCGGAAATTACATCAACTGACGACAAAAAATACAGAGACTTCTTTGAAAATATATGTATCCGGACTGCCGACTTGATGGTTGAATGGTTCAGAGTAGGCTTTGTACACGGAGTGATGAATACAGACAACATGTCTGTTCTCGGATTAACGATTGATTACGGCCCCTATTCCATGATGGATGAATATGATTTGAATTTTACTCCCAACACTACAGATCTTCCAGGAAGAAGATATGCTTTCGGAAAACAGGGACAGATCGCTCAGTGGAATCTTTGGCAGCTGGCCAATGCTCTTCATCCATTAATCAAAGATGAAAAGTTTTTGGAAGATACTTTAAATAATTTTGGCACCTATTTTTGGGAAGCCCACGACCAGATGCTTTGCAGAAAGTTCGGATTTGATCAGCTGCGAAAAGAAGATGAGGATTTCTTCACCAACTGGCAAGGTCTTATGCAAGAGCTTCAGCTGGATTATACCCTGTTTTTCAATCAACTGGCAAAAACAACTCAAGAAACCAATATATCAGAGCACTTTAAAGAGGTCTCTTATATTATTTTGGACGAAAAAAAGTTGACAAAACTTAATAATTTCATCAAAAGTTATAGATCAAGATTAGAATTAAACTCTAATTCCAGAGAAGAATGTTTAGCCATGATGGAAAAAACAAACCCAAAATTTATTCTTAGAAATTATCTTCTTTACGAATGTATTGAAGAGATCAGCAACGGTAAAAAGGAAATGCTGGAAAAGCTTACCAAAGCTCTTGAAAATCCATATCAGGAAATCTACCCTGAATTCTCCGTCAAAAGGCCGTCGGGATATGATGATACAGCGGGATGTTCCACACTTTCATGTAGTTCATAATTGATTATTATTCATAAAAAATTAAAAAACATGTAATTATTTTCATTTTTTTATTACTTTTACTGTCAACTTTAAACGTAAACCAAATGAAAACAAAATTACTATTCATCTTCTTAGTCTCTTCTATATTGGGAAATGCGCAGATTCTCTCAGAGACTTTCCAGGGCACGACATTTCCTCCAACAGGATGGACAACGGGAACAAATGTGGCTTCAAGACCTTGGGGATTCACTACCATAATCTTCAATGCAACCGGACAAGCAACATTTAATATCACAGGTGGAAAATCTGCAGGTATCGGATGGACTGACCAAGCACAGGATGCTCACTTAACAAGTCCTTCTTTCAGTTTAGTAGGAACAACAAGTCCGGTCCTAAAGTTTAACGCCAAAATAGGCTATGAATACATGGTTGATCCATTTCCTAACGGAGATCTAAAAGTAGAAGTGTCCACTGACGGAGGAACCACATGGAACCAGGTATGGGTTGAAGAAAACTATGGATCATTTATCGACTATGAAACACTCGCGATTACCGTGAGCTTAGCTTCATATGCAGGACAAGCCAATGTTAAATTCAGATTCCATTATGTAGCTAATGACGCGGATAGTCTTTCAATAGATGATGTACAGGTTTTGGCAAATGGCACATTATCTACTCAGGAAACCAATGCCAAAGTAAAAGACATTACTAATATCTATCCGAATCCGACAAAAGGAGAAATCAACATCAGAGCAGATAAAAAAATAAAATCTGCCACAGTGATTGATGCGAGCGGAAAATCCGTGCTTAACAATTCTTCTGACAAATTAGATATTTCGTCACTTCCAAAAGGAACTTACTTACTAAAAGTAGACTTCTCTGATGGAACATCCAAAACCGAGAAAGTAATCAAACAGTAAGAACGTCTATACAAACTTTTACAACCACCAATTTTGGTGGTTTTTTTATTTTACTTTTGCAAAAAATTTGACACGTGTCTTATATCAAAACAAAATTTATCCATTTTTTTAAACTGGTTTTCCCATCCACCTATACCGAACTGGCAGTATTTCTGTTTTTCATGATCTGTTATGGAATATTAGGATCTTATATAGCCCTGCATTACAGAATTATTTTTGACAATAGAATCCCATGGGATGCTTATTTCAGTTTTGATAACAAATCGATCCTTATGACAGGAGGCAGTTTTGAAAGACATCCCCTGTCCTACTATTTTTTTAACTGGGTAAGAGAATTTTCATTATTTGTTTCAGGAGGAAAAATGGATGCCAGCTTCAGACTCACGCTGGCATGGCTCAGCAATATCATCATCACATTGAATATTGTTCAGGTATTTAAATATGTAAAGAACATCATTTCCCTTCCTTTATGGTTATGCCTTTTAATCATATTATTCTTTGGAGCTTTTTCCACTAATATCATCTTGTCATTCACTCCGGAAAATTTTACCTACACTTTATTTTTACTCTCATTATACAACCACTATGCAGCAATAAAACTAAAGAAGGAAGAAAAAATACCTGCAACCGCCTTATCACTGGCTGGGATTACTATCGGAGGGCTTACCATTACAAACATTGTAAAAGTTTTCATCCCACTTTTATTTGAAAAAGGACTTTTCAGAAACTGGAAAAAATTCGGAAATGCAGCGCTTAGAGTGACAGTCTCTATGATCTGTTTTGTACTTCTTTATTTGAACAGAATTGATTTTAAATATCAGAATATCTTTTCAAAAACAAATCAGCAATATGAAAAGTTCTCCAATGTAAAGTCGATGCCGACATGGGATATGATTCTTTCGTTCTTTTTTGGAGGTAATATTCTTTTCCCCGGATTTATTATGTCAGACAAGCATAATATGAAAGGTTTTAATTTCAAGGGCCTATACATGGATCTTTATTCATCAGTGTCTCCTTACTTTTTTGTAATCCTGCTGTTGATCCTGATCATTTGGAGTTATTGTAAAAATTTCAAAAATAAATGGGTTCAGGTGATTGCCATTTCATTTTTCATTGACATTGCGATCCATTGTGTGATGAGATTTGGTCTTCATACTTCCTACATCTACGGAGGACATTTTGTCTTTGTATATCCTTTGCTGTTAGGATGGCTCTTTTTTGCTTACAGATCATCACCTAAAATCATGTCATTGCTAACATTAACGGTTGTAGTGTTATTCACTTATCTGCTCGCCGCCAATATTTTCAGAATGACAGAATTTTTCTGGTTTATGGAACATTATTACCAATAAAAAAAGCTGAGAATGTTTCTCAGCTTTTTGTTTTTCTATGTTGAAATAAATTCTTCTTATTTTGCTTCGGCACAGAAAATTCTATACTGTACTGCTACTGCAGATTTAAAGTATTCTCTGATTTTCGAAAGATCACTGGCAGCACTTTGTTTTGTGAAATAACTTCCGGCCAAAATCTTATAGTTGGGTCTTAAAGACGCATCTGTTTCCACTTTCAGGTTGGGAAATCTTTTTCTGAAATAAGACTTCACCTCGTTGGCTTCTTCATTACTTTTCACTGTTGTAATCTGAATTTTAAATCCTAAAATTCTAGGATTTTTCTTACAGATTTCAGCATTGGTAAGTTCTCTGCTTGGCACAAAGATCTTAGGTGGTTTTGTAGTTATTCCTGTAGAAATTCCACTATCATTATTACTGAAATCTCTGGAAGAATTTGTTGGCGCAGCTTTAGCACATTTCCCTTCAATTCCTTCCAAAGCAGCATTTATTTTGGAATCCATTGTCATTACAAGCTCTGTTCCTGACAGGGTGTCCTTTTTAACAACTTGCTGTGCTTCAATATTATAAAATCCAAATAATGATAATATCGAAAATATTTTGATTAGATTTCTCATTTAAACTTGTTTCCGCAAATTTATACAAATTAAAAAACTATACCAAACTGGTTATTTAGAATCAATACAAATTAAACGTAAATGATATTTTCCCTTTTCGATATACCGTTAAATTCCTGTTAAAAATATTATTTTTGCGGAATTGATTGAATGTTCAATAATTTACTAACATAAGATAATTTAAATGATTAGTTGGAGAAAGCATTATAAAAAAACGTTGATCGCGATAGGCTTATTGCTATCAACCAGTGCTTCATTTTACGGGCAAGACGGCGATCCTAAAAACGGAGAGAAACTTTTCAAAGCGAATTGTACTGCATGTCACGCGCTGGACAAACAAGTTGTAGGGCCACCATTAAAAGGGGTTGTAGAACGAGTAAAGACAGAAGGTGGTGTAGACAAAGATTGGCTTCACAAGTGGATCAAAGACAACAAAGCTCTGAGAGCTTCTGGGGATAAATACGCTAATGAGATTTTTGAAAAGTTTAATAAGACTGAAATGCAGGTCTTTCCGAATCTTACAGATAAGGATATTGACGACATTTTAGCTTTCACAACTAACCCTCCTGCTCCGGAGGAGAAAAAGCCGGAAGCAACTCCTGCAACTGACGCTACTGCGGCAGCACCTGCAGACAAAACTACAACAAACGTTGTCATCATTTCACTTTTAGCGATCGCAGGTTTACTGGTTTGGATCTTGGTTAAACTAAGACAATTGGTAAAACTAGGTCAGTCTGAAGATTTAGCCGGACTTAATGAAACAAGAGTTCGTTCTTTCAGTGAAATGTATGAGAAGTTCCACTTCATTGGTAAAGGTCTATTGGCAATCCTTGCTATTTTAGCTGCTTACGGAGTATGGAACTGGCTAATGTGGATCGGGGTTTACAAAGGGTACAAACCTGAGCAGCCTATCTACTTCTCTCACAAAATCCACGCCGGAGAACAGAAAATTGACTGTCAGTTATGTCACTCCAGTGCTAAATACGGAAAAGTATCTGAAATTCCTTCTATGAACGTTTGTATGAACTGTCACAGAACAATTTCTGAATACAACGCAGATCACTACATGGAGCCTGGAAAAGACAAGGCATTCTATGACGGTGAAATCCAGAAGATCTACGCAGCAACAGGTTGGGATCCTGCAAAACAACAGTACACAGGAAAAACACAGCCAGTTGAATGGACAAGAATCCACAACATGCCAGACTTCGTTTACTTCAACCACTCTCAGCACGTAATTGCTGGGGAACAGGCGATCATCAATTCTTTCAACAAAAAGAATCCTAACAACAAAATTGATGTTGTATGTAAAGCTTGTCACGGTAAAATTGATACAATGAATGTTGTTCAGATGGCTAACGACTTTACTATGGGATGGTGTATCGAGTGCCACAGAACGACTGAAGTTGATATGAACAACGGTTATAATAAAGAGTACTTCAAAAATCTACATGACAAGTTGAAAAAACAATATCCACAAGATGGAGGTAAGATCACTGTAGATGCAATTGGAGGTCTTGAGTGTGGTAAATGTCATTATTAATAACTAAAAAATTAGAAGTATAAATGGCTTCAAACAAAATACAATTCAGAAGTATTCATGAACTTAAAGATCCGGCTTTGAATAATAAGCTGGCTCAGAAAGAGTTTCAGGAAGAAATTCCGGTAGAAGATTTCCTTGGAGATGCTGAGAAAAACGGATCAAGTACTTCAAGAAGAGATTTCCTTAAATTACTAGGATTCTCTACAGCAGCAGTTACCTTAGCTGCCTGCGAAGCTCCGGTAATCAAAACGATTCCTTACGTGGTAAAACCGCATGATATTATTCCGGGAATCCCTAATTATTACGCTTCAACCTATTTTGACGGTTTCGACTTTGCTAGTGTTTTGGTAAAAACCCGTGAAGGTAGACCAATCAAAATTGAACCCAACCCAGCTGGCGGCGATTTAGGTAAAACTAACGCAAGAGCTCAGGCAAGTGTACTTTCTCTTTATGATAATGATAAAGTAAAGCAGCCTAAACTGGATGGTAAAGATGAAACTTTCGATAAAGTAGACAGTTTTGTTATTAAAGGGTTGGAAGAAGCTAAAGCGTCTGGCAAAAAGATTGTGGTTTTATCACACTCTTTTGCTTCACCAACTTTCAAAAAGTTATTCGCTGAATTCAAAGCTAAATATCCTACAGCTGAATTAGTAACATATGATGCTTTCCCTTACTCTGCAGGATTAGATGCAGCTCAGGAAGTATTCGGACAAAGAGCATTACCTGTTTATGACCTTAAAGGTTCTGAATTGGTAGTTTCTTTCCAGGCTGATTTCTTAGGAGACTATAACGCTTCAAGCTTAGAAACTTCTTATGCAGCAGCTAGAAAGCCAGGACCAAACATGTTGAGACACATTCAGGTGGAATCTAACATGTCATTAACCGGTGCTAATGCTGACTCAAGATACAGATTAAAACCAAGTGCTGTAAACAAAACTTTAGTTGAAGTTTACAACGCAATCGTAGGTGGCGGTACTTCTGATAAGACTGCAACTGAAATTGCTAACGAATTGAAAGCAAAAGGTAGCAAAGCTGTTGTTTTTGCTGACGGTTCTAAAGGAGCACAGGTTTTAGCACACTTAATCAACCAGAAATTAGGTTCAGTAGCTTTCACAGGTAAAGCAAACTTCCTTAAAGAATTTGACGGAGCAAGATACCAGGAATTCCTGGGATGGATAAACGGTGGACAAGTTGGTGTATTGGTTACCAACAACGTAGACCCTATTTATTCTCATCCAAAAGGAGAAGATTTCAAGAAATCTTTATCTAAAGTTCCTTACGTAATTGCTGTAGCAGATAAGAAAAATGAAATGTACAAAGCAGCGAAAGCTGTAATTCCTGTAGCCAACTGGCTGGAGTCTTGGGGAGATATCGAACCACAGACAGGAGTATATTCATTAATGCAGCCTACAATCCAGAAAATCTACAAATCAAGACAGATTGAAGAATCTCTATTGGTTTGGAAGAACGGAAAAAACAATGCAGCAAACAATTACTACGATTATTTAAAAGCAAACTCTGCTTCTCTTTTAGGTGGTACTTCTTTCAACAAAGCATTGTATAACGGTATCAACGCTTCTACCAACGCAACTACTTTAGCTTATGCAGGTGGAAACGCTGCTCAGGCTGTTGCTGAACTAGGAAACTTTAAAGCTTCTGAATTAGAATTAGTATTATACACTAAGACTTCAATGGGAGATGGTACTCAGGCAAATAACCCTTGGTTACAAGAGTTACCTGATCCAATCACAAGAATGTCTTGGGATAACTATCTGACAATTTCTCCAAAAGACGCAGAAAAGTTCGGAATTGATAACGATCTTAATGCAAGAATGCAGCTGGATGGTTCTATCGTAAACCTTACTGTAAACGGAGTAACAATAAAAGATGTTCCTGTATTCGTACAACCTGGACAAGCTGAAGGATCTGTAGGTCTTGCGCTTGGTTATGGTAAGAAAAACTCAGGAGCAACTGCTGATACCGGTGTAAATGCTTATCCTTTATTTGACGGTTCTAACCTTGTTCTTTCAGGTGTTAAAATTGAGAAAACAGGAGAAGATCACGAATTCGCAGGTATCCAGCTTCAAAATACATTGATGGGTCGTTATGAAATCGCGAAGGAAGTTCCTTTGGCAGATTTCATCAACGTAGCTTTCGATGATGAGCACAAAGGATGGAACAAACCTTTGGAATACCACACGATCAGCGGAGCACTTCCAGCGAGAAAAATCGACCTTTGGGATGCTTTTGATGATACAGATGGTCCTCACTTCAACTTATCTATCGACCTGAACTCTTGTACTGGTTGTGGAGCATGTATCATTGCTTGTCAGGCAGAAAACAACGTTCCTGTAGTAGGTAAAGAAGAAGTAAGAATGTCCAGAGATATGTACTGGTTAAGAATTGACCGTTACTATTCTTCAAGACAAACGGTAGAAGTATACGAAGGGTTAAAAGAAGGAATGGCTGTACCAGAATTATACGGTACTGCATTCAACAAAGAAGGAGGTGCATTGAACCACCCTGCTGATAATCCGGATGTGATCTTCCAGCCAGTAATGTGTCAGCACTGTAACCACGCTCCATGTGAAACTGTATGTCCGGTAGCGGCTACTTCACACGGTAAGCAAGGTCAAAACCATATGGCTTACAACAGATGTATCGGTACAAGATATTGTGCAAACAACTGTCCATACAAAGTAAGACGTTTCAACTGGTTTACTTATAACCTAAATGACAAGTTCGATTTCAACATGAACAATGATTTAGGAAGAATGGTACTTAACCCGGACGTAGTTGTAAGAACTAGAGGGGTAATGGAGAAATGTTCAATGTGTATCCAAATGACTCAGAATACAATTCTTGAGGCTAAGAAAGAAGGAAGAAGAGTGAAGGATGGAGAATTCCAGACTGCTTGTTCTAAAGCTTGTTCTACTGGAGCAATGACATTTGGAGACATGAATGATAAAGATTCTTCGATCAGAGAGCAATATGCATCTAACAGAAGATATTATTTACTAGAGGAGATCGGAACAAAACCAAACGTGTTCTATCACACTAAAGTAAGAAACAGAGTAGAAAAATAAAGTTTAAATAATAAATAGGTAAAAAATGTCAGGACATTACGAAGCTCCGATAAGGGAACCTCTAATTATTGGTCACAAAACTTATCACGATATTACAGAAGATATCGCACGACCTATCGAAGAAAGAGCAGGTAAATTATGGTGGATCTCATTATATGCTGCACTAGTTCTATTCCTCTATGGATTCGGCTGTATCGCTTACACTATCGGGACAGGTATTGGAGCATGGGGGCTTAACAGAACTATTAACTGGGGTTGGGATATTACCAACTTCGTATGGTGGGTAGGTATCGGTCACGCCGGGACCCTAATCTCCGCAGTATTATTATTATTTAGACAGAGATGGAGAATGTCTGTAAACAGATCTGCAGAGGCGATGACGATCTTTGCGGTTGTACAGGCAGCAATCTTCCCTGTAATCCACATGGGTAGAGTTTGGGTTGGATACTGGGTATTCCCTTTACCAAACCAATTCGGTTCTCTTTGGGGGAACTTCAACTCTCCTCTACTTTGGGACGTATTTGCGATCTCTACATATTTCTCAGTATCAACTGTATTCTGGTTCATGGGACTAATCCCTGACTTTGCAATGATCAGAGATAGAGCGAAAACTCCTTGGACTAAGAAAATTTATACATTCCTTGCATTCGGTTGGGGTGGTAAAGCAAAACACTGGCAAAGATTCGAAGAACTTTCTTTGGTTCTTGCAGGTTTGGCAACTCCACTTGTATTCTCAGTACACACTACCGTATCTTTTGACTTCGCAACTTCGGTAATTAAAGGATGGCACTCAACAATCTATCCTCCTTATTTCGTTGCCGGTGCGATCTTCTCAGGATTTGCAATGGTACAGACCCTATTGTTGGTTGCAAGAAAAGTATGTCACTTAGAAGAATATATTACAATGTATCATATCGAAATTATGAACATCGTAATCATCTTAACGGGTGGTATGGTAACTGTAGCTTATGCCACTGAATATTTCATCGGATGGTACTCAGGATCCAGATTTGAAGATTTCACATATCTTTCTCCGGGTGCTGCTGTAGGACCTTACTGGTGGGCATTCTGGTCATTGATCATCTGTAACCTTGTTATTCCTGCTTCTTTCTGGTTCAAGAGACTAAGAACGAACATTATCTGGACATTCATTGTTGCATTAATCATCAACATCGGTATGTGGTTTGAGCGTTTTGATATCATCGTTATCAACCTTTCAAGAGACTACTTACCAGGATCATGGACTATGTTTAAGCCAACGATCATTGATGTGGGTGTATACTTAGGAACAATCGGATTCTTCTCTGTATTATTCTTATTATACGCAAGAACATTCCCTGTAATTGCACAGGCTGAATTAAAATCGATTTTGAAAATCTCAGGTGAAACTTATAAAGCAAAAGAAGGAGATGAGCACCACTAAAATTGTATACGGACTTTATGCTGACGACGACGATTTAATGAACGGCGTTAAAGCATTCAACGATAAAGGAATCGCAATCAACGAAGTTTATACTCCGTTTCCGGTTCACGGACTAGACAAAGCTTTAGGTTTAAAGAAAACCAGAATTTCTGATGCCGCTTTCATCTATGCTTGTTATGGTGTAACGATCGGTGCTACTCTTACCTGGTATGTGATGAATCACGACTGGCCTCAGAATATCGGTGGTAAACCAGCTTTTGACTGGGGGCACAACATGCCGGCATTCGTAGTTCCAATGTTCGAATTAATGGTATTCTGTGCAGCTCACATGATGTCTTTAACTTTCCTGGTTAGAAACAAAATGTATCCAGGAGCTCCTGCTCAGAACCCGGACCCAAGAACTACTGATGATAAATTCATGATGGAATTCGTAACTGAAGATGTAGAATCTGTAAAACAGTTGCTTATTGAAACTGGAGTTGAAGAAATAACTGTTAAAGACGCTTAAAATGAAAAAGAATGTATTAAAAATTACAGCGGTTTTAGGTTTAACAACAGTTTTACTTAACTCTTGCGGACCAAAGGAGAACACTCCGTTGGTATATTTCCCGGACATGTATTTTCCGGTAGCTTATGATCCGTTGATGAAAGCTCAGGATGCTTACTCAGATCATGAAAATGAAATTCCTGCTTTTGTTAAAAATAATGGTGCAACAGGTCTTTCTCCGGTAGAAGGATCAGTTGCTCAGAATAAAGATGGAGTTTTTGAAGAAAGCTTATTACCTAAAAATGTTGACGAGTACAACGCAGGGTATGAAGCCTCTAAAAAACTTACAGTATCTCCTTTGAACCCAGCTAATGCAGCGAAGGATCTTGAAAGAGGTAAAATATTGTTTGATCACACTTGTGCTGCATGTCACGGTACAGGAGGTGACGGACAAGGACCTATCGTACAAAGTGGAGCATTCTCCGGAGTGCCAAACTATGCTGACAGAGAACTTACTGTAGGATCTGTTCATTATGTATTAACAAACGGTAGAAATGCCATGGGATCTTATGCGGGACAATTGAACGCAGGAGACAGATGGAGAGTAGCAATGTATGTGATGAGTGCTTTCAAAAAAGGAGCAGCAGCACCGGCAGCAGCTACAGCGGCGGCACCAGCAACAACTGAAACGACTACCGAAACTAAAAAATAAGAAAAGAAATGTATAGTTTTTCACCAAAATTAAAATCAACTTCTATAATACTTCTTGTTGTAGGTTTAGTTCTTTTCGGTATTGGTTTCTTTTTGAACAAAGGAATTTCTACTGAGAAAATAGAACAAATGATGGAAGCTGTTCATGCTTCAGGTCATACTGCTCCTACACACTCAAGTGAAATGGTTGGACCTCAGGATCACGCGGCTCACCTTGAGCATGCTACATTGCAGGTACACAACCAGCCTTTAGCAGCAATACATTTTGTAGCTGTATTTTTCTTTGGAGTAAGCTGCTGCGTATTATTCTTCTATTCTATTCAGCACGCTGCCCACGCAGGATGGCCGATCATCATTACAAGAGTAATGGAAGCTATTGCTTCTTATATCCCTTACGGTGGTGCAATCCTGGTAATCCTTATGATCTTAAACATCACTCATAATGGTCACTTATTCCACTGGATGGACCCTGAATTGACAAACCCGGATTCTCCGCATTTTGATGTGATCTTATTTGAAAAGAAAAAATTCTTAAATATTCCTTTCTACGCAGTAAGAACTTTAATCTATGTGATTGGTGCTTCTTTCTTCGCTTGGAAATTAAAAGCTCAGTCTAAGAAAGTAGACGAAACTAAATCTAAAGTAGAGTATCAAATGCTTTACAGATGGGCAGTAGGATATATTGCATTCTTCGGATTTGCTTCTGCAGCTTGGGCTTGGGACTGGTTGATGTCTATTGACCCTCACTGGTATTCTACAATGTATATCTGGTATTCAATGGTTAGCTGCCTTTCAAGTGGTATCGCTGTAATCATTCTATTAAGTGTTTATCTTAAGAAAAATGGTTTCTTACCACAGTTCAATGACAACCACTTACACGATTTAGGGGTATTCCTTTTCGCTACAAGTATGCTTTGGACGTATACATGGTTTGCTCAGTTCATGTTGTACTGGTATGCCAACGTTCCGGAAGAGGTTAACTACTTCTTCGGTAGATTCCAGCACTACTCTCCTACTTTCTTACCAATGTTGATCATCAACTTCTTATTACCATTATTGGTATTAGTGAGCAGCAGCATCAAGAGAAACTACAAAGTAGTTACTACAATGGCAGTAGTAGTAATCTTAGGACACATCTTAGACTACTTCAACATGGTAATGCCGGGAACGGTAGGACCATACTGGAACACTCCTGAAGTATTCTTGTTAATCCTTGGAGCAATCTTATTCGTAGCCGGATTATTTATGTTTACTGTACTTTCAGCTTTATCTAAACTGAAGTTGATTCCTACAGGAAACCCATTCTTACACGAATCTGAAATTTATGAGTATCCTTTCTAAGGACTTGTAACAAAATAAAATGATAAAAGACTGATTGTTAAAACGATCAGTCTTTTTTTATGCACATCAATCAACAAACTTACTATGAAAACAAAACTTTGCCTTTACACATTCTTCCTTTTGCTATGTAGTTTTATTCAGGCTCAGACCATCACCTTTGTTTCTGAAAAAAATAACAACCCTCTTCCAAGAGTTTCTGTATTTGGAAAAGACGGAACTATTTTAGCCTATTCTGATATTGAAGGTAAGATAGACAAACAATCCCTCTCGCCTTCCCAGGAGAAATTTCAGCTTGTCTACAATAATTTTCCGGTGGCCACCTTATCTTACTCAGACTTTGATCAATCCGTTATAAAAATCAATGATCAGGTAAAGGAAATTGAAACTGTCGTTATCAAAAATAACAAACCGGCAAAATATATTTTCATTAAGGGAAATTTTAACGCCTATGTAACGGTAAACAATAAGCTTAACAGCTATGCCGATGGAATTGTAACTTACATTTTTGACAATAAAACAAAAAAACTGAAAAGCTCCAATGTAGAACAATACAGAGTTTTCAGACTGGCAGACTCTAAAAACGAGAAAAAAGAAACTTCATCATGGGATTATGGGAACTCTCTGCAAATCCCAAAACTTAAAAATGTAGGAAATCCTGAAGAGTATAAAACCAAAAGAAATATCATCAGAGAATTGAAAGGCGATCGTAAAGATCAGATTGAAGTGACAGGCGGCGCCCTTCAGGAAAAAGAATTTTCATTCTTCGGATATAGATTTTATGATATCAGAACCATATTGAATATGTCGTTTGAGAAAGGATCAGAAAAAACACTAAAAGATTTCCTCGAATATAACGAACTCGTTTTTGTTAAACTAAAACATAAAAGTGAACCTGAATACAATCAGATTGCACTTTACACTAATTTCTACCCTGCGGAACTTAGTTTCACTAATGACAACGATATTGAAAAGGTAAAATTCAATAAAGATAACAGCAGTTACCAGACGTCTTACTGGCAGAATCCTTCGTTCCCGAATATGCAGACCATCTTCAGTAATTTTTTTAAAGGAGACTTAAAAGAACAACCCAACAAAAAGTAAAAATAAGATTATGGCTCCTGTGATAAAGAAATAAAATAAGTCATAAAACATAAAGTGAAAATAAAATCTAGTATTAATAAAGGTTTTATTAAATTTGCAACAAACCAAATAAAAATGAAAAAGTTTTCTTTTCTACTTGTTTTCAGTCTGTTGCTTTTTACAGCATGCAAGAAAGATCATGTAGATGCTACGAATACTAAAACACTGCAGTCAAGTATCAATGATATGACTTCCAGTTTACCAACCATTAAACAGATTAAGTTTAATGAAGCTCTTTACATCCTTAAAACATTTGGAGTAGAAGCTGATGGTGATATCAATGAGCTGAAAGCCCTGGGAAAACTGATCAACGGAAAAAAAGTTCCTGAAATCATGGCTCTGGCTGATGAAGTGGCTCAGAAAAACGGAATTGAATGGGCAAGTACTGCCCCACCATCACTGGGAGAAATGAATATCTTCGGGGATGATAAAGCAAAAGAAAGCGATCCTAATGATGTGAAAGCAGGATCACTAAGCCTTGTGACAAGACCTACAGGTGATGACGGAACCGGGGCGCCTACGGCCATTCAGATTGTTCCAAGACTTGTAGATGCAGCCGGAAACCCGGTATCTTTCACAGGTGCAGGTCTTGAAGCCACTCTTGAAGTATTCAGCAATGGTGTAAGACTAGCTACAGCTAAAAACCTGATGCAGGATAATAACTTCAAAGGATTCAATTTAAAATTCTCATCTATCCCTGCTTCAAAAGTGGTAGATAATAAAATTGACATCACGGTTTCCGTAAAAACTACGGCAAAAACTTTCAAAATGTCAAAAATCGGACTTGATGTGAATGCTGCAGCCTTAAAAGTACCTGCCATTCCAAAAACAGATTCTACAGCGGTGACAGAACAGCCAAGTGCAGTGGTGGACCCAAACAACCCTACAGCTCCTTCCGGAACAACTACAGATCCGTCAACAGCGGCTCCAACGACACCAGCAGCTCCAAAGCAGCCCACAGCAGATCCTAAGAATACGGTAAGCAAGTTTCTGAACAATGTAAGTTCCCAGAATTTAAAAGCAGCTTACGAAACCGCAAGCAATCCAAGTTGGGGAAGCTATGAGTCTTTCTCAAATCCTACTTCAGGTTTTGGATCGGTGAAGAATGTAAGTGTAAAAAATATTACAACTAACGGTACCTCTGCCAACAGTGCAAGTGTAAACGCCACTTATGATGTGACGGATAAAAGCGGGAAGACAACTTCTTTAAAAGTAACTTTCGGGCTTAAAAATGTAAACGGTGACTGGAAAATTTCCAGCTATAAAATCAATTAATAAATGGCTTCAGCAGAACTGATCAAAAAATTAGAAGAAACAATTGAAAATATCCCTGATTTTCCGATTCCGGGAATACAGTTTAAGGATATTTCACCCATCTTTTTAAATCCAAAACTTTATGAAGACGTTATTGCAGATCTTGTAGCCTTCAGTAAAGGGAAAATCGATGCAGTCTGCGGAATTGAAAGCCGCGGTTACCTTTTTGGAATTGCTATCGCTGTGGCATTGGAAGTTCCATTCATCTTAATCAGAAAAGCGGGAAAACTTCCTCCTCCTGTCATTTCAGAAACATATGACCTGGAATATGGAAGCGCTATTATAGAAACCCGTGAAGGGCAGATAAAACCCGGACAAAGAGTTTTAATCCATGATGATCTTCTGGCAACCGGAGGAACTACTGAAGCTGCGGCCAAATTAGTAGAAAAGCAAGGCGCAACAGTTTCACAGTTCAGTTTCCTTATCGGTTTACAAGGTCTGAACGGTGATGAAAAACTGAAGAAATTCGGTGCAGAGATCTACCATATTTTAAGTTATTAAGATTGATCCTAACAAGATAAATGCTTCGGCTCCGCTCAGCATGACAATGGCTGATAATTTACTGTGAGATTAAAACAGATAGTATTAGAAGTGTCATGCCGGGCAAGGTCGAAGCATCTTTTTTTAATAAATTCACCATCCAAGATTAACAATTCACAAAATTTCATTAATAATACCAACAAAGTATTTTGTAAATCTCTCAGAAACAATTAAATTTGCATTTCAATTTTTAAAAACTTATGGCAAAATTGGGAAAGAGTGCTCAGAACGAGCAAGAAGGTAAAGAAACGGTTGAGTTCTTTAAAGACCTTGACAGAGAGGCTTTAAACACTGAAAGATTTGTTGAAAAATATTCAAAGCCGCTTGGTTTTGTATTTGGAGCTTTGATTTTAGGAGTTTTAGGATTCTTTGCTTATAAGCAATTTGTAATTGCTCCAAAGAACACTGAGGCTGTAAAAAGTTTCCTTGCTGCTCAAAAGAACCTTACAGAAGGCAAAGATAAAGATGCTTTAGGTGGAAAATCTGCTGCTAATCCTGGTTTTATAGGTACAGCTAATGAATATTCTTCTACTGAGATTGGTAAACTTTCTGCTTACAATGCTGGTTTATTAAAATTCAAAGAAGGAAAATTCCAGGAAGCATATGATCTTTTGGATAAATTCTCTTCCAAAAACAAAACTTTGATGGCAATGAAGTATGGAGCAATGGCTGATGCAAAATCAGGTCTTAACAAAAATGATGAAGCTCTGTCCTTATTAGATCAGGCTGCTACAGCATCTGATGATCCTTATACAACGTATTATTTTACAAGAAAAGCAGGTATTGTTGCTTTAGGATTAAAGAAAAATGCAGAAGCTAAAAAATACTTCTCTGCAATTGACGAGAAATATCAGGACTACGACAACGGAATGTCTGATTCTTATATCGAAATGACTAAATATTATTAAAAAATGGCAACAGTTAATCTTTCCGATTACAAGCCACTTCATATAACGAATGCCGAAGATTTTTCTATCGGCATTGTTTTTTCTGAGTGGAATGATTTTGTAACTTACAATCTTCGTGATGCAGCTTTGGAAATCCTTGAAAAAGAAGGGGTAAAACCTGAAAACATCAAACTTTTCCCTGTACCAGGAGCTTTCGAATTAAGCTATGCTAGTATGCAACTTTGCAAAGAGAGAAAATATGACGCAGTAATTTCTATCGGATGTGTGATCCGTGGGGAAACTCCTCATTTTGACTATGTATGCTCTGCAGTAGCGCAGGGAATCAAAGACTGTAACATCATGACGGACACCCCTACTATTTTCTGTGTATTAACAGATGATAACAAAGAACAATCTATTGCAAGAAGTGGTGGTGATCTTGGGAACAAAGGGGTGGAAGCAGCCGTTACAGCGCTAAGAATGATTGATTTCAAAAAGAAATTATCTGATAAAAAGGGGAATATCGGTTTCGGACACTCTTAACTTTTTATTCACTTTAACAATATAAAGGGGCTATTTTTAATAGTCCCTTTTTTATTAGTATATAAATAATTCATAAATCTTATTAATAAAAAGGATGTTTTTCTTTTTTTCCGTCAAAAGTTCCCTACAAAAACTATCTTTGTGAAAATTAATAAAGACAGACAATACATGTTTTTAAAAAAAATAAAACCCTTCCTGTATTTAGGAATTTTCTATCTTATTATTTCGTTGATAATAAGAACCGTATTCTTTTTTCATCCTATTACTACTGCTAGTTTTGGATTTTTCGAAGTTGTAAAAGTTTTGTTGATCGGTCTGGTGAATGACATTTTTGTGTTCATATTGGCCAGCTCCATTCTCGCCCTTTACTTCCTCTTTCTTTCCAATTCAAAATATAAAAAGCCTTACGGTTATAGTATTTTGGGAGCATTAGTTCTGTTCTTCCTCTATATCTGGCTTGTTCCCAATAATATTTTCAAGCAGTACGGAGGCTCTATTATGGAGATTGCTCTTATTTTCGTAGGAATTAAGACCCTTTTCTTCGGATTGATGCTGTTCCTTCCTGCACAGAGAATTAAGATCCGTAATATATTATATTTCATCACATTACTGTTATATGTTCTTCTGATCATTTTCAACGGAGTAAGTGAATATTTTTTCTATAATGAATTTGGAGTTCGTTATAATTTTATTGCTGTAGATTATCTTATCTATACCAATGAGGTGATTGGGAATATCATGGAAAGCTATCCGGTTATTCCGCTGTTTTCTGCCATCATGATTGTTACCCTGGTCATCACATGGTTTATTTATAAGAAAACAAAAGATGAGCTTCTGGAACTACCAGATTTTAAACAAAAAATGGTGCTGCTGGGTAGTTTTATGGTACTTTGTGCGTTGAGTGCACTGGCAATACCATCCTTGATGCAAATCAGATCCGACAATGTTTTCGCAGACGAAATTGAAGCCAACGGACTTCCTAAGTTCTACTGGGCGTTTACCCATAATGAACTGGATTATTTCCAGTTTTATTCACAGATTAACCAACAGCAGGCTGAAAAGAATTTCTTAAGCCAGTATCCACAACCTACTTTATCAAGAGCTGTTGTTGCAGAACAGCCTGAAGTGAAGAAAAACGTAGTATTGATCTCCATTGAAAGTCTTTCTGCAGATTTCATGGAACATTATGGCAATACCCAAAAAATTACTCCTTTCCTGGACAGTCTTGCTGATAAATCACTCATGTTTACCAATCTGTATGCAACCGGAAACAGAACGGTACGCGGACTGGAAGCTTTGACATTATGTATTCCTCCTACAGCAGGGGAAAGTGTCATCAAGAGAGATGATAATAAAAATAAATTCACAACCGGAAGTGTTTTTAAATCCAAAGGATATGATGTTAAATTTTTATATGGCGGATACAGCTATTTTGATAATATGCAGGATTTCTTCGGAGGAAACGGCTATGGTATCGTAGACAGAAATAACTTTAAACCTGAAGAAATTACTTTTGCCAATGTTTGGGGCGTTGCTGATGAAGATATGGCCAGAAAAGCTATTCAGATAATGAATGCTGAAGCTAAGTCAGGAAAACCGTTTTTCAATCATTGGATGACAGTTTCCAACCACAGACCATTTACCTATCCTGACGGAAGAATTGATATTCCGGGAACGGCAAAATCCCGTGAAGGGGGTGTAAAGTATACAGACTACTCTCTTAAGTTGTTCTTCGATATGGCTAAGAAACAAGACTGGTACAAGAATACGGTTTTTGTTATCATTGCAGACCATTGTGCATCCAGTGCGGGAAAAACGGAACTTCCGATGGATAAATACAGAATTCCTGCTATGGTATTTTCTGAAGGATTTATTCAGCCTCAGAAATTTGATGCGCTGATGTCGCAGATCGATATAATGCCGACCGTTTTGGGCTTATTAAACTTCAGCTATCAGTCTAAATTCCTGGGTCAGGATGTGTTCAAACCGGAATTCCAGCCTAAAGCGTATGTGGCAACCTATCAGGATCTTGGATTTATCAAAGGTGAACGTTTGACCATTATTTCGCCGGTAAAAAAGGTAAAACAATATTCTTTGGAACTGGAAAAAAGTGATCTGAAACCTGAGTTTAAACTATATTACGACGAAAAATTATTAAAAAATCCAGATCAGAAACTGGTGGATGATGCTGTATCAGCTTATCAGTCTACCTCTTACTGGCTAAAAACGAAACAACTCAACAGATAAATATCTAAATATTTTCGCTTATAATCTGGCGTAAAATATTTAAATTAACCCATAAATTTATTAGTATGAAATGGACAGACGACAGAGGCGGAAACGTTGATGACCGCCGTGGTTCAGGAGGCGGAAGTGGCGGTATGATTGTAGGAGGCGGACTCGGAACTTTAATTATAGCAGCCATCGTATTCTTTTTGGGAGGTGATCCATCCGGTATCTTGAATTCCGGAGGCATGCAGCCTTCAGGAAATTCCGGAGAACAGAGAGAGCTTACTGCCGATGAAAAACAAATCGGAGAAATGGTCAAAATGATGGACGCATGGAATAGCCAGACCTGGAATCAGATTTTCACAGAAAATGGCATGACCTATACCGATCCAGGAATTGTTCTTTTCGAAAATACAACATCTTCAGCATGCGGTACGGCTCAATCTGCCATGGGGCCATTCTATTGCCCGGCCGATCAGAAAGTCTATATGGATATGAGTTTTTTTGGTGAACTTCAGCAAAAATTCGGAGCTAAAGTAACAGAATTTACGGTAGCTTATGTTCTTGCGCATGAAGTAGGACACCATGTTCAGACCCTTTTGGGAACTACACAGAAAGTGGATGCGCTAAGAAGAAGCGGAAGATATTCCGAAGAGCAGATGAACAAAGTATCCGTTGCGACAGAATTACAGGCTGATTTCTATGCCGGAGTATGGGCAAAAAGAACCAATGACAGCAAACATATTCTGGAACCCGGAGATATTGAGTCTGCCATAGATGCTGCCGAAGCGGTTGGCGATGATAATATTCAGAAAAGAGCACAGGGATATGTGAATCAGGAAAGTTTTACCCACGGCTCTTCTGCACAGCGTAAAGAATGGTTTATGAAAGGGTACAACACCGGAGATATCAGACAGGGTGATACTTTCAACCAGCTATTAAAATAGTTTTTATCAAAAATTATAATGATATAAAAAAGCGGTCTTAAGTCAAGACCGCTTTTTTATTTATTGCAATTCGATCGGATTAGAATTTTTCTTAGCCTCTTCTTTCACCCTTTCTTCCATTCTTTTTCTCATATCAGCAGGATTTTGGTTTCCGCCGCCGGAGCCTCTTCCGCCTCCGCCTATTCTTATTGTATTAGAAAATCCACCTTGTCCACTGCCACTTTGGCTCATAAACGACATCGGATCAGCTTTAAATTTTTGCTGCTGTTTGATATAATCTGTTCTTTTTACTTTCAAAGTATTTCCAAACTGGTTCAAAGCCGGAAACTCAGCAATTTTATAGTTTTTCATAAGATCAAAAGAATAATCTCCTTTATCATCTTCCACTTTTACAATCAACCCCGGAAGTCCTCCGAACTTATAAGGTCCATCCTGATAAGGAAGATCTGTTGTAAACCATGCCGTCCATTTTCTTCCACCAAAATCAGTTTCAGCTTTCTGAACTTTATACTCGCCGATTTTTCTCGTTTCTGGCTCTATTTTCCAGTTCAGTGGTCTGTCTTCTTCATACGAATAGAGATCACGCCCGATTCTGTCTTTAAAATAGGTCTTTTGATTGGTTTTATCTTTTTCAATGGAATAGCTGATATTCGTTTTCAATCCTTCCATCTGATCTCTGTTGATGCTTGCTCTTCCGCCTCCGCTCTGAAATGCTTTTTGCATAATAGAATCTCTTTTGATTCTGTTTTCAGAATAAAACACAGATTTTTCCGGAGAAATATCCAGATAAGCATTTTCAGTCTTGATATCTGTTTTATTTTCAGCATCAGGCTTCATCGTCACCTGATATACGAATCTGTTGGTTTGTGCAGAAACATTCTGTATGAAGAGCGCCAATGCGATAATACCTATTTTTTTCATTTATATTTTTATTTATTGAGCATTATTAAAAGAAAGATTTATTGTACTTTATTTTTGACAAGTTTTCTCCCTTATTGCTTGATTATATGTCTTCCTTATAGATTTAAAATACGATTCAAGGTTAAAATTATGAATAAAACCTTAACAGAAAACGGCTCAGTTTATCTTTTTTTAACATCATTTATCCTCTGATAAATTGCTATTAATATCATAATCATTAAAATAGACATCTTCGATTTGAGATTGCGGAAATTAGTTTGTATTTTTGCATCATTAAATCATTCTAAATAAATACAATGATAAAAGTATCAGACCATGCAAAGGAGAAAGCCATCCAGTTAATGACGGAAGATGGTTTTAACCCTGCTGAAGATTATATAAGAGTAGGGGTAAAAAGCGGCGGATGCTCTGGTTTAGAGTATGTTTTAAAGTTTGACAACGAAAAAACAGACACAGATCAGATTTTTGAAGATAATAACATTAAAATTATTATAGATAAAAAATCCATCCTTTATTTAGCAGGAACAACTCTTGAGTATTCAGGAGGATTGAACGGAAAAGGGTTTGTTTTTAACAACCCGAATGCATCCAGAACATGTGGATGTGGGGAATCATTTAGTCTTTAGAGAAAAGACATTAGATCCTAGATTTCAGACCTCAGAGCTATTCTGACTTCTGAAATCTAATCTGAAACCTAAAAAAAAATAATGAGTAAATATACAGAAGACGATCTAAGAGTCGATCTAGAAAATAAAAAATATGAATTCGGTTGGGAGACGAAGATTGATTATGAAGACTTCCCGACTGGTTTAAACGAGGATATCATCCGTGCGATCTCTGCTAAAAAAGAAGAGCCGGAATGGATGACTGAATGGCGATTGGAATCTTTCAAAATCTGGCAAAAAATGGTAGAGCCTGAGTGGGCTAATATCAAATATGAAAAACCGGATTTTCAGGCAATCCGTTACTATGCTGCTCCAAAAGTAAAGCCTGAACTGGCAAGCCTTGACGAAGTAGATCCTGAACTATTGAAAACATTCGAAAAGCTAGGGATTAATATCGAAGAGCAAAAAAGACTTTCAGGAGTTGCTGTAGATATCGTAATGGACTCAGTTTCTGTGAAAACCACTTTCCAGGATACACTGGCAGAAAAAGGAATTATTTTCTGCTCGATCTCTGAGGCTATTAAAAACCACCCTGATTTGGTAAGAAAATATCTTGGAAAAGTAGTTCCGAGAGGAGATAACTTCTATGCAGCATTGAATTCCGCAGTATTTTCTGACGGAAGTTTCTGTTATATTCCTAAAGGAGTAAAATGCCCGATGGAACTTTCTACTTATTTCCGTATCAATCAGGCAGGAACAGGACAGTTTGAAAGAACGCTTCTTGTAGCTGATGAAGGAAGTTATGTATCTTATCTTGAAGGATGTACAGCACCGTCAAGAGATGAAAACCAGCTTCACGCAGCGGTTGTAGAGCTTATCGCTTTAGATAATGCTGAAATTAAATATTCAACGGTACAGAACTGGTACCCGGGTAATGAAGAAGGTAAAGGAGGTGTATTCAACTTTGTAACGAAGAGAGGACTTTGCGAAAGAAATGCAAAAATCTCCTGGACACAGGTTGAAACAGGTTCAGCTGTAACATGGAAATATCCTTCTTGTATCTTAAAAGGAGACAATTCTATCGGAGAGTTCTACTCTATTGCGGTAACCAACAACCACCAATATGCAGATACAGGAACAAAAATGATCCACATTGGAAAGAATACCAAATCAACGATTATTTCAAAAGGTATTTCTGCCGGAAAATCACAAAACTCATACAGAGGACAGGTAAAAGTAATGCCTTCTGCAAAAGGAGCCAGAAACTTTTCACAATGTGACTCTTTATTGATGGGTAATGAATGTGGAGCTCATACTTTCCCTTATATTGAAATCAAAGACCCTACGGCACAGTTAGAGCACGAGGCTACGACTTCAAAAATCGGGGAAGACCAGATTTTCTACTGTAACCAGAGAGGTATTGACACAGAAAGAGCTATTGCTCTGATTGTAAATGGTTTCAGTAAAGAAGTTTTAAATAAACTTCCAATGGAATTTGCTATTGAAGCACAGAAACTACTTGAAATTTCACTAGAAGGTTCGGTAGGTTAATCTTTTAAAAGGATTTTCAGATAAAAACCAACTGATTTAAAGGCAAGGTTTTCAGAGTTTTTATCAGATGATCAACCGTTATCAACGGGAAATAAATTGTAATCTTCACAGGAGATTATTAGTAAAATAAAATATAAAAAGCTTCTATGTCCGCTGAGGAAATACTTCAGTTAAAGACAAAGTGAATACACAATGAGAAGCTCACACAATTATAAAGCAAAAGTTAGCAAGAATGTTACAAATTAAAGACCTTCACGCCAAAATTGAAGATGGCGCAGAAATATTAAAAGGGATTAATCTTGAAATAAAGCCGGGCGAAGTTCACGCTATCATGGGACCAAACGGAGCTGGTAAGTCTACCCTTTCTTCTGTAATCGCAGGAAAAGAAGATTACGAAGTGACTGGTGGAGAGATCCTTTTTGACGGACAGGACATCAGCGAAGATGCTCCTGAAGATAGAGCTCACAAAGGAATTTTCCTTTCTTTCCAGTATCCTGTAGAAATTCCAGGAGTTTCTGTAACGAACTTTATCAAAGCCGCTTTAAACGAAACAAGAAAAGCAAACGGACTGGAAGAGATGCCGGCAAAAGAAATGCTTGCACTAATCCGTGAGAAATCTGAAAAACTGGGAATCAAAAAAGATTTTCTTTCAAGATCATTGAACGAAGGATTCTCCGGAGGTGAAAAGAAAAGAAACGAGATCTTCCAGATGATGATGCTTAATCCGAAATTGGCTATTCTTGATGAAACCGATTCAGGATTGGATATCGATGCTTTAAGAATCGTTGCAGATGGAGTAAACTACTTCAAAAATGAAGGAAATGCAGTTCTTCTGATTACCCACTATCAAAGATTGCTTAACTATATTCAGCCTGACTTCGTTCACGTGTTAGCAGACGGGAAAATCATCAAAACCGGTGATAAATCTTTAGCATTAGAACTTGAAGAAAAAGGTTACGACTGGCTTTTAAATTAATTTGAAATTTACTATTTGAGATTTGAAATTATGGCAACCATTTATGAAGTGCAGCAAATATGAATCTCTAAAGTAAAAATTGGATTCCTATTCCTCGGAATAACAATATTTTAGTTCAAAAAAAAGAAAAAATGGTGCAAACCACAGACATACCAGTAATGGCATTAAAAGAACAAATTATAGAGAACCATAGTGAATTTTTGGAGAGTCTTCGTCACAGATTTCTGGATGAGGAAAGAAAAACAGCGCTTCAAAAATTTGCAAACTTTGGTTTTCCTACTAAAAAAGACGAAGAATATAAATATACCAATCTAAAGGAGATCACGGAAAAAAGCTACAACTTCTTCCCGAAAGAGCACCACAATATCACTAAAGAGCAGTTTGATGAACTGCATCTTGGTGAAGAGAATTTTGATTGGATTGTTTTTGTAAACGGTAAACTTCACAAAGAGCTTTCTAAAGTTTCTATTGAAAATGTGGAGTTCCTTTCATTCAATTATGCATTGAATGATGAGAAACATAAGGAGGTTTTTGAAAAATATTTCAATACCATTGCTTCTAAAGAACAGGCTTTTACGAACCTGAACCTTGCTTACTGCAAATATGGCTTCTTCCTTAAAGTTCCTAAAAATGTAGTGATTGAAAAGCCAATCCACGTTTTTTATATTTCTCAGAATCAGGAAGAAAATACATTCTACAATACCAGAAACCTTTTGATCGTAGAAGAAGGAGCAAAAGTAGAAGTGATTGAAAGCCACCATAATTTTGACACCACTTACGTACTGACAAACTCTGTAACAGAGATCTTTACATACCCAAATGCGAAAGCTGACTGGCACAAACTTCAGAACGATAACAACACAACCTATCTTATCGATAATACTTTTGCAAAACAGGAGAAGGACAGCTTAACTACGGTAAACACATTCTCTTTCGGAGGTAAACTGGTAAGAAACAACCTTGATTTTATTCATAACGGATCCAATATCAATTCATTCATGAACGGAATTACCATTATCGGGAAAGATCAGTTGGTAGACCACCATACAGCAGTTCACCACAACTTCCCGAATTGTGAAAGTTACCAGAACTACAAAGGAATTTTTGATGGTAACGCCCATGGAGTTTTCAACGGAAAAGTTTTTGTGGACAAAATTGCTCAGAAGACAAATGCTTACCAGCAAAACAACAATGTATTGCTAAGCGAAGGGGCAAGTATTGATACAAAACCTCAGTTAGAAATTTTTGCAGACGATGTAAAATGTTCTCACGGATGTACAGTAGGACAATTGAATGAAGATGCTTTATTCTACCTTAGAGCAAGAGGAATTTCTAAAAAAGAAGCTCAGGCATTACTTTTATATGCTTTCGCGAATGATGCAATGCAAAACATTGATATTGAGCCTCTAAAAGAGAAAATTTCAAAGCTGCTGGCTGAGAAATTAGAAGTTGATATAGAATTTTAAAACTTATATATATTGATAAAAAAGCACTTCAAATGAAGTGCTTTTTTATTGTATTTACAGATTGTGTGTCTTTTATTTTTTCAACCAGCTTTGGTTATCTTTATTTTCTGAACGTTTCTTACCGTTATCAAAATTATACGCCAATCCTACGCCCAATGTCTGCTTCAGCTGGGTCTTCCATATCTGATTATGGTCATACAAAAGGTCAAGGGTAACGTTGGTAGAAATATATTTATTGATTTTCATGCTCAAAACTCCGCTATATCCAAGGACAAGCCTGTCCGGGTGATCAAGGTAGTTTGAGAATACAGAAGCCGTATTCAGTAAGGTTATATTCTCCATAATCTTCAGTTTGTACATTGCCGTTCCCAGGAAACCGAATTGGAAAAGAGAAGAATCTCCATCGTTTTTAAGACCGTAAGTTCCTGCTTTCTGAAGATCTTCGTCTAAAACAAAAGTCCATCTGGCATTCGCAGGCCGTAAAGTAACTGTAAGATTATCATTGGGACGGTATGTAACCCCTGCTCCTACACTCAGATATCCGGGAGCCATAAAATTGGAAATCTTTTTTGCATCAGGATTATTTCCATCTTCATAACCCGGAGCAAACTGAGTCTGAAGCCCCGCCCCTGCAGATAAATACCAATGTTTGGCAAATTCTCTACCATAGTTTGTAGAAAGATTAATGACATCCTGCGTTTTTCTAACTCCTGTTCCTTGTGTGTTATTTTGTCCGTACCCCAGAATGATAATATTTTCCCAAAGATCTTTCCCTTTTTCATAGGTCAGGTTGTAATTAACGCCAGCAAGCCAACCTACGTTGTTGGCTCCTCCACCTACCCAGTTTGAAAAGGCAGCCTGATTAAGCATTAATGTATTTTGTCCCTGAATAGACCATGCCTTAGCTGTGTCTGATACCGGAGCTTCCGTCTTAGCCTCCTGAGCGAGTGCTGCAGCCCCAAAAGAGATAGAACTGATCAATAAAAGTTTTTTCATAATGTTGATTTATTACAAATGTATAAATAATAATTTATGCCGACATAAAATTCACTTTAAAATGAATTTAACATAATTAAAACACAAGCCGTAATCAACTGAAAATAAATAAATTAAAAAACAAAAAAACACCTCATTTCTGAAGTGTTTTAATTAAAATATAAGTATTCTGACTATTTTTTGATCCACCACTGGCTGTCTTTGCGATCAGAACGTTTTACACCATTTGCCAGCGTATAGGCAAATCCGATTCCAAGAGTTTGTTTCAGCTGTGTTTTCTCTATCTGATTATGATCGTATAGCAAATCAACGGTCACATTGGAGGAGATGTATTTATTTACCTTTAAGTTCAGCAAAGCTCCATAGGCAAGAACTAATCTGTCCGGGTGGTCAAGGTAATTCGAGAAGACAGACGCTGTATTGGTTAAATAAATATCTTCCATTATTTTCAATTTATATATTGCCGTTCCCAGAAAACCGAATTGTAATAAAGAAGTATCACCATCATTCTTTAAACCATAATTTCCTGCTGTCTGGAGATCTTTGTCCAGTACAAATGTCCATCTGGCGTTGGTAGGACGTAATGTTACCGTGAGATCATCATTGGGTCTGTACGTGATACCCATCCCGACGTTCAGGTAGCCCGGTGCCATAAAATTGGATATCTTTTTTGCATCAGGATTATTTCCATCTTCATATCCTGCAGCAAACTGTGATTGAAATCCTGCACCCATAGAGAAATACCAGCTTTTTGAGAATTTTCGCCCATAATTGGTAGAAACATTGATAACGTCCTGTGTTTTTCTGATTCCCTGCCCTTTTGTATCATTCTGCCCATATCCAAGAATGATGATATTTTCCCAAAGGTCTTTATCTTTTTCATAGGTCAGGTTGTAATTAACGCCAGCAAGCCAACCTACGTTGTTGGCACCTCCACCTACCCAGTTTGAAAAGGCAGCCTGATTAATCATTAATGTGTTTTTTCCTAAAACCGACCAGTATTTTATGGTGTCTACCACTGCGGAATCTTTTTTCAATTCTTCTTGTGCACTTGCATACATTCCCATAAAAAAGGAAAGAATCAATAAAAACTTCTTCATTACTCTAAATAATTTTCAATGCAAAAATATTAATATAATTTTTTTTAAAGCTAAATTCAGCTTTAAAAGAACCAATTTCTATAAAGTTCAATTACCTCATAACAAGATATTTCTATAAAATCAATGCCAAATAATGAGTTCAAAAGTTAAATTTAATACCTTTTGTCTTAAAATCAGGCCGGTAGAAACTTATTCATCGACAAATTTTCCGAAATTTATCATTGGCTTTTGATTTGACGTAAAATCCACATGTTCAAAAATGTAATTTCCAAAAGAGCGGTTATCTATCCATTGCTGATGCTTTCAGCAATGTGGTTCGGGTACTTTTTACAAATGCAGGGCTTCTTTCAAAGCTGTTTTGGAGCCATTATTCCTCTTCTGCCTGAAGGATTGCTTGGTGTTGTTACATCTCCCCTTTTACATGGAAATATCGATCATATTATAGGAAACTCCATTCCGATAGCAGCACTTATGTTTTTGCTGTATCAGTTTTATCCAGTAGTTGCCAATAAAGTCTTTATTATCGGCTGGCTGGCAACAGGCCTTTTGGTATGGCTTCTTCCTCCTATTGATATCCTCACCGGTGAATATATGTACACCTGCACCATCGGGGCCAGCGGTGTGGTTTATGTTCTTGCCTTTTTCCTTTTCTTCAGCGGAGTTTTTAAATGGAATACAAAACTTCTTACAATTTCAATGCTTGTTGTACTTTATTATGGCAGTCTGGTATGGGGAATGCTACCTGAAGAACTGTTCTACAACATGCAGGAACCAAGTAAAATTTCATGGCAGGCCCATCTTTCCGGAGCTGTAGTAGGCAGTATTATCGCCTTTGCCTTTAAAAATGTGGGAGAAAAGAAGAAAAAATTTATCTGGGAGTTTCCGAATTATTACAGCGAAAAGGATGATAAATTATGGCAGGAATACAGGGAAAATCATCCTGAAGATTTTATGGAACTTCCCTACAAGAAAAAAGATGACATCTGGGATCATTTGGATGAATTAAGAAAAAGATAAAACTTATTTCATTACATTTGAAAAAAAACACACATGAATTCCGAAGAATACTTTTATGCCATCGCCCTCCGCGAGTGCAGCCAGATTGGCGATATCCATTTTCATAAGCTTGTCCATACTTTCGGAAGTGCTCAGGAGGCCTGGAAGAGAGCAAAAAAAGAGTATAAAAAACTTGATGGCATAGGACAGAGAACAGTTTCAGATATTGGAAATACATCTCATTTGGAATTTGCAGAAGATGAATTAAATTTTTGCGAAAAAAATAATATTCAAATCAGGCTGAAACACCTTAAAGAAACGCCCTCCTTGCTTAACGAATGTAATGATGCACCGGCCATCCTGTATCAAAAAGGGAATATTGAAAATATACAACCTAAGGTAAGTATTGTAGGAACCCGGAATATGACAGCGTATGGGAAACAATTCCTTGACGATTTTTTCGAAGCGACACAATCTTCAAAATATATAACGGTGAGCGGTCTCGCTTTGGGAATCGACAAAGAGGTTCACGAACAGTCTATTCGTCATCAAAAACCTACCGTGGCTGTTCTTGCCCATGGTTTTAAATATTTATATCCTGCCAAAAACAGAAAACTATCTGAAAAAATTTTACTGGAAGGTGGTGCATTAATCACAGAGTTTAGTTCATCCAGAAAACCGGATCGGGAAAACTTCATCCAGAGAAACAGAATTGTGGCAGGAATATCTCCGGCAACGATTGTAGTGGAAACCGGTTTTGGAGGAGGCTCTGTAAGCACAGCAGCCTTTGCTAATGATTATAACCGTGATGTTTTTGCCCTGCCCGGCAAAATTACGGACAGCTCCAGCCAGGGTTGTAATCAGCTGATTTTCCATAATAAAGCGACAGCCATTTCTACCGTGAAAGACCTTATCGGACTCCTTGGGTTAAATGAACCCAAAGAAAAAATGGAAGAGTTATTTCCTTATAGCGAGACTATTCTCCAATTATCTGACAATCAGAATTTAATATATCAATCTGTTAAAGACCAGCCTCAGATTTCTTTAGATGATCTGGCACAGAAAATTGATCTTCCTACCCACAAAATCTTACCAATAATTTTGGAATTGGAACTTTTAGGGAAAGTAAAATCATTTTCCGGGAGGCAATTCATCGCAATTTAAGATTTAACGATTTCTTAATACTGCATTATTTCACACATAACATTTCATTTTTAATAAAATTTGAACATAAATTATTAATTTAATAATATTACGAAACATTATTATTTAATTTTTAACAATGTTAAAATATAGTGTTGTGAATCTTGAAAAAAAAATTAAATTTGTTGACAATAATATTCAACCTTAATATATGGAACAATATAATATTGACCAGAAAATCCAAGAGTTTATTGCAAAAATTGAAGCAAAAAATCCT
Source organism: Chryseobacterium sp. DZ-32 (assembly GCF_059587025.1). Classification (NCBI taxonomy): domain Bacteria; kingdom Pseudomonadati; phylum Bacteroidota; class Flavobacteriia; order Flavobacteriales; family Weeksellaceae; genus Chryseobacterium; species Chryseobacterium sp. DZ-32. Next base: position 129,749 of record NZ_JCAIOM010000001.1, read on the forward strand.
AACGAACCGGAATTTTTACAGGCTGTAAAAGAAGTTGCCGTAACCGTAATTCCATTCATTGCTACTAAAAAAGAATATACCGGAATGAAGCTGCTTGAAAGAATGGCTGAAGCTGAAAGAATTATTATTTTCAGAGTTCCATGGGTTGATGACAAAGGAGAAATTCAGGTTAACAGAGGTTTCAGAATTCAAATGAACTCTGCTATTGGACCATACAAAGGAGGAATCCGTTTCCACCCTACTGTAAACCTATCCGTTCTTAAATTCCTTGCTTTCGAGCAGGTATTCAAAAACTCTTTGACAACTCTTCCAATGGGAGGAGGTAAAGGAGGTTCAGATTTTGATCCACAAGGAAAATCTGATATGGAAGTAATGCGTTTCTGCCAGGCTTTCATGACAGAATTATGCAAGCACATCGGTCCTGAAACAGACGTACCTGCAGGAGATATCGGTGTTGGAGCAAGAGAAATCGGATATTTATTCGGACAATACAAGAAAATCAGAAACGAATTTACCGGTGTTCTTACAGGAAAAGGTCTTGCGTATGGAGGTTCATTAATCCGTCCTGAAGCTACAGGATACGGTGTAGTATACTTCGCTGAGCAGATGCTTAAAACGATCGGACAGGATTTCAAAGATAAAATCGTAACGGTATCAGGTTTCGGAAACGTAGCGTGGGGAGTGATCAAAAAAGCAACAGAATTAGGTGCTAAAGTTGTAACAATCTCTGGTCCTGACGGATATATCTACGATAAAGATGGTATCAGCGGAGAAAAGATCGATTATTTATTAGAACTTAGATCTTCAGGAAACAACAGAGCTGAAGACTATGCTAAAAAATATCCATCTGCTGAGTTCCATGCCGGAAAACGTCCTTGGGATGTGAAGTGTGATGTTGCCTTCCCTTCTGCAACTCAAAACGAATTAGATTTAGATGATGCAAGAAAATTAGTTGAAAACGGATGTATCTGTGTAACTGAAGCAGCTAACATGCCTTCTACACTAGATGCGATCAACTATTTCTTAGACAATAAAGTATTATTCTCTCCTGGTAAGGCTTCCAATGCTGGAGGTGTTGCGACTTCAGGATTAGAAATGACCCAGAACTCTATCCGTCTGAACTGGACTTCTGAAGAAGTTGACGCAAGATTAAAGGAAATCATGATCGGTATCCACAAAGCTTGCAGAGACTATGGAAAAGACGAAGACGGTTATGTAAACTATGTAAAAGGTGCAAATATTGCCGGCTTCGTAAAAGTAGCAGAAGCAATGTTGGCTCAAGGAGTGGTGTAACAAAAAAAACAAAGGTTGGGAAAAAATCCCGACCTTTTTTGATATAGCCTGTTCCCGGGATAATGGGAAAAAAGTAAAAAGTGAAAGGAGAAAGCGCTGCTATATGCAGTGCTTTTTTTATTTTTATATCATGCAAAACACCTTTACAAATATTGATGAATATATTCTTCTGTTTCCGGTAGAAGTACAGAAGAAGCTTCAAGAACTTAGAAAAGTAATCCATCTACAGGTTCCGGATATTGAAGAATATATTGGGTATCAGATGCCCGCCTTCCGGTACAGAGGAAAACCTTTGGTTTATTTTGCCGGATATAAAAAGCATATCGGATTCTATCCGGGAGCTGAAGGCATCCGTACTTTTGAAACAGATTTTAAAGAGAGAAAATATAAATTCTCTAAAGGAGCCGTGCAATTTCCAATTCATGAAAATCTTCCGCTCGATCTGATCATTAAGATCATCCTGTTCAGGGCACAAGAAATTTGAACAAAAAAAATCCTGAAATACAAGATTTCAGGATCCGACTAGTGTTTGCTAAAGTGCTTACTTTTTCTTCTTTTTGTCTTTCTTTTCCTCTTTAGGAGTATCTGCAGGCTTTGTTGCATCAGTAGGTGTTGTACTTACTGACGGATCAGTTGCCGGTGCAGTTTCCATTGTAGTGGCAGGTGATTTGTCCTGTTGATTCTTTGGATCCGCAGGACTTGTAGTCTGCGTATTCGTTTGTTGGGTTTGAGTTGTCGTAGGGTTATTAGTAGAAGTATCGGCTGGCTTTTGTGGTGTTGACTGTGCTGATACTGCGATTACTCCGACTAATGTAAACGCTGCTGTTAAAAATAACTTTTTCATAATGTAATATTTAAATGATTGTTTAACTTAAACGAAGCATCATTTAGAAAATTATGCGTAAAAAGCTTATTTAACGTACTTTATAATTATTTAAGAGGAATTTGCAAAAATGAGTCCGGTTGAACTGACTGGAAGAGTAGCGCTTGAAACTGCAAGTTTTTTAGAGTAGAAATAACCAACGAGAAGAGTTCTCAGCCCCATCTTCCCTCTTCCTGCAAAGTTACTTCACTATATTCTTCATCATCTTTTCTACGAATTCAAATGCAGCCGGGCAGATTACCGTGTTTTTCAGCATCAGGTTATTGATCTGATAAATCTTCTTACGGTCTGTATGAGGATATTCACGACAGGCTTTCGGTCTTACGTCGTAGATAGAGCATGTATTATCACTGTTCAGAAAAAAGCAGGGAAGATTTTGCAGCACTTTGTCATTATCTTCATCCACTCTTAAAAACTTTGCTTCAAAGTCTGCGGACTTCATTCTGAGATGTTTGGCAATTCGCTCAATATCTTTTTCAGTATAAAGCGGGCCTGTTGTTTTGCAGCAATTGGCACACTGCAGGCAATCAATTTCCTCAAAAACTTCATCGTGGGTTTCCTGCACTACATAGTCGAGATTTTTGGGCGGTTTTTTCTTCAATCCGTCCAGAAATTTCTTGTGCTCTTTCTGCTTTTGTATCGCTTGTTTTTTATAAAAATCTAAATCCATTATTCTTTATTTCTCACTGATTCCGGAAGCTCTTCTTTCTTATATTCATTGATTTTATCCAGATCCAGTACTGTTGAAAGGTTTTCCTTATTTGGATAATACATCGGAACAAATTTGGCCCCATATACAATTTCTCCCGTTGTATATGAAGATCTTTGAACCACCGTGTTTGAAAATACTTCATCAAATGCGCGAACCTGCACAATAAGCTCAATATCCGTATTTTTAAAATCCTCTTCGGAAAAGCCATAAAACGGAGAGTTTTCATCAATTTTATGCACTACAGTCCAGTTGAGCGCCAGTGTATTGATCTTGCTCATCTGTGTTGTAAGCCGGTAAAAATTGCTTTTGGCGATTCCGTTTTCTATTACTTCTATAGCCACTGATACAATTACATCTGCATCCGTCAATGCATTGTTTTTATAGGGAGCAAGCCTGAACATTAATGCTGAAGATTCCTGAAAAGGAGCGATAAGCGCTATATCCGAAAATCTAAGATATGCCCGGGGTCTTGAAAATCTTCCGTAGAAAAGCCCTGTTGCAATAGCAAAGGTAAGCAATCCCAGAAAAGCTTCAAAAGTGGCTACAAGACTTGCCAAAAAGCCTACAGGAGCTATTCTGCCATATCCAACCGTAGTAAATGTCTGGGAACTGAAGAAAAAGACATCGATAAATTCATTGAGCGGATCACTCTTATCAATTCCGGTAAGATGCTCTACACCAATCAGATAATAAATCATTGCAAACAAAAGATTAATGATAATATAAGCGATAACCAGATAAGATATAAAACGGAATGAGGAGAGATTCAGCATGGTGTGGTACCAGCTTAGCCTGTTAAAAACATTCACTCCCCTTCTCTGAACATTCGGGAGGCCGTCTTTATTGATAAATCTTCCGGATGCATTGGTTCCGAAACCACTGTTTTCCGCATTTTTCTGACGGATTTTCTTTCTGAATCCTCCTGTCATTTTGTAATCATTTTGACTTTATTATATTATGATTGTCCGCTACCCATAAGCCCCTTAATAATCTGCTCATTCTTTCAACATATAAAAAGCAAAGTTAAGAATAGAATCCATTAAGATATCAATGCTTTTTAGTAATCATTTTTAAACTTTACTATTCAGATGGCAGATGGCTTTCTCAGTGGTTTAATTGAACTTTGTCCAGATAACAAAACACAAAAAACAGCAGACATTCAGAATTTCTGCTGTTTTTTTAATGTATATTAAAGTACTTTTAAATCCTTTGCGCAGGTGATTCCATTACCGTAACACTTACATTGCTGACAGATTTTACGATTCCTGACTCTCCATGTATATTGGTAAGAAAATCTGGAAAGCTTTCGATAGGAAAAGCCCAATAATAATGGCCATCTACGGGAGAAGGAAAGTTCGCCTGTAATCTTCCTTTTAATTTCATCGGTACAAAGTATTCAACGGATGATCCCTTCAATTTTGTAAGGACAGAAATTGTTTTTTTAGAATGAGCGGGCACAATGGTCTTGTAGCTGCTGGTTTCGGTAATTTCTTCAGAATTTTCCGTACCTTCCGTTGTATCTCCTCCCACCACAACTTTTGTGCTTGCTGAAGCTTTTGCAACCAGTGGAATATCAACGGATACTGAAGCTGCCACTTCAAATGAGCCCGATACAGTACGTTTCCAGGACGTAGAATATCCCTTTTTATAAGAATAGGTTACTGTAATTTCACTTTCTCTGTCTCCATTGTTAATTGCCTCCGTAGTATAGGCATTGTCCGGTAGATCTGCACCGTCTGTTTTTATAGTTACCTCAGGAGTTCCCAAAACAATGGAAACATTTGGGTTTGGAGCGATATTCCGTGCATCTCCATCTACAGAAAGGTCTGGATTAAATATAATTCCATCCGGAATCTGGCCAGAGTAAGCGAAAACGTTTTTCAACCTTGTTCTTTCTCCCGAATAACTTACATCATATCCCATATCTTTCAGGTGATTTGCCTTGAAAGGGATTTCGCGTTCTTCATCAGGCGAAGTAGAGTTCGCACCCAAACTATTGCTACCTGGCAATTTAAACTCATCTACAATTTTCCAGCCTTGTTGAAGCATCTCTGCCTCAGTCAATTGTGATTTCTTTACTTCAGAATAATTTACCTTTTCTGAATCATCATTCATAGTACTCACTTCATCTCTTGAACATGATACCGAAAACATCAGTAAGAGAATACAAATAGAATTGATTTTTTTGATCATTTTAATAATTTTTTAGTGTTTAATAATTAAATTTACAAAAAATGAATTCTTTTCAGGCGTTTTTTTGCGAATTAATCAAATTTTAATCTTTCATAATTTTTCATTGTATTATTTTATGTTGTGCTCTAAAATACTGTTTACATGAAATTTATCAATTTCCCGACTGAAATTTTTAATACGAATTGTACTAACTTTGAACTATGAAAAAGCTTGAATCAAGAGAAGATATTGAACACCTTGTCAATTCATTTTACAACAAAGTTGTTAAAGATGAAACTATTGGTTTCTTTTTTAATGATATCGCTAAGGTAGACTGGGATCAGCATCTTCCTAAAATGTATTCTTTCTGGGAGTCTATCCTTTTCGGACAGATGACTTATAAAGGAAATCCAATGGGTGTACACTTCCCGATTAACGAGATACAGGCTATGGAACAGAAACATTTTGACCGATGGCTGGAACTTTGGCGCAGCACTATTGAGGAAAACTTCGTAGGGGAAAATGCTGACATGGCGATTTACAAGTCAGAGAATATAGCAAAACTGATGGCTTTCAAAATGGAGCTGGCGAGAAGATTGTAGTGATACGGGATTCGGGGTACGGGATATAGATATCGAGGTAAAATTCCTGGACTGATTTCACAGATAGACAGATATGTAATTTTGTACTTTTTCTTTTTATGGAACAATCACTGTAAAGATATAGGCTGCCAGATTCACCAGCAGAACAGTTCCGTAAAGGATGTTTGTCTTACCCCGGCTCAATGAAAGCATTACAATAAATACGGATAAAGAAAGCAGAATAATGTCTTTTTTGTCCAATCCTAATACAAGTGGAATATTGTACATGATGCACACTACTGAAACCGCAGGAATAGTAAGACCAATACTTGCCAGCGCAGAACCCAATGCCAGATTTAAGCTGGACTGGATCTGATTGGCTCTTGCAGCACGGATCGCTGCCACCCCTTCAGGAAGAAGAACCACGGCAGCAATAATGACTCCCACCAGAGATTTCGGAGCTCCAAGGCTTTGCACCATTCCTTCTATGGTATCGGATAACCCTTTCGCCATCAGCACGACAATAACAAGACAAATTACCAGAAAAATAAAGCTGATAAGGGTTTTTGATATCGAAGGAATATAATGTTCCTCAGGATGCTCGTCAGGAACAATAAAATAGCTTCTGTGGCGAACGGTCTGCACCATCAGGAAAACCCCGTAAATGGCAAGACATGCTATGGATATAAAAATAAGCTGTGCTTCGTTATAGAATGGTCCGTTGACACTTGATGTAAAATTGGGAAGAACAAGGGTAAGTACCAGGATGGAAACAATACTCACCAGATAAGTGGTTGCTGAAGTCCTTGCAAAGAACTGCTCGTGATATTTAACGCCGCCTACCAGAATACATATTCCGAGAATTCCATTAAGAATAAGCATTACAGCAGCAAAAACCGTATCTCTGGCCAGCGTGATCGCCTGATCTCCGCCGGCAACCATCAGCGAGATGATAAGTGCCACTTCAATAATGGTGATACAAAGAGCCAGGATAATCGTTCCGAAAGGTTCTCCTACTTTATGAGCTACCACTTCAGCATGATGTACTGCAGATAAAACACTTCCAATTAATAAAACACCGGCAAGCACATCATAAAGAACACCACTTCCCATCAAACCGGAAAAGTAGTATCCTACTGCCAGAATAGGAAAAATATAGGTATAATGTAAAAGTTCTCTTAGTCTCATATCGTGACTACAAAATACAAAAAATCTATAATAATTTCAATATTAAAAGAAAATATTAATAATATTTTAATGAGGCCAGAAGTTAAAATCCTGATAATCTGTGAACATATGGAACAGAAGCCCGATTCCTATGATCCTGATATTTCCTTTAAAGAACAGCAGCAAAAAATACACCGCAATGGCATAATAAGAATGTAGGAAATGAAATCCTATGCTTCCTCTTGAAGGATCAAAAATTGGATTGGCAAAAAGATGATCAAGATCTACCAGCATGGTAGCAAGAAGAATAAAATATGCCTTTTTCCAGTTTTTTCGATAAAAAATCAATGCAATAAAGACCGGAAAAATAAGATGCAAAAAATAATGCGTAAAAGTTTTGAGCAATGCGATATCTGATGGAGCCATTTAAGAAAATTTTATTCGGTTTCTATGCTTACCACCGTAAAATTAAGGGTAATTCTCCTTTCTTCGCTTTTATTTTTAGCCAATAATGACCAGACTGATTTCCATAGAATACATAATCTATATCCGATATGATCTTTTTTTCACTGGCTCTCAGCATTTTCAAAGAAGAATACAGCAAAGCATTATTTCTGATCATAATATAATTTTGCTTTAACCGACTGGATAATGATATCGGATTCCGGGTTGATTTTATCGTAACTCCTTTATTATTTGACGTGATTTTGTTAGGTTGAAAGGGAATTGCAGTAAATTGATTTTCGTTGTTGATCCATTTTTCAGACTGGAAATATTGCCAGGTTTTCTCAGGATCATTACTCAGAATATCGATCATATAGCTGGGCTGAGTGATCTTTTGAACCGTCTTTCTTTCAACTTCATTAAAATTATCATCATATTCATACGTGACGATGGTATCATTGATCTGTCTAAGATCTGCAGCAGCCTTTAAAGATGTTATCTGTGAAGAATCTGCTATACTTTTTTTGAAAAAACGGGTAAAATTCCTGATGTTTTCTCTGTCTAATTCAAGTTCCAGAAAATGATTTCCTTTCTCAAATTTTGAAGCAATCGTATTAAAAATCTCCGGATTTGAATTATTATTGATTTCAATTTCATCCTCATTTAGCTCAATGGAAAAGTTTCGGATTTTCTGCCCTGAAATGAATGAAATGCTTCCCACTGTATTTTGAATAAAACGGCCTGCCTCCCAAACAGGATGTCCGGATTGGTGGAGAAGTTTTTTCTGAATGGTTCCAAAAGCAAGGTCAGAAGTTCCTGCAATGCAATGGTTCCCGTTGATCATAAAGAAAAACTGATCTTTCTGAAAAAGGTTATTTCCTTTGGCCACAAAGTTTTGTTTCTTTAAACAGGTAATGAATTTTTGCGAATCTTTAAGCTCTAAAACACTGTACCATTCTGAAAATTTAGTGTCTTTAATATGAAATATCTGTAGAAAATCCGGAATTCTGATTCCTAAATCTTTCAGTGAACCGGAGCTTTTACTCTTTGCTTTGCTTCCGGACCATTTTGAAGGATGGGTTACTAAACTGAAGAGGTAGTGTCCCGTTAATTTCTTCGTGTCGATTAAGACGACTGCATCTGCATTATCGGGAATATATTTCAGCGTTTTATTTTTGTAAAAAACCAGAAAATATACAGCGACAGCCAGCAATAAAAATAACGGGACAATAATCTTCTTTTTGTTCATCTATAAAATTTGAGGCTTCTTTTCTGTTTCTTTTGTTTTAAAAACCTGATCGAATATATCAAAGAAATACATTAAGCTATTTTCTGAAGAATCTTTGATCTTATAATTCATCTCAGTCTGGATGCTTTCTCCTTTTACTTCCGTTTTATAATACAACTCTCCTACATTTTTTTTGATCGCCTCTAATGTTTTTCTTTCTTTCGGAGTTTTGAATTCTTTGTCTAACCCTGTTAAAAGCTTCTGGATATCCAGTCTGCCGGACAATGGATATTTAGCGGAGTCTTTTGCCCATTTTCTGGAAATATCAGATTGGTTTACCGGTAAATTATTATCTGCTGAACTCATAAGATACACTACTCCATCTTTCACAGTAAAGAATAACTGATCAACATAGCCGCCGTTTTTTTCTTCCTTAAAGGTGTATACATTTCCTTTTTTAGAGAATCTTTCAGAAAACTTTTTATTGGTGGTCAGCATATCAAAAATACGATTCCAATAGCCTTCATTCTCTGTTGCAAAAGCAAAAGTGAAGTTAGGAACAGCAATTTCTTTGGTTTTCTTTACTTCTTTTTCATTGAAATCTGCATCATATTCATAATCGGTATATTCTACGGTTTTGGATTTCAATTCATTCAAAACAAAGATTCCGTTTCCGGGTGCAATTTTAGCAATGGCTTCTTCATCCAGCACTATCTTCATAGTTTCCATGATCAGTTCCATTTCTTTTTTGTACTCATTTTCTCCGGAATTCTGAAGAAGGCTGTACATCATGTCGAAACATTTTGCCCCATTCACATTCATGGCATAGTAGCCGACACTTTTCTCATTGATCAGCTCCAGCAGTTTTTTGTTTTTCTTCCCTTTATAAATGGCAGAAATATTCTTTTGAATGTCAGCATTTTTGTGCTGATAATTATTAACCAGTCTTACTTTATCTTTATCGAAATACAGATTGTATACATAATTGGAGTTGTACATGTTTTTGAAAAACTGTCCGTAGCCATAATACTTCGTCATTTTTCCATAGATGCCGTCATTTACAATTCTTCCATAGTCTGTGTACACAAAAACATCAGAATTGGCATCTCTGAATGAAAGCATTTCTTTTGGAACGTCAATCTCTAAGTTTGAACTGAAATATTGGTCGAAACGATCTTCAGCGTTCTTTTTAACAACCTTGAAATTTTCTCTCCTTATAGAGTCCTGCTCTTTCTGATAGGCTTTATTTTCTTCCTCATCATATTCCGCATCAGGCATTTCCTCTCCATTTTCAGAATTCTCAGCACTTTCTTTCTCTGCAGGATATTTATGATGTTTTTCCAGGTATTTGATATCTTTCTGGATTCTTGCAATCTCGTTGTTGTTTTCTTTAATACTTTCTTTCAGGTATTTGATATCTTCCTTCAGGTTTTTAATTTCTTCTTTATAATCGAAAGGTTTTTCCGGTTCTTCGGTATACACTGTATCTCCCGGTTCTGCGTAAGCGGAGTCTACCACTGCAACAGCAGTACTGTCTGTAACTGCTTCCTCTGCCCAAAGGTCCTTATAAGGTTTTGTATAGCTGATCATACTGAGAACAGCACGGCTCCCGTTCCACGCTACAAAAATATCATCATTGATATCTACATAAGAATAGTTCTTTCTGCTGGAAACGTCCTGTCCTTTTTTCTTCACAGAGTTAATGAACTCCTGAAACTTTTCTTTATTATCAATGATAAAATGAGTATTGTAGGTCTTAATAGAATCATTAAAACTTGCGTAATGGTATTGAACAGCGTCATATTTAATTCCTGTTTTGGAATAATCTGTCCAGGAAAGGTTCTCCTTGCTCTTTTTGCTGAGCTCATGCAGCAAAGGATTTAGTTTATTCCAGTTGATTTTATTATTAAGCTGCTTTCCGTTGACTTCCATATAAAATACAGCATCGGAAGGGATTTTCATACTGTTTTGGCCGAAAACCAATGTAAAGCCAAAGAGAACGAAAATAATGGTTTGCGTTTTTAATAAGATAGATTTCATGACTATAGTTTAGAAATTTATTGAAAAAGAATGGTATTTTGAATTTGCTTTTTTTGAAGGATGAGGTCCAGAATATCAGCTTCCAGTTTAAGAGCTTTTTTGTTGGGAGAAAGCACATAAGTAGTATTCGATTGTGATTTCACTGGAGTTTCAAACTGCATGATGGAAGTATATTTCGCATCAGTAAAAACCTCTTTGTCTGCCTTACTCATCTTGTCATAGTCAGCTTTGAAAGTATTGACTTTATTCCTTGTCAAGGTCTTTTTTTCAAGATTCTGACTGTAAACCTGGGTTGGAACCATTTTACCCAATATTTTCTGGGCTTTCAGTTTTTCCAGACCTGCATTAATGTTTTCAATCTTTTTGAAATTACAGCTCAGCTTGATGATGTAATTATCAAAATCCATGGAGGTTTTCACATTGCTGATTCCAGGAGTTCCTTTAAAAATTCTGGCAGCCTCATTGATTTTAGTTTCAATTTCTGACTTTTTAGGAACTTTTTTTCCGTTGATGGTCTCCATTTTAGAAATTGAAGCAAGTCTTGTTTTGCTCTTGCTTGCGTTAAGAATAATGGTATATTCTCCTGTACCATCAGCTTTTAAGTTCACCTTATCCAGGATATCGAAGCAGCTTGTTAAAAAAAACAGGGGAAGCAGAAGAAGAAATAGTTTTAATATTTTTTTCATGATCAGGTTAAAAGCACAAAATTACTTAATTCTGGCCTTACATCCTTATAATCTTTGATTTTTTGGGCATAAATAGCTGTTTCCCGGTACTTTTCCAGGGGAAAATACGGTATTGCTTCCGTATATTATTTTTTAAACACGCCCTTTAAGATAATCCTGGCGAAGATCTTCATCCAGCTTTTCAATAGCATACCGAAGGCAGGTTCTGGGCATTTCTTTGTAGTACAGATTCAGATAGCTGATCAGTTCTCCTTCATTTTTATTTCCCATTTCTCTTAGCAGCCATCCATTTGCTTTGTGCATCAGGTCATGGGAATGTTTCAGATTTCTGGTCACAAATTCTTTGGTCAGAGCAAATGATCCTTTTTTTATATAATGCATTGTTCCGACAACAGCAATCCTTTTATGCCACATCTCATCAGATTCCGAGAGTTGCTTAAGAAGGCTTTCTTTCTGATTTTCAAAAGCATATCTGCCTAAAATTTTATAGCAGGTAGAATCTACAAGATCCCAGTTGTTCACATAAGGAAGATGATCCAGATAAAAAGCGACCACTTCTTCTTTTACTGCCTTATCTTTTGTTTTCTCAAATTTTAAAATAAGCATAAAAAGAGCTGTCAGCCTATGTTCATGATATGTTGAAGAAAGTAATGTGCTGAGTTCTTTTAAGCTTATTTTTGAGTAATATTCTTTTGCAACAGAGCGCTGATCCGGAACTTTTACGCCCAGAAACAAATCACCTTCGCCATATTCTCCTTTTCCTGTTTTGAAAAATCTCGGAAAGAATTCAGCCTTTTCAGGAATGGATAAAACAGCAAGCGCTTCCTGTATTTCTTTAACAATGCTCATATGATTTTAAGCGTTTTCTTCTACAGCAATATTTTCCTGCTCCTCTTCTTCTTTGGCAATCTTATTCGGATTGGCCACTTTAGCAATGGTAAGTCCCTGAACAATGATTGAGAATACGACAACACAGTAGGTAATACTTAAAATAATTTCACTGTATTCACTTTTAGGGATAGACATCGCCAATGCAATGGAAACTCCTCCCCGAATTCCTCCCCAAACAAGCACTTTCACCGTTTGTGGGCTGAAACTTCTTCTCAGGGAAGTAAATTTTGTAGGTCCCCAGATCGAAATAAATCTTGCCAGCAAAACCACCACAATGGCCACTAAGCCCGGAATCATGAAATGTCTGAGATCTTTAATCATCAAAAGTTCAAATCCGATGAACAGAAATAGTACCGCGTTCAGAATTTCATCAATCAATTCCCAGAATTTGATCAGATAATCCTGGGTAACAGACTTCATTTTGAAACTTCTGTTGAAATTTCCCATAAATAATCCTGCCGCCACCATAGTCAATGGTCCTGAGATATGCATCTGACGGGCAATAAGATAACCTCCCATTACCACTGAAAGCGTTACTAATACGGAAATAATATAATCATCCACTTCACGCATCAACCTTGAAGTAACCCATCCTAAAAGCACCCCGAGTAAAAGACCTCCGCCCGCTTCCTTAAGGAGAAGCAATCCTATCGTTTCAACACTCAGATCCACTTCTTTTCCGATCGCCAGCTGCAAAATCACTGTAAAGACCACAACTGCCATACCGTCATTGAAAAGAGACTCTCCGGCTACTTTTGTTTCCAGTGATTTGGATACATTGGCTTGCTTCAGTACACTCAGAACCGCTACCGGATCGGTAGGAGAAATCAAAGCACCGAAAACAAGACAGTAGATAAAAGGAAGTTTAACCCCCACATAAGGAAGCAGATAAAACATTCCAAATCCTACTACAAAAGTAGAAATCACAACCCCTACTGTGGAAAATATTACTACAGGTCTGAACTGTTCTTTCAGGTCATTAATATTAATATGAATTCCTCCTGCAAAGAGCAGAAAATTAAGCATGGCACCCATCAGAACTTCTGTAAAATCTATTCCGTTCATCAGGTTATGAAGATGTCCGAAAGTTCTGGGAAGAACCGTTTCTCCGAACAGGACCAGAAAAATAGAAACCACAATGGCAATGACCATAATTCCGATGGTACTCGGAAGTTTTAAAAACCTATAGTTAAGATAGGCAAATATTGATGCTAATACGATTAATGCTGAAAATGAATAATATAATTCCACTAAGTGTTTTTATTTTAAGATTAATTGGTGAGTTCCAAATAGAGTATTTTGATATAAATCTGCTTCGCGTCCTTTTCCCATATATCAAACATCGCATCTTTAGAAGCTTTTGAACTCCTGGTATAATCCTGTCCTATATTCAGAATGTTGAGCAGAATATACTCATCTCCTACCGAATTGACGATATAGGCTGTTTTCTCGGATTTTCCGTCTCCGGAACTTCTTATTCCTTCGGTAAGGGTACGGAACTGATTCAGATGGTGTACAAAGTTATTTCCATCTTTTACCGAGTCGTAAGCCCTAAGAAGGATCAACAGAATATCCAGATTGGTAGGATCTTTACCATACAAAGCTTTTCCCTGCTTGATACAGTCTGCAAAATTATTTTGCTTAAAGGCTTCTACAAGACTTTTAAAGCTGTCTCCCGATGTGTTTATTTTATCGCTCCTAAAATTTCTTCCGTAATACAGATATTGAGCTTCTATACTATCCAGAGACTTTGGGTATCCTTTAAATTTGAAAATAAGCTTCTCGTAATTGTACGGCGAATCGGAAGTCCTGAGACTTTTCTCAATAGCTTTTAAATCAATTTTTGATTTCTGGCTGAACCCAAAAACCGAAAACATGATGAATAAAAGGAAAAAGTGATACTTCATTAATTGTTGCTTTCTTCTTCGTCGTTGTCGAAATATTCGAAAAGAAAATCGTTGTATGGGAATCTGGAAATATGAATCTTCATGACCTCATCATAGATCATTTTCTTCATTTCCGGGAAGTTTTCTTTCGTTAATGCAGAGATGAAAACCGTCGGATATTTTGACTTTGCCATCCACGTCTTTTTCCATTCCTCAAGAGAAATATTTTTACGGGTTGAAGGCGTAAGATCATCTTCATCCTTTTTCTCATAGCTGAAATCGTCAATTTTATTGAAAACCATGATCATTGGCTTCTGATGAGCGTTGATTTCCATCAGGATATGATTAACAGATTCTATATGATCTTCAAAGCTTTCGTGAGAAATATCCACCACATGGATCAAAAGATCGGCTTCACGAACCTCGTCCAATGTAGATTTAAAAGATTCTACCAGCTGAGTAGGAAGTTTTCTGATAAACCCTACGGTGTCTGTCAACAGAAACGGTAAATTTCCAATTACCACTTTTCTTACCGTGGTATCCAGCGTAGCGAATAATTTATTTTCAGCAAAAACTTCAGATTTTGAAATGGAATTCATCAGGGTAGATTTCCCTACGTTGGTATATCCTACCAAAGCTGCACGAACCACTTTCCCACGGTTGTTACGCTGGGTAGCCATCTGCTTGTCTATCGTTTTCAGTTTCTCTTTCAGCAATGTAATTCTGTCACGGATAATACGACGGTCAGTTTCAATCTCCGTTTCTCCGGGACCTCTCATCCCGATTCCCCCTTTCTGACGCTCAAGGTGGGTCCACATTCTTGTCAGTCGTGGTAAAAGATACTGGTATTGTGCCAGTTCAACCTGAGTTCTCGCATATGAAGTCTGTGCTCTCTGGGCAAAAATATCAAGGATAAGATTGGTACGGTCCAGGATTTTAACCTCCATTTCCCTTTCCAGGTTTTTAAGCTGTGAAGGAGAGAGTTCATCATCGAAAATTACGGTTCCGATCTCGTTTTCTTTTACATATTCTTTTATCTCGATGGCTTTTCCGCTACCGATAAAGGTTTTGGAATCAGGCTGAGTTAATTTTTGGGTAAAGCGCTTTTGTACGGTTGCTCCTGCTGTGAAAGCTAAAAACTCAAGTTCATCCAAATACTCCGTCAGTTTTTCTTCATCCTGATTCTGGGTAATAACACCCACCAGGACAGCTTTCTCATAGTTATGTTCTTTCTTTTCTAACATTAAGTTCTGTCTATGTTTATGATTTTTACAAGTTAATATTTTTCAGAAAAAAAACAAAATCAATTTTTATTTAATAACATATTTTAATATAAATTTAAGTTTACTGATGAATGATTTATAAAAAATCAATAACTTTATATAATAAATTTCTGATTTTTAATTATTTAAATCAAAAACTAATCTCCGGAATATCATGGTTACCCATATCAAATGTATGATTATTGATGATGATGAACTGGACAGGCTGGTTCTTCAGCATTATATCAGGCAATATCAAAACATTGAAATTGTTGCCACTTTCGATACTGCAGAAAAAGCAGTTCCCTATCTTGACATTCCTGTTGATCTCCTGATTACCGAAACCAATTTAAGGGGGATGAACGGTCTTGAGTTCAGGAAGCTGGCCCATAAGATCCCTGCCTGTATTTTCGTAAGCTCTCATCCCGAACTGGCAGCCGGAGCTTTTGAGATTAATACTTTAGATTTTATTACCAAACCTCTTACCGCAGAACGCTTTCATTATTCCATGGAAAAGCTTTTTGATTTTTTTGAAGTAAAAGAAAAATGTGAATGCTATGATGCCATGGTGGGAGAAAACTGCATCAAAATAAAAGAAGGTGGACATATTTTTCAGATTAAAATGAAAGATATTCTTTACCTGGAAGCTCTGAAAGATTACACCAGAATCATCACACTTGAAAAAAATCATTGTATTTTAAATTCGCTGGGAAATCTTCTGCAAAAAAGTTTTTTTAATTCTTTTGTCAGAATACACAGAAGCTATGCTGTCCCACGTCATCTTATCCGCGGAAAAAACTGTCACGAAATAGAACTTCCGCATCGTATAAAACTTCCTATTGGCCGAACTTACAAGGACAATCTTTCCTTTTTTAATCCTTAAAAATACATCATAACAATTCACCAGTGCCATTGGTCGATTATTTCTGCCGTTGGTCTATTTTCCTGTCATTCAATGGAGATAGGTGGTAATTTAGTCTTCCCAAATTCCCCGACAAAACACATCTATTAATCACCAAAACTGTTATCCATGGAAAGAATATCTATTTACTGTATTATTCTGTCTGTCTTTTCCATCCCCATACTGCACGCACAATCTGTAGTTTTGGCAACCGGGCTGGATGCATCAGCAGCTAATGGTTTTGTTTCTTACAGTGTAGGCCAGACAACCTACCTGGAAAAAGGAACAGGACAGGTTCTCGAAGGTGTTCAACAGCCTTACGAAATCATCACACTTACCACTCTGGAAAATTCCTCTGAACTCAAAGACATTTTGCTATATCCTAACCCTTTTAAAGATTATCTGTATTTGGATTTTACTTCAAATAATTTTAAAGGGTCAGAATATCAGCTATTTGATGCTCAAGGCAAGCTAGTAAAAAAAGATAAGATTTCACAATCAAAATCTGAGCTTAATTTCTCCTCACTTCCTTCTGCTATGTACATTATCAGAATTACCCAAAATGGGGAAAATATCAAAACTTTTAAAATCATTAAAAAATAAAATGCCATGAAAAAAATATTATCACTGTTTTGGATTCTGATAGGTTTCTTTATGGGACTTTCTCAGGCTCCGGAAAAAATGAGCTACCAGGCTGTCATGAGAAACGGATCCGGACAACTATTAGTCAATCAAGCTATTGCTGTAAAAGTAAGCATACTACAGGGATCTCCTGCCGGAGCCGCAGTCTACTCTGAAAGACTCACCGGAAATACGAATGCCAACGGACTTATCAGCCTTGAAATAGGAACCGGAACTGTACTTACAGGAACATTCGCTACCATCAACTGGCCTGCAGGAAGCTATTACCTAAAAACAGAAACAGATCCTGCCGGAGGAACCAGCTATACCATAGTAGGAACCAGCCAGCTGTTAAGTGTTCCTTATGCAATGTATGCCAAATCTGCAGGCGGCGGCGGAAGCTTTGCCATTCCTTACAGCACAACTGTTAATAATGCTTCGACTCTGTTTTCATTGATCAACGATGGAGATGGTACTTCTCTTGAGGGAGTAAGTAATGCTACCACATCCAATATTTCTGCAGTAAGAGGAATTGTAAACAGTGCTTCTCCCGGTGGATTTTCCAGTGCTGTACGTGGTATTAACAATGGTACAGGAGGACTTGGAGTCGGGGTTTACGGAAGCCAGGCCGGAAGCGGCTGGGGAGTATATGGTGTTACTCCGAACGGACTGGGTGTATATGGTAATGCCAGCGCCAACGGAACCGGGGTTTACGCCAACAGTAATACAGGCACAGGTCTTACCGCTACCAGTAATAACGGGATTCCCGCAAGTATTTCAATCTTTAATAATGCGAATAATAATGTTGCCCTTAGTGCATCCAGTGTAGGAAACGGCACGGTTATCAATGTTACCACTTCAGGAAACGGAGCCGGAGTCAGAAGTTCTACAGGAGCCGGATTTGGGCTGCATGGAATAACTTCCTCACAGACTTCCGCCGGTGTTGTAGGTGATAACAACGGTGGTGGTGAAGCAATAGTGGGCAGAACCACCAGTGATATTGCCGGAGCAGTCGTAGGCCGTAATGACGGAGGCGGATATGGAGTAAGAGGATTTGTAGCGACCAATACATCCGGAACGGGTATCGGGGTTTACGGTCAGGTAGGTTTAAATAACAGTACCGGACGTGCGGGAAGATTTGAAAATTTCAACAATACAAATACTGATGCCAATACTTTTGAAGTAGCATCTAACGGAAATGGAAACATCCCTGATAATACCAAAGGCAATGCTGCTTCTTTTGTACTCAATAATACCAATAGTGTTGGAGCTGCTGTAAGAGGGGAAGTCAATACTATTTTTGGAAATTTTGGTGCTGCCGCTATTTTTGGTGTTTCATCCGGAACCGGAGGACGAGCCGGACTATTCTACGCTTCCAATCCTGCCGGAAACGGATCATCACTGATCGCTTTGACAGACGGTAACGGTAACGCCATTACAGCTAATGCGGGTAAAGACGGCAATGGGGTTGAAACCAATATTGATGGTGCCGGAAATGCGCTTTATGCATGGGTTCCTACTTTTGCTACAGGACGTGCAGGAAGATTTAATATTTTCAATGAATCAAACACCAGCGATGTCATCACTGTAACCACTGTTGGAAATGGTATTGCAGGTAATTTCAAGGTAGATAAAGTGACCGGAACCTCTCCTGCAGTAAGAGGAGAAGTCAATTCTCAGTTTGCCAACTTTGGCACAGCAGGAATTTATGGAATATCTTCCGGAACCGGAGGATACGCAGGTCTATTCCACGCTTCCAATCCTGCCGGAAACGGTCCTGCCTTGATTGCCATTGCAGATGGTAACGGTAATGGTATCACCGCTAATGCATCCAACACTGGAGATGGTGTAGAAACCACTGCAGATGGAACAGGAAACGCTATCTATGCATGGGTTCCTAATTTTAGTAATGGCCGGGCAGCCAGATTTGTTAATTTTAATACATCAAATACGAACCCTGCACTTACTGTAGAAACCCACAGCGCAGGATCTTTGGCTCTGTTCAAATCCGGAAACCCGGGAACCGTAAATGTTGCCCGTATCGATAATACCGGAAAAGGATTTTTCAATGGCGGTACACAAAACAGTGGTGCTGACGTTGCAGAAGCTTTTGACGTTAAAGGAAACATTTCCGAATATGAACCTGGTGATATTCTTGTTATCTCAACAAAAGCAGACAGAACGGTTGAAAAATCATCAACGCCCTATTCTACTCTTGTTGCAGGAGTGTATGCTACCAAACCGGGGGTACTGCTTACGGAAGAACACATCGACATTGATATTTCCAATAAAGCGCCAATGGGTGTTATTGGTGTTATTCCAACCAAAGTATGCCTTGAAAACGGAAAAATAAAAAGAGGGGATCTCCTGGTAACTTCATCTAAAGCAGGTGTTGCCATGAAAGCCAATATAAAAAAGGTGAAAATTGGTCAGGTAATCGGAAAAGCACTTCAGGATTATGACCAAAAAGAGATTGGAAAAATTCAAGTATTAGTCAACATAAAATAAACCGTCATGAAAATAGCATACATTATCCCGTTATTATTTTTAAGCACTATTATCTATGCGCAGGAAAATAAAAAGGCAGCTCCGACAGAGGAAGATCAGACATTGGTTGTAAAACAGGCACAGGAACAGCAGGCTAAACTGATGCAGGAAGCTAAGGAAAATAATGAAAAGAAAACTGTAAACTCAGGTCTTGCCTCTGATCAAAGCCTTGAAGTAAAAAAACAGGAATCCAAAACCAAAGCAGCTGCAGACAATTCAGGCAAGCTCCTCCCCAACACAGCTAGTCTTGAAGACCTCAAAAAAACAATTCCCAACAGACAGGCATATCACAATACTACAAATTCTAGGAACACAAAAATGACCGTTACCGGGCTGCCTAACACAGCAACCCTGGAAGAAATAAAAAAAACGATTCCCAAAAACTAATAACCCTAAAGGCTAATAACCTCAAAAAGCTGATAACCAAACTAGATTTTTCAAACAAAGAAGTCCGCTTCAAGGCGGACTTTTGTATGGTAAGGGAGCATCATTAATCCCAATCAGCAGCTACAAATTTCATTGAATTTCCAAGATCATCGGATAAAGTCAGAAAATGCCCTTCAATAGAATAATGAGTCATCGTTTCTATTTTCTTCTGAAAAGACATTTCAAGATTCATATCCTGACAGGCTTTCATTGTACTCACCCCTTTTGAGATTTTCACTTTTCCTCCTGTTTTAAATTCAGTCATAAAAGACATCCGGTTACATCCCATATAAGAGCTCGCCTGAATTTTACCCTTTACCTTATTGGCTGTCAGATTGAATTCGGCTTTATTAGCTATTAATTGGTCTTTTGAAAAACCATCAAAAGAAACCAGCATCCATTGCCTTTGAAGAAAGGGATCTTTGGCGGGTACTGAAGAACAGTTCAAAACAACTCCTAAAAGTAAAACTGTAAAAAGTGGTAATAGTATCTTTTTCATGTGAATTATCATCCCATTTTCATACCATTCCAGGACAGAATCTCGTAAAAATTAGTAAATTAGCGACACAAAAATTATTTTATAAAATGAAAAGACTATTTCTACTATTCACTTTCTTACTGGGCTTTGCTCAGATGAGGGCGGATGAGGGGATGTGGCTGCTAATGCTCATCAAAAGACTTAACGGTGTTGATATGCAAAAAGAGGGTCTGCATCTTACGCCTGAAGAAATTTATTCAGTGAACAATTCAAGCTTAAAAGATGCTATCGTAAGTTTCGGTGGTTTCTGTACAGGGGAGATTGTTTCTGATAAAGGACTTATATTTACCAACCACCACTGTGGTTACGGTGCTGTTGCTGCGGCTTCTACACCAGAAAAAGATTATTTGAAGAACGGTTTCTGGGCAATGAAACAGAAAGACGAATTCAATGCAAAGGATCTTTATGTAAGATTTTTAGTAAGAATGGATGATGCTACGCAAAGAATCAATTCTAAGCTAAACAACAATATGACCGGAGCAGAGAGAAAAGCTGTTATCGATGCTGAAACTAAGGCTATTCAGACAGAAAACTCTGAAAACGGAAAATATACGGTAGTCGTAAAAGATTTCTTCAACGGAAATGAATTCTACTATTTTGTATACCAGGATTATAAAGATATCAGATTGGTAGGTGCTCCGCCTTCATCATTAGGAAAATTCGGAGGAGATACAGATAACTGGGAGTGGCCAAGACACACTGCAGACTTCACCGTTTTCAGAGTGTATGCCGATGCTGCAGGAAATCCTGCTGAATATTCTCCAAGCAACACTCCGCTGAAGCCTAAGCATTTCCTTCCGGTTTCTCTTAAAGGAATTAAGCCTGGTGACTTCTCAATGATCTTAGGATATCCTGGAAGAACAAACCGTTACCTGACTTCTTACGGAATTCAGCAGATGGTAACTAAAGATTATCCGGCATGGGTTGAAGCTTCCAAATTGGCTATGGACGTTATGAAAAAGTACATGGACAAGGATAAGGCAACTCAGCTTAACTATGCTTCTCAATATGCTTCTGTAGCTAACTACTGGAAAAACAGACAAGGTACTATCGATGCCGTAGAGAAAAACGGAACCATTTCTGATAAACAAAAGATTGAGGAAACTTACAATAAATGGGCTGCAATGCCAGGCAACGATCAGTATAATGGCGTTTTAGAAGATATCGGTATATACTACAAGCAGGTTTCTGATAGAAATGTTGAAAGAAACTATGCAACTCAGTTTACAAGAAATGCAAAATATATTACCCTTGCTGCTCAGGTCGGATCTGCTCTTAAAGCCTATGCTGCTCAGGATATGCAGGGAAGATTGGCAATGAAAGCTAAAACTGAAGCTGCCATCAAAGCGGCTTATGAAAACTTCAATCCAGCTTTGGAAGGAGAAATGCTTGCTGCTATGACCAGCCTTTACCAGGCAAGAGTTAAAAACCCGGACGTTGCTTCTGCTACTATTTTAGGACTGGATGCTAAGACCGTTTCTAACTTAGCGTATTCTTCAATCTTCGCTAATAAGACTTCTGCAACGAACTTCTTATTAAACCCGGATGCATTGAAGCTTGATGCTGACCCACTTTGGAAAGCAGCTAACGGAATTGTTGCTGATCAAAAGATAAGCACAGACAGATTTGTAAAAATAGATGACAACTTTGCAAAAAACAACCGTCTGTTCTTAGCGGGATTAATGAAAGCTATGCCTGAGAAGAAATTCTACCCGGATGCTAACTCTACCATGAGATTAACTTACGGTACTGTAGATAAATTACCTATCAGAAATGACAGAAACTACTTCGGAATTACTGATAACTACTATACAGATATGACTGGTCTTGTTGGAAAATACAAGAAAGGGGATGAAGAATTTGATCTTCCTCAAAGAGTAATTGATCTTTACAACCTTAAAGATTTCGGTCAGTATGCTGATGCTGCAGGTTATATGCCTGTAAACTTCCTTTCAAACAACGATATTACAGGTGGTAACTCGGGTTCTCCGGTAATTGACGGAGACGGTAACCTTATCGGTATCGCTTTTGACGGAAACAGTGAAGCATTAAGTGGTGATATCGTATTCGAGCCTGAATGGCAGAAAACCATCAATGTAGACGTTCGTTTTGTTCTTTGGACAATCGATAAGTTTGCGGGGGCAAGAAGATTAGTTGACGAGCTGAAGCTTGTAAGAGATGCCAATACTCCGGCGGATACAAAAACTAAAAACTCAGGTACTACAACAATGCCTAAGAAAGCTAAAAAATAATCATCTTAACCGATATATTTTTAAAACCGTGAAATTTACTTTCACGGTTTTTTTATTTTTGATTATTAAAAACAAAAAATATTTCATCATGGATGCAAAACCTATCCAATTCACAGCCATTATTCAACAGAACGGAGCAATGAATGCTGCGTTTGTAGAATTTCCATTTTCTACAGAAGAATTGTTTCATAAAAAAGGACAGGTAAAGATAAAAGCCCTGTTTGATGATAAAGTTGAATACCGTGGAAGCCTTGCCAAAATGAAATCCGATTGCCATATTTTAGGCTTGACACAGGAAATCAGGAAGAAACTGGGTAAAAGCTTCGGAGATGAGGTTTCCGTCTCCCTTATTGAAGATAAGGAGGAAAGAGTGATTGAAATTGCAGATGACATCGCCCTTGTTTTTAAAGAAAACCCGGGAGCAAAAGCCTTATTTGATGCAATGAGCTACACCCACAGAAAGGAATACATCCGTTGGATTGAGGAAGCCAGGAAACCGGAAACCAGAGAAAACCGAAAGATAAAAATGATTCAGATGATTCTGGACGGAAAAAAGGGAATATAATTGATTTTATTTTTCATTCTAAAAACTATACCTGAAAAAAAACTGAATTAAGAAAATATTTTTTGTCAGGATCACAAAAAGTAGCCGACTATAGTTACAGATATCAATTATAACTATAAAAATTTACTTTTATGAACAGGTTTATTTTCAGAACATCAGTTTTAGCAGCAGCTACTCTAGCTGCATTTACTCTTTCTTCATGCCGTGATTCGGATAATGCCATGATGACGGATACGGCTTTTCAAAGAACTATTACTTTTGAAAACATTGTAACTCCCAAAGATTTTGTGCAAAGCGGAAGTTTTCAGGGAACGGGAACTCCTCCTGTTATTATGCCCGGACAATCGGTTTCTGTTACATTCAGTGCAGGAAAAGCACAGGCTTTAATGTTTGCTACGATGTACGGAGCTTCAAAAGACTGGTTTTTTGCGTCCCAACAGCCGGGTATCAAATTGTTTGATGCTAATGGAAATGCTATTACCGGAGATGTTTCTTCAAGCGTCCGGTTATGGGATAACGGAACCAAAAATGATACCACCGGACAAGCTGAAAACAAGCCTGTCATGCAGGTTCCTAATGTCAATGCTTCCCAGCTTATGAAACTCAATCTCTCTTACAATGATGTAAGTTCGGAATTTACCCTCACGATTACCAATACATCCGGCGGAACGGCCAACGAAACTCCTTTTTCTCCAGGTGTATGGGCGGTCTCCAACTATGATGGCTCTCAGCTGTTGAACAGCGCTCCGTTTTTTACTCCTAACGCTTTATCGAATCCTGAGATTACAGATATTGCTCAAATGGGAAATATCAGTAAAATGATGACAAAACTGAACGCCAACACAGGAATTATGACGGGGCTTTCTCCTGCCCTAGTGGTTGTTTACCGCGGGGATAAAAATCCAATTTATGAATTAGGAAAATCAGACAGCGGAATGGGCCTGAAAGACATTGCACAGTTCGGAAACGTAACCAAGCTTCAAAATAGTCTGAAATCTCTATCTGATGTGAAAGGTGTATATGTTGCGGGGAGTGCTCCCGTAGCACCGGGAAGCAAAGTAACAACAAGTTTTAATGCTGAGCCGGGCGATAAAATTGCCTACGTAACAATGTTTGGATTTTCCAATGACTGGTTCTATGCCAATGAACAAAATATTGATGCGAATACTAAAGGTGACCTTAGTTCAAAAACTTCACTATTTGATTCCGGGACGGGCATAGACCAATATCCGGGAGCCGGAAATCATCAGGCTCTGTTTGGCGGAACTCCACTAAGTGAAAACATGAGCATTTCCAAAGTAGGAACCCAATATCCTGTTCCTGCTGTACAGCATGTGATTAAAGTAACCATCAACTAATCTTCAGATAAGAAAAGGTCAGACAATACTGTTTGACCTTTTTTATTATGCTGTTCGGAAAATAAAAGTGTATCCGTTTTATTATTGTTTCAGGGCTCCTTCCAGATATTGTTTTCCTCCTCCATTGGTAACGGTTATAAAGCCTTCATAATGGCTTACCTTCACTCCCAGGTCGTTATTTATTTCTTTAAAATATCCAGCATTTTCTCTGTTATAGAACGTATCTCCCTGCCAGAGAAATTGTGCAGACTGTCCTGTTTTGTTTTGAATTGTAAGAACTCCCAATGGATTTACCAATCCCCGTGATTTAATATCCACCACTGCACTTTCGTTGGCAGCGAAATCTTTTGACAATACTATAACGTTATTCATCTATCCTGTTTGGTTTTCAGTTAATTAAGAAAATGAAATAAGATTTTTTCATTACCCTGATACAAATATCCTGGCCCACTGCGACAAAACCTGACGTATTTGCCGAATAAAAATTAAAAGCCCAAACATATTCTGTCTGGGCTTTTTCAATGATTCAATACTATTCAACCGGAATTCCGAGATATTTTAAGTAGGAGTCCAGCATTTTTTTATCAAATACCGGTTCCTGAATGCCTGATCCCTCCAGATACTGAATAACATTGGAACAATCCCATATATAAGTATTCTGGTAAAGTTCTACAGTGGATAAGCCTTCATGAATATTGTCCCTGAAAAGACTTGTTAATGGATACAATCGGTTTTTACTGTCATCTTCCCACTGCTTTCTCCATTCTTTATAAGGAAGATTTTCGAGTGTGAAAGGATAATATTTTTTCAAAAGTTCGAAGAATTCTTCTAAAGTGAGATCGGTTTCCGGACGGGCAATCAGATTGAATTTTTTGCCTATCGCATCTTTATTTTTTGTGATATGAGCCATGGCTTTGGTCATATAATCTACGGTGATAAGACCTTCTCTAAGCTCTGTAAGTGCCGGGTAAGATTTGAACTCTATACAGTTTTTCACCAATCCGGACCACCATTGGTAAGAAGCACTTGCTCCTGTTTCGCTGTGGCACATGGCATATCCGAGACGGTAAGTAATCAATGGCAGTCCTTCTTTTGCTGCTAAATCGGCAACCGCTTCCATCACCCATTTACTTCTTACGTATCCGATATCTTTACTTACAGACATCAGGTTCTGCTCAATATCATCCGATTCAAGCATTACCGTTTTTCCTGTAAATATATGCCCCCAGCTGTATACGGAAATGGTTGACAGCAAGGCGAGACATTTTGTTCTTTCTGCTCCTGCCAGTTTTATGACTTCCCTTAGTCCTTCTACATTGGGAGCTTTCATATAGGAATAGGGTTCGATAAAGTTGACGGAACTTCCGGAATGATAAATCAGATCGGTTTGCCTGGCAAGCTTTGTAAATGTTTCTTGAGACAATCCTAAGGATGGCAAGGTCAGGTCTCCGATAACAGGAATGATCCGTGATTTCTGTTCCGGATTCTGTGGAATATGGTATTGTTTAAAGCATTTGTCAATCTTTTCCATCGCATAGAACTCATCCTGAGCTCTTACAAGGCAGTAAATATCAGCATTTGTAGTATCCAGAAGTTCCTGCAGCAGGTGAATTCCTACAAATCCTGTAGCTCCCGTTAAAAATATAGCGGCAGGATTTTCCACCTGCTGAGGATCAAATCCGCCGGCAAAAACAGTTCCGGGAGCGAGATACACATCTTTCTGAAGTTCTACATAGGGCTCCACGTCTTCCGCGGGGATGGCTTCTCTGGTTTCTCCGGATCTCTCAATAAGAACTTCCGACAGCTGCTGCAGTGCCGGATACTGATAGATATCCCGCAGATACACCTTCACATCCAGCTTTCTTTGTAAAGCTACTGCAACAACTGCAACCAGCAGTGAGTTTCCTCCGATATCAAAAAAATTATCTGTAATATTAATAACAGGCCGCTCCAATGCAGACGACCAGACATCTGTAATAATTCTCTCTGTCTCGTTAGTTGGCGGTTCAGATGAAACCAATTCTTTTACTTCTTTATCGGCCAGATTTTTTAATACCTGAATATCTGTTTTACCATTTGCTGTTAACGGGATTTTATCTATAAAAATAATCTGTGCAGGAACCATATACCCTGGAAGTTCTGCCTTGAGAGCATTCCGGATTGATGAAATATCTGTTGTCACGTGGGGTTTTAATACAACAAAAGCAATCAGGTATTTGGTACTTCCTTCCGTTTCCTTACCAATAACCACAGCTTCTTTAATATTTTCCTGCCGGATCAGTGAACGTTCTATCTCCCCAAGTTCAACCCTGAATCCCCGGATTTTTACCTGATTATCAATTCTTCCTAAGAATTCAATCTCACCATCCGGTTTCCATCTGGCCAGGTCTCCCGTACGGTACAGTTTTTCTTTTTCATTGAATGGGTTGGTAATAAATTTAGCATCCGTAAGTTCTTTATTATTAAGATACCCTTTTGCTAAAAGATTTCCTCCAATACAGAGTTCTCCAACAGCTCCTACGGGCAGCAATTCCTTGTTTTCACCTAAAATATAGGCTTTTGCATTGGCAATGGGTCTGCCAATAGATGAAACATATTTCCCGTTAATATCTTTCACTTTTTTATAAGTAGCGTATACGGTACATTCTGTGGGACCATAATAATCCACCAGCTCATAGCTTAATTCTGAAGTAAGTACCGGCTTTAGCTTCTCACCTGCTGTAAAGAGATATTTGAGCTTCAGGTCATTATAATTGCGGGTAATATCCACTACAGAAGGAGCCAGAACAGTAGGCACAAAACCATGGGTAATATGATTTTTTCTGTAGTAATCTATCAACGCCTGAGCTTCTGTTCTATCCTCATTGTCTGCAATAAAAACCGTTGCACCTGAAGTAAGGGCCGACCATATTTCCCACACAGAAATGTCAAATGCCAATCCCGCCACAAGAGTCAGTTTTGAACTGTGATCCACATGAAAATGATGGTTGTGCCATGTTACCAGATGTTGTATGGCCTGATGGCTAATCATTACACCTTTGGGTTTACCCGTCGAGCCTGAAGTATAAATGGTATATGCAAGGGCATTCTGATGGATATTAATTCCTGGATATTCTGATGATAACTGATTAAGATTCTCCATATTGCTCAGACCAAATACTTTTACCTTTTCGGTTTCTGATAAAAGTTCTCCAAGAATTTGATTGGTAATGATAAGATCAGCAGTGGTGTCGGAAAGAATATATTCTACTCTTTTGACAGGATAAGCAGGGTCGATCGGAACATAGGCTGCACCTGTTTTGATAACTCCAAGTACAGCAATGATCCATTCTAAAGAGCGGTCCAGCCAGATGGGAACATATTTTCCTTCTTTGATACCATGGCTCAGTAATAAGTTGGCTACCTGATTGCTTCTCTGATCCAACTCTCCATACGTAATCTTCTGATTCTGATAAACCGCAGCAGTCTTATCAGGATGAAGGATTACCTGTTTCCGGAAAAGAGATTCCAGGGTTTCTTCATGATGATAATCCCAACTGGTTTTATTAAATCCGTTGAGCAATTTTTCTCTGTCTTCAGAAGACAGTAATACCGCTGAACCTATCGATAAGGTTCCTGATGAGGGAATTGTGTTTGACATAATAATTTGATTTGGATTGGTTTAAAAATTTGTGAGTGGAGTTTCAACTATAGAAAGCATTTAAAAAGTAAAGACATGAGGAATAACCACCGTTTATTTACTACATGTGTTTTCTTTATTCGTTTCTCAAAACTGGATGATACAGGTTATACACCGACCTCTGTATGAGTGGATCGGCATTCTGCATTCAAACGTTATGTATTTATTCAAAAAGAAGTAAGAATATATTTCTTCTATCCTTATAAATGAGGTACGCTTTCTATGCAGTATTTATGAATTTGACTTCCATAATATGATATTATAAATAATTTGGTAATCAAACTTAACATAATATTTCAACCTATGTGTTACATAATTCCTATGTTAAACTCACAGGTAAGAATTAAACTTATGAAAATAAAACTTAGTATTTAGTTTTAAATCAACGAAATAGAATAAAATCAACCATTCCAGAATTCACGATCCAGACTTCTGTATTGTATGGCTTCGGAAATATGATGTGACAGGATATTTTCAGATTCTTCAAGGTCGGCTATTGTTCTGGCAACTTTAAGAATTCTGTCATAAGCTCTTGCCGAAAGATTAAGTTTTTCCATAGCTAATTTGATGAGACCGAAAGACGTTTCATCCAGTTCACAATAGGCCTCAATTTCCTTAGGTCCTATTTGAGCATTACTGCTGATATTGAGGTTTTGATATCTTTTATTCTGAATATCTCTTGCTTTCAAAACCCGCTCTCTGATATCTTTGCTCTTCTCTCCTTTTCTTTTCTCGGAAAGCTGCTCAAATTCTACTTTCTGAACTTCAATATGAATGTCTATTCTATCTAAAAGAGGCCCTGAAAGTTTGTTCATATACCGCTGCATTTCATAAACGGATGAGGTATTATTAGGGTCATCGGGGAAAAACCCGCTTGGACTGGGGTTCATAGAAGCTACCAGCATAAAACTTGCCGGATAGTTTACAGTAAATCTGGCTCTTGAAATCGTTACTTCACGATCTTCCAAAGGCTGTCTCATGACTTCCAGCACAGTCCTCTTAAATTCGGGCATTTCGTCCAGAAACAAAACTCCGTTATGAGCAAGAGAGATTTCTCCTGGTTGTGGATAACTTCCTCCTCCTACCAGAGCAACATCTGAAATAGTATGATGTGGAGATCTGAAGGGACGAACAGTCATCAATGATGTTTCTGTTCCTATTTTCCCGGCTACAGAGTGAATTTTTGTTGTTTCCAGCGCTTCTTTCAATGTCAGAGGAGGTAAAATACTGGGAACTCTTTTGGCCAGCATTGTTTTCCCACTTCCCGGCGGGCCGATCAGAATAATATTATGTCCACCTGCTGCTGCCACTTCCATAGCTCTTTTGGCTGTTTCCTGGCCTTTAACTTCAGAGAAATCAAAAGGAAAATTATTGATCTTTTCATGAAATTCTTTTCGGGTATCCAATGTCACTTTTTCAAGCGCTTTTCCTTCGTTGAAAAAATCGATAACCTCTCTGATATTTTCTACTCCGTACACATCGAGGTCATTTACAATGGCTGCTTCTCTGGCATTTTGTTTTGGAAGAATGATTCCTTTAAACCCTTCTTCCCTGGCCTGGATCGCAATGGGCAAAACACCTTTAATCGGCTGTAAACTTCCGTCCAGGGAAAGTTCTCCCATAATAATAAAGTCTTTAACGTTCTCTGCCAATATCTGATCTGAGGCGGTTAGGATGCCAATAGCAATACTGAGATCATAAGCAGAGCCTTCTTTTCTAAGATCTGCAGGAGCCATATTAATGGTAATTTTCTTTCCGGGAATTTTAAATCCTACATTTTTCAATGCTGCAGAAATCCTGTAACTGCTTTCTTTAATAGCATTATCAGGAAGCCCCACAAGATGGTATCCTACCCCTCCGGTATCTACATTCACTTCAATAGTAATTGTCTGTGCAGCCACTCCATGAATGGCACTTCCATAAATTTTGATCAGCATGGTGTGTTTTTGAAGTAAAAGTAATGAATATACTATTTTGAAAATCCGGGTTTTATATTAACAGTATTCTAGCCAGACAGATATTTAAAAAAAGATTTTAAGAAAACAGATCCTCAGATATTTTTGTAGAAGCACGATGATGATAATAAAAAAACCGGTACAAATTTCTTTGTACCGACTCAACCATTATTAAAAACTAACGAAAAAGATTATGCCATCTGAATTACTGAACATTAAGTGTAAGTCAGGAAGCGGATGCCGGAAAGAGGAAATTCCTTTTTGGGGTAATTATGATCGTCATTAGATTAACAAGGATGAAAATGTATCTATGAGCGTAAAGTATTAAAATAAATCACTTCAGTTCTTCTTCAATACAAGGAACATCCCTCCTCAGACATCCAATCTTCCTTCCCACAATCAATATTTTAGCATCTTCAGATTTTATAATCCTATTATTTTTTTATAAATCTGTTTTTATATTCTGTTCCGTCTGTGCTTCTGGAAACAATGATATAATTTCCGGGTACCAGACTGCTTACATCAATCGGCTGATTATATCTGTGGTCATTTTTCTTCAGAACAAGTTTCCCGGACATATCTATAATGATAACTTCTTTATAGATTTTATCAGATTCTTTCCCGATATAAAGGTGCTGCGCGGTAGGATTAGGATAAATTCTCAGATTATTATCTTTAATTTTTGTCTCTCCAGTTCCCAGATTGCTGCAGAATTCCCAATCTCCGAAAGTCACTTCAACAAAAGCAAACGGATCTAACATCTGGCACTGATCCGGACAATATTCCGTACATGCATAAAATCCGTATTTCCCCGAGCTTGTTGCAACATAAGTATCACCTACCACGCCAGCGATGATACAAGGATCTCCTGCTACCGGCGGATTGCTCCCTGGCACACATTTGAACCAGGTATGCTTGCCATACACTAAAGGAAATATATTGTCAAACTGTACAGAAGCTCCGTTGCAGACCTTCACTGTTCCCATATTTTCTTCATAGGTGCCTGGAGTATAAGTAGTCATCATTGCCGGCAGCCCATATACAAAGCCATCTGCAAATGCTGTAGGACTTTCCGCTGTACAGTCGCCTTGGGAAACAACTACCTTAAAATAATTCAGCTGGTCATTGCCACTAATGGTTAACTGTTGTGATGTTGCTCCCGGAATAGCCACCCATGGGTTGTTATTAGGGGTTTGCCAGGTCCATTCCTGTTTATACCACTGATAACTTGCGTAAGTCTGTGTCGTGGAAAGAACTTCATCTTCCGTATCACAGAATAAGATCGTTCCCGGATATTTTTGTCCGAGTCTCGCACTGGTAATTGTAGGCGTGCATTGTGCTTTTATATCCAAAATGGAGAATAATAAAACCACTAAAAAGATTAGTTTTGTTTTCATATATCAATTATTAAGTTTGGTGTTTTAAAATGGGCTGCATTAATCCAGCAGCACTCTGATTCCGAATTTCATATTAAAATGAAGGGGCTTTTCTTTATAAATGGTATTCGGAGCATTCTCTTCTTTAAAATGATATCCTATTCCCGGTTCTGCATAAATTCCAACCTTGTCAATGAGCTTCACCTGCAGGCCTGCTGCCGCATTAACAGAAAACTGGAAAGGTTTTGGGTCCAGACGTTCCTTCGAGGATTCCTTTATTTCATCATTCACAACATACGTTGTTGTAATATTTCCTGCTATCGGTTTTTCTACCAGGGCTCCGCCTGTAATGTATCCTGTGAATCTTCCTTTTTGAATGACATTATAATTAACCTGTACCGGAATTCCCAGATAATGAACCGTCTGATCTCCTTTAATATAATTGTTGTCACTTCCGGAATGCAGTTCAGAAGACAGCTTGGTATAATTCAGTCCTGTTCCTATTCCCCATCTTTTCCCTAAATTATAGTATACAGAAAGTCCAAATGTAACCGGCACTTTATGTCTGATTCTTGCTTCTACCGGCTGACTTTGATTGGCCAGTAATATGGCAGTCAGAGGATCATCATGATATTCGGAAGTCGTCCATACCTGCTCAACGTTCATCGCTTTTCCTGTGATTGAAGCATAGCCCGGAAACTGCTGTTCTGCAGAATTGGAAGCCATATTGCCTGTAAGCATACCCAGCATCCATGATTTTTTGTCTCTGGATTTTTTGGTATGACGGGTTGCATTTCCGGCATATACTTCTTTTATTTTTTCCTGTTTAAAAAGAATCTCATCATTTTTATTTTCTACGACCTGCTCTTTCGCTGTATCATCAACAGGAGATGTTTTCTGAGCGATCTTACTTTCCTGCTGAAAAAATTCTGAAACTGTTGGCAGTTTAATATTATCCTTTAGCTCATTTTTCCCTACGGTTTCAAAATATTTTCGGGTCTGTTCTTTCAACAAAGCTCCGGTATTCACTATATTTTCAGCTAATGGAGCTTCTGACACCGATGTCATTTCTTCTGCTGAAGCATGTTCGGCTCGTACAGGTTTTAAAGAATTTTTCTCTTTCCGCACGTTTGTCTGTCTCTGAGACAGCATTGTCTCTGTATCATTCTGTGGCCATAATTTTGTCAGCAAAAGCAGCAATGCAATAGCAGCAGCAATTCCTCCGATACGATAAAACAGGGATTTTTGACCTCTGCCAGCTATCTTTTCTGCCTTTTCCGTTTCTCCTTCATGCATTTCAGGAACAAATGCGGGAATGCTGCTATTTTCTTCTCCTGAAAATAATTCATCTCTGATGTCATCCCACAACCCTTCCGGAACGTCCTCTTCATGGTCATCCATTCTGCTTCGCAGATTATTTAGCCATTCGTTATTCATATTGTGCTTTTTTTGACATTTTAAATTCTTTTATTTTCTGGACAAGCAATCCTTTTGCCCGGTGAAACTGCGATGCAGAAGAATTCTCTGCAATTCCCAGCAGCCCGGCAATTTCTTTATGGCTTTTTTTCTCAAATACAAACAGGTTAAAAACAGTCCGGTAGCCATCAGGAAGAGCTCTGATCATCATCATAATATCATCGCGGGGGATTTCTTCAAAATCCGGGTCTTCTTCATTAGGGATATCCGGAAGATCATTTACTTCAATTGCTGATTTAAAGTCACCTTTCTGTTTAATATGCTTTAAAGATTCATTGACTGTGATACGGGTCATCCAGGCTTTTAAAGAACCACTACCTCTGTACTCAAAAGATTCTATCGAACGGAACATTTTGATAAAACTGTTTTGAAGCACATCATGAACATCTTCTTTTTCTGCCAGATAACGGGAGCATACATAGGACAGATTTCCGGAATAAGCTCCAAAAAGCTCTTTCCAGGCAGCCTCTTCCTTTTTCAGAAGGTGCTTTACCAAAATCTGTTCTTTACTTTCTTCCATATGATGCAACTGCCTCCGTATCCACCGGGATGTTATAAAACTGTCAGGCAAAAATAGATTGCATCTTTTTAATAAAGTGCAATCCATTGATGATACTATTTATTAATTTTTTATACAGAACGGGAAATTATAATCGATCACGTCATAAGGAGTAACCACTGTTCCGTCTACTGTAATTTTTTCTGCTGTGAGCGCATATCTAAGCGTTCTATCCATCCCTACATAATATCCTTTTTGCTTAGAAACGAATTCCACAGCCGTTTTTTTGTTTACTCCGTCTACCGGAATCTGAAGCTCCATTGTTTTTGGAGTAAGAGTAAGCTCTATCACATTATTTGCGGTATTGATCACTGCTGCATATTTAATATCATAGTTCACTTTTCCAAGTGATTTTATGGCAGTTTCAGCTTTTGCAGGATCCTTTACTACAGTTTTTACGATTTCACCTATTGGAAATTCGGCAAAAGAGATCGTATCTTTCTTTACTTTGAATTCTTTTATTCCCTCTCTTTTGGTAGTTCCTTGTACAATAATCATTTTTCCTTTATAGTTTCCTGGTAACTCTTCCATTTTTACAGGAGGAATGTCCGGTCCATCATTATCATTACATGAGAATAGGGTCAATCCTGCCAAAACCATTAAAACTGTCATAAAAAATCGGGGTACTGTCAATTTTTTCATTGCATTACATTTTCGTTAAACATTAATTATTTTCGAGTACTCATCTATATAAATCCTGTTTTCTGAAAATCTTGCATCCTTTTTTAGAAAAAAGAATAAAAAAAATTATAACCAATTGATTTTGTGCACATAAAATTTCATCTCTTCATTGCAAATTCCGTACCTGTTATAATAATAGAGTTGTATTGATGCGTCAAAACAGCAAAAAGGAAACTACATATATAGCTTCCTTTATTATTTTTTTAAGAAATATTCTACTGTACACCTCCGCCAAGTGCTCTGTAAAGATCAACCTCAGCATTTAGTTTTTCAAGGGTAACATTGATGGTTTCCAGATCATTCTGAAGTTTATTGTTCTGGGCAGTGATGACTTCCAGATAGGTTGCCATACCACTTTTATACAGCTTCAACGCATCATTGATTCCCTTGTCCAGAATTGCTGTTCTCTGTTCTAAAAGCTGTAGTCTTTCTGAAGAACCTTTAGACTTTGCCATAGCGTCGGAAACCTCTGCCACAGCAGTCATTACAGATTGTTTAAAATTGATGGCTGCTTTTTCCTGTTCAATCAAAGCTGTTTCATACGCTGTTTTCAATTCTTTTTTCTGAAAAACAGGCGCAGCAAGATTAGCAGCAATCGCTTTGGTAATAGATCCGGGAATATCAAACCATGAACTGAATTTATTGGAATTGACTCCTATTTGCGGGCTTAAACTGATACTCGGATACATGGCTGCTTTTGCCAGTCCGGTTTTTGAGTTGAGGTTAATTACGTTGAACTCTGCCATCTTCAGATCCGGTCTACGGCTCAGCAGTTGTGCCGGTAATCCTTCAGACAGTTTGTTTTCGGGAATCATTGTTTTAAGGGTTCCTTCTCTTTCTATCTTCGCCGGATATTCTCCGCAAAGGATGCTCAAAGCATTTTCCTGAATCGAAATATTCTGTTTTGCCAAAGGAATCAGCAGCTCAGCGGTTTTCTTCTGAGCTTCCGATTGCTGAACCGCCAATGAATTGATCTGTCCCGCTGTAAACTGAAGATTCATCATCTTGAGCGTGTTGTCGCTCAGCTCAATATTCTGTTCAGCAATTTTCAGCTGTTCATCAAGACTGATAAGGTTGTAATATGCCTGCGCAACCTGAACGACAATCCTGCTTTTGATGGCATTTAAATTTTCCTTTTGTCCAAAATATTCTGCTGCTGCAGATTCTTTCTGCATTTTAGCTTTTCCCCAAATGTCTACTTCCCAGGAAAGCCTCAGTGCAGCACTGAAATCATCCATGTATTTTGTACCGACAAACTGTTCGTTCAGAGAGCCGTTAAGGGTATTTTTGGAAGCCCAGCTTCTGTTTGCTCCTGCAGTGAAATCCAGTGTTGGCATCAAACTAAGCTTAGCTTGCTTGTAGATCAGATCCAACTGTTCTATATTTTTCAGGGCTACATTTACTTCATTGTTTCTTGAAAGGGCTTTATCTATTAAACCAATCAATTTTGGATCTTTGAAAAAAGTCTTCCATGGCAACACTACAGTATCGCCTGTCACCTGCACAGATTCTTTGTAGGTTTCAGGAATCTGAAGGTCTGTTCTTGTATATTTCTTCCCTACGGCACAAGACATCAGCAATGATGCCATTGCGCCTGAAATAAGGAAATTCTTTATATTAAATAGTCTCATTTGTCAATTGATTTTCTATCGTATTGTACTTCTTTTTGGCAGAGAACTTCTCATCCAGATACTGAAAGAACATGTAGAGTACAGGAATGACGAAAACTCCTAAAACCACTCCGCTCAACATTCCCATGGCAGCACTTGTACTGATGGATTTGTTTCCGGAAGCCATTCCTCCTGAAGAAACCATCAGCGGAACCATTCCTACAATAAAGGCTAATGATGTCATGATAATCGGACGTAACCTCGCTTTTGCCCCTTCCAGTGCTGAATCCAGAATGGAAAGACCTGCTTTTCGCCTTTGTATGGCAAATTCTACAATAAGGATGGCATTTTTGGCGAGAAGCCCGATAAGCATGATCAATCCTACCTGTACATAGATGTTGTTATCCAATCCGATGGCTTTTATTCCTAAAAATGCACCTACAATTCCTGTTGGGATGGAAAGCATTACCGCCAGAGGAAGAATATAACTTTCATATTGAGCTGCCAGTAGCAGATATACAAAAAGTAAACACAGTCCGAAGATGGCAATCGTCTGGTTACCTGCTGATTTTTCTTCCAAACTCAACCCTGTCCATTCGTAGCTGTAGTCAGATGGCAGTTTGCTTAAAGTCTGTTCCAGTTTACCCATCAATTCTCCATTACTTACGCCTGGTTTTGGAGATACGTTGATATTTAATGAATTGTAAAGGTTGTATCGCTGTACGGATTCCGGGCCGTAGACTTTTTTCAAAGTAATCAGCGTATTCACCGGTACCATATCCCCTTTTTCATTTTTTACAAAAATATCATTGAAGGCCTGTTCATCCATTCTGAAAACACCGTCAGCTTTAATATTCACTCTATAGAACTTCCCGAATCTTGAAAAATTCTGAGACTGATCTCCCGAGAAATAGGTCTGAACGGTTCCCAACAGATTGGAAATACTTACTCCCAGCTGTTTTGCTTTGTCTTCATTCACTTCCAGCTCCATCTGAGGATAATCTGCCCTGAACATCGTGTAGGCAAATGCTACTTCCGGAACCTGCATCAGCTGACCGATCAGTTCATCTGCTTTGGCCTTAAGAACCTGAGGATCTCTTCCCATACGGTCCTGAAATACAATTTCGGCATCATTCGTCATTCCGTAACCTTCTACCGGAGGCATTCTGAAGGTCATTACACTTCCTTCTTTGATCACTCCCAGTTTTGCATTCGCCATATCTACCACTTCCTGAATATCCTGAACCTCTCCTCTTTCTTTTTTAGGTTTCAGCTTAACAAATCCCATAGCATAAGCAGGCCCTGCGCTGTTACTAAGCAGGTTGTAACCTGTAATAGAAGTATTTTCCTGAACGGCTTCTACACCTTTTAAGATGTCATTGATTTTGTTGGAAACCTCTGTCGTTTTGGTCAATGCTGTTCCCGGAGGCATACTTAAAGTGTACATAAAGAATCCGTCGTCTTCCATTGGTACAAAACTTTTTGGCGTACTTGACATCAGCCAGCCTGCAACCCCGATAACGGCTATGATTAATCCTCCTGCAATCCATTTTCTTCCTATTAAAAATCTAACGCCTTTCGCATAACGATTGGTCATATTATTAAATCCTGCATTAAATGCCACAGCAAATCTTTGCCCGAATCCTTTTGGTTTTTTACCTTCTCCCGAGTGATTGTTTTTCAAAAACACGGCACATAAAGCAGGAGTTAAAGTCAATGCGTTAACTGCGGAAATAATAATGGCTATGGCCAGTGTATACGCAAATTGTTTATAGAATAACCCTGCTGAGCCGGACATAAATCCGATCGGGATAAAAACAGCAGACATCACCAAAGTAATGGAAATAACCGCTCCTGTAATCTCACTCATCGCCTTATGAGTTGCCTCTCTTCCTGAAAGGTCTGTTCCTTCCATATTGCTGT
This sequence comes from Chryseobacterium sp. DZ-32, assembly GCF_059587025.1. Classification (NCBI taxonomy): domain Bacteria; kingdom Pseudomonadati; phylum Bacteroidota; class Flavobacteriia; order Flavobacteriales; family Weeksellaceae; genus Chryseobacterium; species Chryseobacterium sp. DZ-32. Next base: position 167,461 of record NZ_JCAIOM010000001.1, read on the forward strand.
GAACCGCTTCTACCACTACAATGGCATCATCCACCACAATACCGATGGCCAGTACAAGGGCAAAAAGGGTCAGTACGTTGATCGTAAATCCCAGGACCAGAAGGAAGAAGAAGGTACCGATAATCGCCACCGGAACCGCCACTGCCGGAATAATGGTAGATCTGAAATCCTGCAGGAATATAAATACCACGATAAATACAAGGATAAAAGCTTCTATAAGTGTTGATTTTACCTGTCCTGTAGCTTCATCCAATCTTTCTTTGGTACTCATTACCTTCGTATATTTGATACCAGGAGGGAATGATTTTGATAATTGGTCAAGGGCTTTGTTCACCCCAATTTCAATCTGGTTGGCGTTGGATCCTGTAGTCTGCATGATCGCTACAGTAACCGCATTTTTTCCATTGGAAAGGTTATCTCCGGTATTTGAAATCGCTCCGAATTCCACACGGGCAACATCTTTAAGCCTGATGATCTGACTTCCTATATTTTTAACAATAATATTTTCATATTGTTCCGGCTTGTTCTTTTTTCCTTTATAGCGGATTACATATTCTAAGGCTGCATCAGATTCCTCCCCAAGTTTTCCCGGAGCTGATTCCAAACTGTGGTCTGCGATCGCTCTGGAAACATCTGCCGGCTCGAGTCCGTAAGAGGACATTTTCTGAGGATTAAGCCATATTCTCATGGAATAATCCTTAAGCCCGAAAACCATGGCCTGCCCTACTCCTTTTACTCTTTTAACCTGGGGAATAAGGTTGATATTCGCATAATTTTGAAGGAAAGTTTCATCATATTGTTTATTATCTTCCGTATAAATATTGAAAATCAATACCATACTGTTCTGCTGCTTGGAGGTGGTCAATCCCATTCTCACTACCTCCTGCGGTAGTATCGGGGTGGCCTGCTGTACTCTGTTTTGCACGTTTACGGCTGCCTGATCAGCATTCACTCCCTGTTTGAATATAATGGATATCGAGAATGTACCATCATTACTTGCTGTGGATTTCATGTATTCCATATCTTCCACTCCATTGATCTGCTCTTCCAGCGGTGTTACCACAGAACGGATCACGGTTTCACTGTTTCCTCCGGGATATGATCCTGAAACGGTAATCGTGGGCGGAGAGATGTCCGGGAATCTGGTCACCGCCAGCTGGTTTAATCCTATAATCCCTAAAATAACAATGATAAGGGATATTACCGTCGCCAGTACAGGACGGTCTATTATCTTTTTTAACATTTTTGAATTTTCTAAGAAAGGTTATACAACTATTTCAAAGGAACAGTGTGTGCCACCACCTGTGCTCCGTCTGTAAGGGCATCAATTCTGTTAATGGCAATCTTATCTCCTGCATTCACGCCTTCTTTGATAAAGTAATCCTGGGATGTACTTCCTGAAACGGTAATCTGTGTCATTTTCACTTTATCCTTACCATTCAGTTTATAAACAAAGAATCTGTCCTGAATATCTTTTACAGAGGTTTTCGGAAGTTTAATCACACCATTAAGGGCATTATGAATCATCACTCTGGCTGTTCCTCCGGCTCTTAATAATTTATCCGGATTCTGGAAAACAGCTTTCATCTGAATACTTCCGGTATTTCTGTCGAAGTTTCCGCTGGCATTTTCCAGTTTTCCTTTAAGAGAATAAGTGGAACCGTCTGCCAGGATAAGTTCTACATTTTCTGCTGTATTTCCTGATGCCGCAGCCTTGCTGTGTGCAATAAAATCAGCTTCGTTCATTGAAAAGTATACATTCACACTGTTGATGCTTGAAAGCGTGGTTAGTGGTGATGGATCAGACGGGCTGATAAGATTTCCTACTCTGTTCGGAATTCTGCCTATGTATCCGCTCACTGGCGCTTTGATATACGTAAAATTGGCGTTAATCTTTGAGGATCCCAATGATGACTGTGCCTGTGCAACTTGTGCTGATGCCGCTTTATAACTCGCCTGAGCGGTTTTCAGCTGCATATCGGAAACTACTTTTCCTTCTACAAGAGGTTTCAGTTTTTCCACTTCAAGTCTTGCTGTTTCCTGTGCCGCCAACGCTGATTTCAAGGCTGCTTCATTGGTATTGACCTGCTCGTTGTACACAGATGGATTTATTCTGAAAAGGGTCTGCCCTTTATTTACATACTGCCCTTCTTTGATATATACTGCCTCCAGATATCCCGTTACCTGTGCTTTGATATCCACATTGTCCTGTCCTTCTATGCTTCCCGGATATCCTGTAGACACGTCAGCATCTCCGGACTTTACCTGAATAAAATCTGTAGGCAATGCCTGCTGCATCTGCTGAGTATTTTCCTGGCCACTCCCAGAACCACACGAGTACAATATGGCTGCAGCTGTAAGTGAAAGTACCAGATATCCTTTTCTGTAATTCATAACATTGGTTTTTAAATTTTACAGGAGCAAAATAACTTCATCTTACAGTGATATTCATTCAGAAGTTGGGTGAAGTGTCATTAATCGCAGATGAAACGTATGATAGGAAAAATGAAAAGAAAACCGCTATTTTCCTTTGTAATTATGACAAAAAAGAGATTTTTATGGGGAAATAAGAGTGAAACCATTAAGGATAAACATATGGATTTCACAAGTAAAACGAAAAAGAGGATGTCTCAAAAATGTCATTCTGAACACGGACTGAAAGTCTGCAAACGAAGTTCATAAATGTAGTGAAGAATCTCATGTATTGGGATATTGATGAGATTCTTCCTTCGTCAGAATTACATAGGTCAAATTATTTGACTTTGAGACAGCCTTGTCTGTATTTTCCAGAATTAATAATCCATCCAGGATTTGAAAACGGAAGCTTTCTCCCGGCTTACAATCACTTCCATATCAGGCTGTTTCCTCAACTCCAGCTTTAGTTTTCCATTAAAATGATTAAAAATCTGTTTTACGGAATTGATATGAATGATAAATTGTCTGTTGGCACGGAAAAAGAATTTAGGATCCAATTGTTTTTCAAGTTCTTCCAGGGTTTGGGGAACATTTTCTACCACTCCCGTATTCAGCATGGCTTTGCTGATTCCCAATTCGGTATAAAAGTAAAGGATATCTTCTGCCAGCACGGTTTTATATCCGTCTCTGTGGGCGATCAGAAAACGTTTTCTGTAGTTTTTCGGCTGGATATAATTTAATAATCCTTCAATGGCTGTTCCTACTACCGGGACGGCTTCCATAAAGGTTTCATAGCGTTTTAAAGCAGCATCCAGCTCTTCTTCTTCAATAGGTTTCAGGAGGTAATCTACACTATTGTATTTGAATGCCTGTACAGCATATTCATCGTATGCTGTTGTAAATATGACGGCACTTTTAACTTCATGCTTGTTAAATATTTCAAAGCTGAGGCCATCTGCAAGTCTTACATCCATCATGATAACATCGGGAACCACATTATTTTCCAGCCAGTGTACTGTTGAGGTAATCGAGTCTTCCACAGACAGAATTTCGATATGGGGTCTTAACTTCAACAACAGTCTTTTTAACCTGTCTGCATTGGGTCTTTCGTCTTCAACAATTAAAACTTTATTAATCTTCATATCAATGGGAGTTTTACTATAAATTTATCTTCTGTTTTTTCAATCACAGGTTTAGGATATCCTAAGATTTCGTATCGTGCAATGATATTGGTAAGCCCTACTCCTGAGGAATCCGGCTTATTGATTAAAGGCAGAAATGTATTAGAGACTACCAGCTCTCCTTCAGGGTTTGTATAAACGTAAATTTCCAGAGGGTTTACTTTGGATGTCTGATTATGCTTAATAGCATTTTCAACCAGCAACTGTAAAGACAGCGGAAGGGTAAATCTCGATCTGTACTCTTCCTGAATATCTATTTTGAATATAACGCCTTCCCCTATTCTTTTTTCAATCAGAAAGATATAGGACTCTAAAAATTTGAGTTCCTCTTCTACGGCGATAATGTCTTTTTTGGAATTGACCAATAAGTATCTGTATACTCTCGCAAATTTCTCGGAATACTCATACCCCAACTGCTGATCTTCGAGGATGAGTTCTGACAACACACTTAAGTTATTGAAAATAAAATGCGGGTCAATCTGAAGCTTAAGTGCCTGAAGTTCTGCCGCCATTGCAGCCTGCTTGTGTTTTGATGCCCTCAGTTTGTGTTGGGCAGCTTCTACTGCTGTTTTTTTCCAGTTTTCCAATAAATAATCAACAGTATTAAAAGCGCTGATAATCAACGATATGACAATATTAGTAGCGATCCATTGTCCAAGAAGTGTATATTCTTTGCGGGAATCCATTTCAGGTAATGTTACTGAAGTACCATCTACAATTGCATTGATAATAATCACAATCAAAACACTTCCCACGATCTGAAGCAAACACTGAATGAATAATCGCTTTACGGTCCTGTTTCTCCAGGGCAGCCACTTATTGAGCGTCCTGTCTATAAAAATACTTACCTCAGAAATAATGATTGAAAAAAAGATAATCCATGTGGCATCTTCGAGAATCATTTTTAAAGGAGCATCAAGGTAGCCTTTCCAAACGGGATCAAAAGGATCAATAAGGTAGGAAAAAACGCAGAAAGTGACCACTGCTAACGCCCAGATCACCAGCCTTCTTTTCATGGTGGAAAGAATCTTCTTATTCCGTACTATTTTTTTCCTGATGGCAGAAATCCTGTTCATATCCGGGACTTTATGAATGTAAATATAGAAATAGATTTTATATGAATATCTTCTATTTTGGACGAGACCGCCAAAACAATACCTGAAACGTAAAATAGCAGAGTTAAAATGAATGTGACGGTTCATCACCTGAAAAAGACATTTCATCATCATTTTATGCAACATCACAGTATTTTTATAATCAGGGAATAACTGTCTATCATAGTTTTGTGGTATTAAATCCGGTACAATGAAAACAATAATTGTCTGCACAGATTTTTCCCACGAAGCTGAAAATGCCACTCATTATGCAGCATCTATGGCTAAAGAAAACAAATACAGGATTGTGCTTTTCAATCTTCAATCCGTTTCCATCCATGCCCTGAATGCCCAGGTTTCAGCTGATTTTTTCTACACTCAAACGCTTAAAAATCAGAAAAAAATGGAGGATAAGGCAGCGGAACTTAAAAGATTATATACTGTTGAAACCCAGCATCATCTGGCTTCCGGCAATTTTATTGAAGAGCTTGAAAACTGTATGCAGATTCACGATTGTGATTTTATTGTAATGGGAATGGCTGAAAAAACTCTGGAACAAAAGCTTTTAGGAAACAGGGTAACAAGAGCTATCCACAGAATTAAAAAACCGATACTCATTATTCCCGCTCATATAGAATATACAGGAATCAGAAAAATCCTTTTTGCTTATGATACGCACAAAAGCATGACCTGGTCTGCCATGAATGATATTTACCACTTTATTAATGAATTCAATGCTGAGATTGAGGTATTCAATGTAAGTGAAAGATTAGAAGATTTTGCTGAGGTTATTCATGATATTGACCTGAATTCCGGGTACGATCTGGATGATATTAAGTACAGCTTTAAAATGATTCAGTCCATTGAAGTCATCAAGGCGATTGAGGAGGAAATAAAACTGACCAGTCCGGATCTTTTAACCATGATTCCTTATAAATATAATCTTGTAGAATCTCTTTTCCATCGAAGCAAAACAGCCATAATGGCCTACAAGAATAAATTACCATTACTATCAATTCCCTTAAACATAGATTAAGAATCAATAAAAATCTGTTCACATTTGAATTATCCTTTTTGCCTTTAAAGGCTAAATTTTACACTTAATCTTGTTTAACAGGACCGGGAATAGATTTCCGGTCCTGTTTTTATTTTTACAGATTTACTATTACTTTTCCTGCAACGCGGCTGGTCTCTACCTCCAGGTGTGCCAGTGCTATGTCTTCAAACGGGAAAGTTTTATAAACAAATGGTTTCAATGCTTCCTGCTTCAATAAGCCCGCAATTGCTTCTGCAGTTTCTTTTTTAGACTGTACCATCATAAACTCAATATTCACCTTTTTCTGCCTGGCTCTCAATGCAATATCCTCAGGAATCTCAGGTGTCGGAAGTGTTATGATAATGCCATTCTCTTTCACAACATCTACCGAATCCGACAGCGTTTTTCCCTGAAGGGTATCAATGACGATATCTACATCCTGCACTTTTTCATGAAAGTTTTCCGTTGTATAATCAATATGTTCATCCGCCCCCAGCGACAAAACAAATTCTTTATTTTTACCGGATGAAACGCCGATAACATACGCCCCAAAATACTTCGCAACCTGAACAGCAAAATGGCCAACACCACCTGAAGCGGCATGGACCAGAACCTTGCTTCCTTTTTTAATTCCGGCAACATCCACTAAGGCCTGATATGCCGTTGAAGCAGCCATTGAGGCCGCAGCAGCCTGCTGATGGGTAATATTTTGAGGCTTTAATGCCAGATGAGCAGCCGGAGCAGCCACATATTCTGCATAGGCATTTCCTTTTCCAAAAAAATTGACCATTCCGAAGACTTCATCTCCCGGTTTAAAATCAGTTACATTTCTCCCGGTTTCCACTACTTCTCCCGAGATATCCCATCCTAAAATAACGGGTCCTTTTTCTTCAAAAATCCAGTTCAGAACTCCTTCATATGCTCTGGACTTTACATCTACAGGATTAATGCTTACCGATACTACTTTTACCAATACTTCATCATTTCCTATGACAGGCTTATCTATTTCCGCAAATTGAAGATTTTCAACGCCTCCTGCTTCGTTTACAATAACAGCTTTCATTTTTTTTGATTTTAATTATCGGGCAAATGTAGTCTCATCATATCTTTGCAGCAAGTATGTACTTTTTTGTAATCTACATACTAAAAATATACTAATACTGATTATCAAACCATTGAAAAAATGTTAAAAATAAAAAAAGTTACCAATGAGCCATCCTGTCCTGTTGACTATGCCTTTAAACGGATTGGGGGAAAGTACAAAGGCCGTATTTTATGGTATCTCCATCTGAAGACAGTTATGCGGTATGGCGAACTTCGTAAATCCCTTTCTGATATTACCCCTAAAATGCTTACTCAGACTGTCCGGGAGCTGGAAGATGACGGGCTTATCCATAGAGAAGTGTATCACGAAGTTCCTCCTAAGGTAGAATATTCTTTAACGGAAAACGGCGCCGAGCTCATTCCTTTTATTGATTATCTGCGGCTTTGGGGTGAAAAGCAGATTGAAAAAGAGAGAATAAAAAGGTAAATAGTTTCCTTCCAAACCATGAATGTTTATCATGGTTTTAATTTTATTATTGAAGGAGTACCATTGGATATTTTTACTTAAAAAAACAAACCTCGTAATTCCTATTCAACTGAATATCAAAAAGTCGTAAATTTAGTAAAGGATAAAAACAGTGTTTTCACCCTTTTTTATAGTTGTGCCGTTCGCTAATTTTGTTCCATAAAATTAAAACCATAAAAATGAAAACTTCCTTTTTTACTAAGATTTTAAGTCCCTTATGTGCAGCTCTTATTCTGGCATTTTGTCTGCTTAGCTGCACCGAACCTCCTAAAGAACCTGTAAGCAACAGTTATAAAAAGAAACTGATCAGCTACCGTGAAGGGCGAGTTCTTTTTGATGAATACACCAGAACCAATCATGAAATTCTCATGAAGTACAGAAACGGTGAACCCGATTCGAGATGGTACTGGTTTTCGCTTGAAGATATGGAAGGCTATATTAAATATGTAAAAGAAAATGCCAGAAAACAAAAATTAAAAAATCCAGGAATCAGGATCTACATGGGAAAATACCCGATGAATCATCCTAAAAACAGAATGGCAAAACCGGAATATGCAGGCTATCAAACTATATTTTTAGTGCCTACTGCCCAAAAAAGAGAAAGAGAGAAGGCCATGGCCAGATCAGCCACCACCGAAGAAAACACAGACGTTACTTCTATAGAATCTATGAACATGACCAATCTGGCCCCGCCACCAAAAACGTTATCGGAAACAATGCCTTAAAAAACACAGCATTATGAACTGGAATATTGAAACAGGGAAACAGATATCGATGGCCATATCCATTGTAGTGATGATTCTAATGGTCATAAAATACAGAAAAACCGGAAAGGAGAATTTATTTTTTATCATAGGATATCTGTTGTTTTCCGTGATTGATATTTCCTGTTATTTCTATTTCAAGCTGACCAATCTGCCTACGGACATCTTCTATGTAATTGGTTTTTTAATGATTGTATTTTTTCTGTACTTACTGTATTATTACCAATTATTATATGTTCCGCTGCTCAAAAAGATACAGACCATCATCCTGGTTCTTTTTGTCCTCAATATTGTTGTGATGTTTTATACAGAAGATGATCTGCTTCATCATTTTTCTTTTAATATGCTCTATGCAGATATCCTCCTGTTGCTGTTTTCAATCATTTTGTTCCTGTACCAAACCTTTAATTCTGATAAAGTATTGGAAATCAAAAATTATTTACCATTCTGGATATCAGTTGCTTTGCTAATATTCTTTATTGGAAGCATCCCGATATTCTTTTTTAGAACTACTGTATCAGAGACTATTTATTTTTTTATTTTATTTATGCTGAATCTGATCAGTAATGGCATACTCATATTGGGTTTAATCTGGAACAAACAGGAAAGAACAAGATAAATGCTTTGCAGATATGGAAGAGAATAATCTGGTTATCATCTTTACGATTACTTTATTCATCGTTGTTTTGACAATGGTCTTCATTTATGCGGTTTTTATCCGGAAAAAAACAACCCTGCTGATTGAGCAGAAGGAAAAAGATCTTCGGTTTGAAAAGGAACTGGCAACTTCACAGGTAGAAATGAAAGAACAAACGCTCAATTATATAGGGCAGGAACTGCATGATGATGTGGGACAGAAATTATCTGTGGTCCGCTTACGCCAAAACCAGCTGATTACCAAACTCCGGAATTCAGAAAAAGAAGACCTCATCGAGCTCAATGAATTATTGGGAGAATGTATACAGGATATAAGAAATCTTTCTAAGACATTAATCACTGAACAGATCATTCATTTCGGACTGGCAGAATCCATTGAAAGAGAAGTTAAGAGGATTAAAAAACTGAAATTATTAAAAATAGAATTCATCACACAAAAGCAGGATATTGATATTTCGCCTAAACACGGACTGATCCTTTTCAGAATTATCCAGGAAAGTATCAATAATATTTTGAAACATTCCAAAGCCAAAAATGTTTCCATACACATGGAGGATGACTGTGAAAAACTACATATCAGTATCTCGGACAACGGAAGAGGCTTTGATATCGATAGTAATCAGGACGGCTCAGGATTAAAAAACATGGAACTGAGAGCCAAACTGATTCACGCTGAACTGTCTATACATTCAGAACTGAATAAAGGAACACAAACTTTGATAACCTATCATAAAAATTTATTATGAAAACAATTCCCATAGCGATCGTTGATGATCATACCTTAATCTCCAAAGCACTGGAGAATATGATCACAGAAAACACTCAATATCGGGTCATTATGAATCATCCCAACGGAGAAGAATTTATTGCGGGCGTGGAAAAAGCTTCTGAATTACCTGCCGTAGTCCTGATGGATGTTAATATGCCTTATAAAAATGGTATAGAAACTACAGAATGGCTTACAGAGCATTATCCCGATATTAAAGTCATTGCCCTTACCATGGATGATGATGAAAGAATATTAATTAAAATGTTAAAGGCCGGCGCTAAAGGCTATCTGCTGAAAGACATGCAGCCTTCTATCCTTTTCCAGGCTATTGAAACGGTATTTGAGAAAGGCAGCTTTTATACTGATTTTGTAGCCCAAAAGTTATTGAAAGTAAAAACAGAGGAAGCGAAAAATGCCTCCCTGCTTTCTGAGCTGAGAGACCGGGAGAAAGAATTTATCAAATGGGCCTGCAGCGAACTTACTTATAAGGAGATTGCTGACAAAATGTGCCTCAGTCCTAAAACCATTGATGGCTACAGAGATTCGGTTTTTGTGAAACTGGATATAAAAAACAGAGCGGGTCTGGTACTTTTTGCTTTGAAGCATGATTTGTGCTGACTTAATTTTTAATCCTATTTATTCCCTGAAAAAATAAACATTTTTACATTCTATTGACGAATCCGGCAGCTTTTCAACCTGCCGGATTTTTATTTCACAACTCATTCATTTGCAAACGAAAAGGTGTTTTTCCTTTTTCAAAATACGGTTTTCTCCTCTGTTTTTGCTCTTCTGAAAGATGGAATTTTGTCATAGAAAAAAGCACAAAAAGGCAGCCCCCGAAAAGCCGGAACAGAGTAGGGAATATTTTTAAAACTAATACAATGAAAAAAGCACTTATCGTAGGAATTAATGATTATGCACCCATCGGATACGGAGGTCCGGATCTTAACGGCTGTGTAAACGATGCGAGAGATATGGCAAACACATTGGTGATCTGTGGTTTTAGTCCAGCAAAGATTAAAATCCTGACCAATCAGAATGCTACAAGAGCGAATATATTGAACTATCTGAAATCCATGATCAGCACGAGTGTAAAAGGAGATTCTCTTGTTTTTTATTATTCAGGACACGGAACCAGAGTGGCCAATATCGGATCGGATCTTGAACTGGATGGTTTGGACGAAGCTATTTGTCCGCATGATTACGCCAATAACGGTGTCATTCGGGATGATGATTTTAAAACTGTTCTCAGCAAGCTAAAAGCCGGAGTAAATATGGAAGTTATCTTCGACTGCTGTTATTCGGGAACAGGAACCAGAAAAATGGATCTGGGACTGGAAGCTGATCTTCTCAACGAAACAGCCCGCTATATCCCTCCAATGCTTGAGGATGAATTTTATCTCACTTACGCCAGTGAAATGGAGACTTCTAAAAGTTCAAAAAAATCAACCGTTCTCACTAAAGCGCTTGTGCCTGTTACCGGAATGAATCATACGTTATGGGCTGCAGCAAAAGACAATCAGGTATCCATGGAAGGAAATATCAGCGGACAGATACGAGGCTATTTTACGTATCATTTCTGTAAAATATTACGTGCTACCAACGGTAATATTGTAAGAAAAACTCTTGATAAACAGGTTGCCATTGCCTTAGCGGCTATGGGAGCTGCCCAGATCAACCAGACAGAAAGCATCACTGCAGAATTTTCACAAAAAATATTCACTTAACTAATAACCATTACCGGCGGAATCCGAAAAGCCATCAAAAGAGTAGGAATATACCAGATTAAAAATAATAATCATGTCTAAAACCGAAAACAACAATCCAATGACCGCTGAAGAAGTGTCAAGACTTAGAGCTGTCAAAGCAAAATCAACTGAAAAACCAGAAGTAATTGAAAAATTATTTAAGCTGGCTCCGGCTATGGAAACCATTAACGGAAGAACTTTTCCTAAAGGGATGAAAACAATAGGAATGGCTATGGATGAAAAAACAGCAGAAAACCGGGCACTGGAAACTGATCATTTCTACCCTACTCATGCTGATTTTGAGTACAATCCAAAGCTTGAACCGAAAAGAGACCGTAAACCTAAATTTATCGACAGGGATTCTTTCCTGACTCCTGAAAATGCAAGAACCATTTTTGGAGTCGATCAGAGAAAAGTATACAATTCTACAGCCTATCCGTGGAGATGTGTCGGCAGAGTAGAAAGTTCTCTGGGTTCAGGAAGCGGTGTAATGATCGGACCAAGACACCTTCTTACCTGCTCTCATATCGTTGACTGGCAGCCTAATAATACAACAGGATGGCTGAAATTCACCCCGATGTATTACAACGGAAGCGCTCCTTACGGAACTGCCTGGGGTACTTTAACGTATTACAAGTATAAAGTTGCAGGACCTTCTATTGATTCTACAGAGATACAATATGATTATGTGGTAATTGTATTGGACAGACCTATCGGAAACAGCACAGGCTGGTTAGGCTCAAAATCCTATTCCGATTCATGGGATGGAGGAGCTTACTGGACTCACGCAGGATATCCGGGAGACCTTACCGGAACGCAAAGACCTACCTACCAAACAGGTATCGCACTGGATGGAGATTTCTGGAGTGCTGATGACAACGAAAGCATGAGTCATAAAGCAGATATATGGCCTGGACAAAGCGGAGGCCCTTTCTGGGGATATTGGGATGGCTCTCCGTATGCTGTAGCAACTCAAAGCGCGCATAATCCAAGCGATAATTTTGCAAGTGGCGGCTCGGATTTAGTGAATCTGGTCATCAGAGCGAGAAATGAACATCCTTAATTTATTTTTTTAGTTTAATAACCCCGGCCGCCTTTGAAGGCGGCCGGGGTTTATTTCGGTTTAAAATGTTTCTAAAACTATTCCAAGTCATTATAAATTTGGCTTTGGACTTGGCTTTGCTACCTGACTTATTAATTTTAACCTATTGAGCATATTTTAAAAATCTAAAATGAAAAGTTTTTCTGAATAAAAATTATTACTTTTGAATTAACACAAATTTATTATATGAAAAATTTATTTATACTTTGTTCTATTTTTACTTTTTTGTCATTGTCCGGACAGGAAGAAAAGGTTATGAATCCTCCCCCTCCAAAAAATTACAAAGAAATACCAGAAAATTACAATATAGATGATAATTTAGTATATTTTAAAATTGAAAAACTATCTAAATCCTTTAATTTTGCGATTTTTGATAATGATATTTTGCCCGTTGAAAATACTTTTATTTTTTCTTTTATTGTAGAAGAAAATAGAACTATATCTAATATAAAAATTGAAAAGGGGAAAAACGAAAAAATACAAAATGAGTTAAAACACCTTATTTTTTCAGCTAAACTTCCTGCAACTTTTATTAACGATAAGGTAACATCAAAACGTTTCTATAGATTAAAATTTATTTTTGATTATAAAAAGAAAATTCTTAAAACAATTCTTTTATAAAAGTAGTTAATAATAATTACCATTATATATTAGACAAACTAGGAAGCTCGTTATTCAAATTCAAGTAAAAGAATTATAATTTTATTAACAAATTAAACCACTCAAAACTGAGCGGTTTAAAAATTACTTATTCTTCCTCATATATACTTAAATATAGAGGCTTATCTTCTTCCAGACACTCTCTTATAATATCGTGAAGACGTAATAAATCTCGTAAAGCCTTATCATTGTCATTGATATCAATAGGCCGGATATCAAGTTCTATAGTTTCTCCTTTATAAGTTACAGTATCTGTTCCTTCTTTTATAGGAATATGCACTCTTAATGATAACCAGTATTCGATTTGTCTTTCCAAAGCCTCATTAAAAGCCATTGTTTCTTCTTTCGTAAGAGGTGAATCTTTATAATCTGAAGATTCCAATCTATTAGGAATAGATTTACGAATTATTTGCAAATAATCCTCATCAGAATACATATATTTTGAACCATGTACATATCTATTCGCTCTATTGGCAATAAAATCAAAATGATCTTGATTATGTTTTGCTGTATTACTAAAAGTTATTTCCATATTATTTCTTTAAAAAATTAATTATTACCTCATTTTCTGTGATGTATTGAAGTCCATATCTTACTTTACCGAATCCTTTTGCTTTCATTTTAGAACCTGTAAAAGTTGATAATGCGGCTTCTTCGATACTTTTTCCAGCAGCTCTTGCTTCCCAGAATTTAGTTAGGTTAATAGATTGGCCTCCATAATCTTCATACATTGTTGCTTTTTTCCACCATCCTATAACTCCATCCAGTTGACCAAATTTTTTATTCGTCTGATAAAAAGCCATTGCATCAGAAAGAACCAAATCTCCTAATCCTGAATACTTATCAGTAATTGCTTTCGGACAATAAGCATCCTTTCATTACCATAAACAAGTAAACGAGTTGCTTGAGCACTTTTCTCATCTACTAACCGGGTAAAACAATTTAATTTCTGTGCTTTAAAACACTATTTGAAAATAAAAACTACCCTTTTGGGTAGTTTAGATACTATTCTTCTTTAGTAATTCTTAAATACACAGGTTTATTCTCTTTCAAACACTCTTCACAAATTTTGTAAACTCTATAAAATTTATCAATCCAGTTATCTTGATCATTCTTACCTAATGGTGTGCCATTTAATCCAATAGTTTGACCTAGAAACTCTATTTTAGTCCTTTGATCAGGTTCCGAAACTCTTGTAGACAATAATTGTTTAATTTTATTTTCTAAAATTACCTTTAATTTTTCTGTTTCTTCTCTATCCAAAGCATCATCATTAAAAGGTATTTTTGATAACTTTCTTTCAAATAAGTCTAAAGCTAGTCCTTCTGCAAATGCAAAGTTACTCCAACCCGCTGCCTTATAAAACTTACCCTTATCAAGGTTTTGCCCCCATTCTCTTTCAGATTTATCCGATAAAGTAACATTAGATAATGTAATATCTATTTCCATAATAACTATTTTAAAAAATTTAATTGTACTCCGTCTCTTGTAATTTTTTTGGAATCTAAGATTCTTACTTTTGTAAATCCAAACTTCTTAGCTTGTTTACCTGCAAACGTTGAAAAAGCTGCTTCTTCATATGACATTCCATTATCAAAAGCTTTCCAAAATTGATCCAAATTGATGGATTGGCCACCATAATCTGTATAAATATCTGCCTTTATCCATATGCTCACTGTTCCGTCTACTTTACCATATTTTTTAGCATTTAAGAAATATTTTAGCCCGTCTTCATAAATAATTTGTCCCAAACCAGAATATTTATCCGTGACTTCTTTTGGGATATTAAGATCTCCGTATAATAAATGTTCGCCTTCTTTTATCGGTAAACCTCTTAATCTATACTTATCATCCAAAAGCTTAATCGTACTTTTAATATCAATTTCTTTACCTCTAAATATTAACCTATAATAAAGGTCGTTTTTATTAGGTGATCTGATAAGTTGTCCTATATTGTTACCAAGTTCATCAAACAAATTAAACAACATTTTTACTCCTTTCTCTGGGGCTTTCCCTAAAAGTGAGACATCTTCAACCGAAACAATTCTTCTTCGGTTGACAATGGTTTCTAAATACTCCCCAACTTTTTCTGAGCTATAGCTTACTTTTCTTATATCCTGCAAAACTTTCTGATACGCTTTATCATAACGGCTTCCCTGAGCAATAATCTCACCTTTATACACCAAAGCGAACCTCCTGTTACTCTTTATTGAGCCTATGGCATCAGGATTAACACCTCCCTTTCTTCCAATACTCTCCATAATGGCAGCAGCATCAAGCTCCATAAAGAATGCTCCATTCTGTATCAATGCATCACATTCCGATGTTTTTGAAATAAACCCTGCGCTTGGGATTACCCATTCTGTTGGATTAAACATACGGAGATCTTTCCTTTGATAAACTCCGCTGTTCAAATCCAAAAATAAAAGAATTTATTCTTAGGCAAATAGGTAGAGAATAATAAAAGATGGTCGTCTACACGAGTTGTGAGACGACCATTTATTTACATATTTTCTATTTCAGATAATCTGATAAAATAATCTTCCGTAAAATATTTGTTTAATTTAAAAATAATATCTTCATAATAAATTTTAAAAAACCTGAAGAGTTCATCATTACTATATAGTGATTCTAAAAGTTTTTTATAATCATATTCAGGATGTTGTATCACCCATTCAAGAATTTCTTTATTTCTTAGAACAATATCAACTTTTAAAGTTGATAAATCTATATCCGCTGTTGTAAATCTATACATATCCTTATGGGTGTAAATCTGTTTTATCTTTTGGAAGCATAGAACACTATGCAGAACATCCCCTAATAATATTTTATCCATCATTATAAATTTAAAATCCTGAAATAGATTTAATACTTTGGCCTTACATCCTATATACTATTATTTCAAAATTTTATATTACAAATTAAATCCCCAACATCAATAGCCTCTTCTTCTTGTTTTTTTATTTCTAATTTTCCATTCGCAAATGCTTCATCAATCTCTAAAATAGCTAAATCTGTTTCTACTTCAGCTATAATATCTCCTTTATTGATCATTTCATTATCGTTAAAAAACCATTTTTTTAACTTAATCCATTTCATTCCTTCTCCTGTAGATGACATCTTTATTTCTATATGATCCATGTTGTTATTTTTTTGGTTTAACTATGAGTATAAAAGGTTTTACATTAGTTTTTCGGAACTTTATTTAAAAAAGTATAACTATCCGTTCCTGAAAAGTTTTTCAAATGATCTTTATTAAAAATGTAACTTCCTATCCCATCCGGAACCTCTTCATTATAAACCAATAGCTCAGGCAATTCCTCTAACATCTCAATTAAAAAAGGAATTAATAGAGTATTATTATAGCTATAATTAATGCTTACCATTAACCCATAATTGCTAATATTATATAATTGATTAAATGTATTATTGTAATCAGAATAACAACTTATAGAAGTTTCTAAAAATCCCTCAGATCCGTTTTTTTCAATAAGATTTATATCAATAATATCAAACTTAGAATTATATGTTTTAAAAAAATTAAAATTTAATTTTTCAGCGACATTTTCTATTATGTCCGCTATCTTATTTGGATTTAAGTATCCTTTACTAATTAAATGAACTGTATTTGCCATTATTTTAAGGTTTTTATTTGTCTTACATCAGTTATTATAATCCCCCCCCTTTTTTTTAATTCTCTAAAAACAGGATGAGAAATATTAATTCCATCTCCAAACTTCTTAATTGCCAAGACAACTTTTCTACCTTTAATATTTATATATTTCTCATTACTAGGATTTAAATATTTGTCAAATTGCTTTATAAAGTCAGATAGTTTAATGTTTTTAGAAACACTTTCTTTGCACTCAATAATATATTTAGAACTTCCAACATCTATATCTCCAGCAAAATTAAATCGTTTACCGTTTTTAATAATTTCAAATTCATTTCCTAAATCTAATAAATTATCATAAATACTCAGTTCTTTTGCGACTTCTCCTTCCCATAATTTTCCTCCATTAGTACTTCTAAGTGCAGAACTTAGAGATTTCTGAATATCTTTTTCAGTTACATTTGCCCATCTCAATTCCGTTCCTGCTTCGTTGATACATGTCCAATAAAATTTATTTTCAGTCAATCTTGGAATACGCTTCCAAAGAGTATTTAGAATTTCCTCCACTTTTTCAGAACTAGTACTTACCTTTCTTACTTCTTGCAAAACTTTCTGATACGCTTTATCGTAACGGCTTCCCTGAGCAATAATCTCTCCTTTATAAACTAAAGCAAACTTTCTGTTACTACTGATCGCACCTATCACATCAGGATTAATACCTCCTTTTTTCCCAATACTCTCCATAATAGCAGCGGCATCAAGCTCAATAAAGAATGCCCCGTTTTGTATCAATGCATCACATTCCGATGTTTTTGAAATGAAACCTGCGCTTGGGATTACCCATTCTGTTGGAGTAAACATACGAAGATCTTTCCTTTGAAAAACGCCGCAGTTCAAATCCAAAATAGTAAACAGTATAAAAATGAATAATCCGCTCAATTGATTGAGCGGATTATTCCTAGTCTTCACTTGTAATACTTAAATAAATAGGTTTATTTTCTTCCAAACATTCTTCACATATTTTGTATGCTCTAAAAAAAATATTTATCCAATTATCCTGAGGGTTTTTACCCAAAGGAGTAAAATTTATACCTATAATTTTACCCGAAAATTCGATTTTTGTTCTTACATCCGGTTCAGGAATTCTTGTTGATAACAATTCTTTGATTTTATCCTCAAGAATTATTTTTAATTTTTCTGTTTCTTCCTTGTTTAAAGGTTCATCTTTAAAAGGAATTTTTGATAATTTTTCTTTAAACAAATCTAAAGCCAAGCCTTCCGCAAAAGCGAAATTACGCCATGATGCGCCTTTATATTCATCATTTCTTGTCCATTCATCTATTGTTTTATCACTTTTGATAGTGTTATGTATATTAATTCGCATAAATAATTATTTTAAAAAGTTAAGTTCCACATAATTTCTAGTTATTTTCTCATCGTCCAAAATCCTTATTCTAGTAAATCCAAATTTCTTGGCTTGTTTTCCCGCAAATGTTGAAAAAGCAGCCTGTTCTATACTCATACCAGCATCTCTTGCTTTCCAAAACTGATCCAAATTGATGGATTGTCCACCATAATCAGTATAAATATCCGCCTTGATCCAAACGCTTACAGTTCCATCTACTTTCCCATACTTTTTTGCATTTAAAAAATACTTTAAACCGTCCTCATAGACAATCTGCCCTAATGCAGCATATTTATCTGTAACTTCTTTTGGAATATTCAGATCACCATATAACAAATGTTCTCCTTCTTCTATTGGTAAACCTCTTAATCTATATTTATCATCCAAAAGTTTAATGGTACTTTTAATATCAATTTCTTTACCTCTGTATATTAATTTATAAAAAAGCTCATTTCTATTCGGTGATCTTGTAAGCTGCCCAATATTATTACCGAATTCATCAAACAAGTTAAACAACATTTTAACTCCTTTTTCTGGTGCTTTTCCTAAAAGTGAAGCATCTTCTACAGATACAATTCTTCTTCGGTTGACAATGGTTTCTAAATATTCCCCAACTTTCTCTGAGCTATAGCTTACTTTTCTTATATCTTGCAAAACTTTCTGGTAAGCTCTATCATACCGACTTCCTTGGGCAATAATCTCACCTTTATAAACTAAAGCAAATCTTCTGTTGCTGCTTATTGAGCCGATGGCATCAGGATTAACACCTCCTTTTTTTGCAATACTCTCCATAATAGCAGCTGCATCGAGCTCCATAAAGAATGCTCCGTTTTGTATCAAAGCATCACATTCCGATGTTTTTGAAATGAACCCTGCGCTTGGGATTACCCATTCTGTTGGAGTAAACATACGGAGATCTTTCCTTTGATAAACTCCGCTGTTCAAATCCAAAAATACGGAAATTGCACTTGCACGCAACCCCTGTCTCACATTTTCTGCCACATTCACAGATGCTTTCAATAAGCTTAAGCAACTTCTGTAAAAAGCGACAGTAAGCTGCGCTAAACCAACAGCAAGCTGCGGTACTGCTACAGCAGAACCCAATACATTATAAATAAGATCCCATTGCCGCAGAAACTCATCTCCTCCGGGAAGTTTAGCAATTTCCGCCCGGAATGCCTGTATGGTAAGATCCGGTAAGGCTAAACTAAGATCTGCCGCCGCAGCCAATAGCAGATATGGGTTTCCAGATAATGCTAATGTTCCGATTCCAAAAACGACTCCTACCATATCGGCCACAATCCGGATCGTTTCATTAATATCTTCCCACTTTTCTGCATCAGCCAGCGCTTTTACATAAATAGCCGGAACCATCATGACAGTACCCTGCTGTTCCCCTTCTTCATTGGTTTCTGATGTATGCTGCTCAATGAAATAAACCATATCGAGAGGATAAAACTCTGCTCCTTCATCCAGATCTTCTGTTACCTGTTCTGTTGCATTAGGATCCCCTTCTTTGGGTACAATGAAAACTCTCTTTGTTACTTCTTTCTGCTGCTGAAGAAAAAAAGTTTTTTCATCTGATTTTCCAAAACCCAATATATCTCCTGCCAGCCCAAAGACTTCTGTATTGACTTTATACTCATTTCCTATTTTGAAAGTAGGGGCTCCTGCCTTCGGACGACTGTAAGAAAACAGGCAATACTCCATCAGAATGGTAGCAAAAATGATACGGTTGGATTTCATTTCTCCATTAAACTCACTTACCCCATCCAGGTTGAAATAAATCCTGTTGCAGAGTTCAGGACTTTTTTTGAACTTGTCCACTAAAAAAAAACGATCGGAAAATGCTTTTAAGACATTGACTAAAGCAGAACTTCCATCCTTCCATCCGCTGAAAATCCCAGTATCATCTAGTTTTGTCAAGGCAAGAAGATGCCCAAATAACGTTTCATTTTCAAGAGCCATTCCCCGAAGAACAAACTCAGGAGTATTGGTATAAAGGAATTTAAGCTCCTCTGCACTCTTTGCTTTAAGAAAACTTGATTTAAAGATTTCTGTGAAGTAGTTTTTGTACTCGGAATAATTTTCAAAATCATCAAATCCTACATGCATGACCAATCTCCTGAATTCCTCATAAGAAAAGGTTTCCAGTACAATTGCTTTTTTTCTCCTAAGCTCTTCCCGATCAGCATCTCTGTGATAAAAATAAATAAGCTGGCAGGAGATCTTCTCTTGTGCAGCATTAATAACAAATTTGATTTCACACTCTGGTTGTGCCAGATCAACAATCTCAGCATTCTTATTGAGATATGTTTTTAAGTATATAATGTTCTCTTTATAATCCTTAATGTATTTTTCTTCGGCAGTTCCATCATAATCATTGATGTTATAATTCAGCATAAACCGCTAATTAAACTGATTACTGTATTTTAATTTATTACATAACAGCTGTTTTCTTATATAATCATCAGTACGCCATTCTTTACTGATAATTTCTCTAAGCTCAAGTGTTTCCATAATTTTTCTTTTTTGAAAAAGGCAGAGCTTTAAGGCCCTGCCAGTAATTAATAATTCTTAAGAAAGTGCATCTAGGTTCTCTTTGTGTTTTTCCACAAATTCATCCAGATAGGAAGCCAGAAGTTCTGTAAAACCAGCTTTATTGTTTTTCAACAGCCAAAGCATATACTGATAGCTTGGTACTTTTACCAGATCGGTATTCATATTACCTTCGGGTTCTGCAACAGCAAGCTCTATAAGATGATTGTCTCCGTCACGAAGGTAGCTCCACGTATCTTTATAGATTACCCATTCCGGAGAAGGAAGTGAAATATTAATATCTGCTCCTGTTTCCTTGTCTTTCAGTATCTGCTTATATCTGAAACTGATGAACTGTTGTTCAGATTTAGCATCAATATCCAATACACGAATACTTCTTTGAAATTGTGGAAGCTTCGGATGTTCCTGAAGTGGAAGTTCTGCAAGGCTTAATGAAATATTCTCTACATTATTAAGGATTTCTTTAATGTTTTCCGGTATAATTAAATGTTCGTTCATAATTTTTGTTTTTAAAATTTGTATAAATTGATAATATTTAACGATGTTGTTGCATTTCCTCCCATATTGTTGACGGCCATATTCAGGCTGTATTCAACGTCAGGAACAGAAATAATGGCCAGTGATGTAACTCCCCTTGCTGTCATAGAAACAGTCATTGAGGTTCCGTTTTTAACAATAATAACATTGATGGTCTCGTTGGTTCCGGTAGTCCCTGCACTAACGGCTCCCACTACTGTATTATTAAGATAATGAACTCTGTATCCTAAACTGTTTCCCAGTGTTCCTACTGTTTTCAAACGGGTAATTGTCTGATCCAATAATTCTACATTCGATGCATTATTCATCAGTCCTACATATTGTGTTTTTGAGGTCATATTAGCTGCATGCTGATAATTGACAGAAAATTCCAGATAAAAATTTTCTCCGGCATTATTAAGCTTTGAAGATTTAAGTGCGGCTACGATAGTAGGATCATCCGTACTGTAAGCTTTTACAGCAGAGTTACTTTGATAAATAGCTGATCCTCCGCTACCAAATGTGTCGGGATTAGATGCATCATTATAAATCTTTTTGGTCCATGTCAATGCTGATACATCTGCAATCTGTAGATTCTGCACTACTGAAACTGTAAGGGGTGTCACATAATAAGCGACTCCATTCCATAGTCTTATCTTATACTGTCCTATGGGTAAATCCTTAAAGTTGTAATAGAATGTCAGGTCTAATCCATTGGTATATAATTGTACCTGTGAATTAGGAACAGTGGCTAATTTCGTAGAGCCGCTTTCATCCATGATATCTATGGAGAAAAATGTAGGAGGGAGGTTAAGGTTGGCTCCTCTTAAGCTGATCCAGTAGTTTTTATTCTGCTTATCCACAACAGGAGGAGTAATAACAGCAACACTCATAGTATTAGTAGTCCATCCTCCGTTCATTGCTGTTTTCCATGCTGTTTTTTCTGCTTCGGAAAGAGTAGCAGGCAAGCTTAAGAACGGCTGCTTTCCATTTGTTTTACCTACACGTCCTGAAGAGTTCTGAGATAAGAAAGTACTAAAGGTAGCATCATTGGAAACATCATTCAATCCTGTGATCGAATAATAAAGTCCTGAAGTATCTAATGTCCAGTTGGCTCCTAATTTCAGTCCTGCTCCCACAACAGATGTAAGTGATGAATTGGCTATATTTTTTCCCAGATCACCGGCGGGAAGTTTGGCAACACTTCCGTTATCATTCATTCCTATGATTTTAGGATAATCCTGCGCATTTCCATCTGTCAGAGGAATTTCTAATTTTTTAGCTAATTTCTCTTGTGTCTTGATATTATATTGAGCCTGACTTGCCATTCCTTCTGCTACAAGATCCGCATTTGAAATACTGACATGACTATCAGCTAATTCCAGGGGAATGGTTCCATCAACAACGGCATGCGTTTTTAAATCTCCGTTTTCATCAACAGCATAATCTGTGTAAGTGGGAGAACCTAATGCAGCTACCTGATAGATCGCATTCGCTTCTCTTTCTCCAATGGGAGGCAATTCATTGACACGTATAATTTTTCCTATAATTGGCATTTTTTTTAATTTTTAAGGTTAATAATTATGTTATTTCCAGTCTCCCAAAATCACTTTCTGTCCTTCCAGCGATTCTACTCCAAGAAGGTTATTGTTAGGGGCGAAATTGAATCTATCCTCAGTAATTACTTCGGAAGGCACTTCAAAATCATCTGGATTCTCGGTAGTAAATGGTAATGCATGAGCGACTTTCAGTCCGATACTTTCTGCCTGAAGAATATTTAAGGTAGTAGGAAGTCTGGTAATCCATGCTTTTCCATGTTTTTTGCCTTTTGGCTGCTTCAATTCATCTACAATTGATAGATAAAGATCATCACCGATGACAGGAACTTCACCTCCATTCCAGATTTTTCCTGTTGCCAGATAAAATTGTACAGCACCTTCAAAGCCCGGACGCACCGTCACTACCACTCTGGCCATACCACTTTGTAAAAATGCTTTGAAAACAGGATCAGTATTCTCTGCTTTATACATTTCTACCCAGTTCTCTTTATTACCCCAATAGTAAGGATACAAGTGGTAGGATAAATTTTCCCATTCAAATGCCTGTTCCATAAATTTTACAAAAGCAGAGTATTTGTCTAGATTCTTAGAAAGTTTCGTTTCATAATCTGTAAATGAACTTCCTTGTGTTAAACCTGATAAGCCATAGCCATGAATTGAGTTTGAAGCTCTGTCTGCCATATAGGAAATACAGTTTTTTCTGAGAACAGTATTTTCAATCTGTCTGTAAAAATTCGGATTTGAAGCCTTAATTGCAGAAGCTTTATTATTCTCTTCAGATATAGCATTATTATATTCTGCCAAAGCCACTTCATATCCATTGATGATCGCATTAAAAGCTTCCTGTTGCCATTCTCTTTTTGCTTCCTGCGTTAGCTGACATGTTGCAATCAATGAACCTGAAATCCCTTTCATATCCCAAGAAATAAAAGAAACAGTAATTTTATCTTTTATAGAATTTAAAGCCATATCTACTGCAGTTCCGGATTCCTTACCACAAACATATACTGTATGTTTAGGATTCATTCCCTGTCCATCATTCATCGCTCCTGCACCTGCTCTTAAAGAGCCTTTTATATAAATAGCTTCATAATTTTCGGGAATTTTAAAGTCATTATTATGGTACACACCGGTCCATCTTCCTACTCCATATTCATTATCAACTCCAATATTTTTATCAGAAAATGCATTTGAAATATAAATAACAGGATCTAATCTTTTATCTGCAGTAATATTATATTTTCCTACCCAATATTTAAAGATGGTATCATCATCCAATGCCCCAGGGTCTTTCATTGTCATAGTTTGTGACGTTCTAGGATCTTCTGGCTTCACCAATGATTGGGTGTTTTTATTGGAAGATATTCCTAACAAATGGAGCTTTGCGGGTTCGGGTATCATAAATTCGAACATCATACGTTTCCCATAATCATAGATCTGGTTTTTCATCAGCTTATCCACCCATCTGTAAACACCTACGACATGTTTATCTCCTTTCTTGTTATCAAAGCCATGAGAATTGTTTTCTTCAAACTCTTCAATAATTTTCTCAATTCTTTCTTCGTGAACTTTTGAAACAATTCTGTCCATAGCTCTTGATGTAATATCCTGAGCCTGGGTAACTGCTTGTCTGGTACTTTCATCTCTCGAACTGTGGCTGGCGTTTCCCAATCCTAAACTCGTATTGATATTTGCATTTCCTGTTTTGTAGCTCGCATTTACCCCAAACTGAGTATTGCTGTCTGATGCTTCCTGCATCATTTTTGCAATTTCATTCTGCATTTCAAAACGGGTAGCTGTAGTAGTATCAGTAAGCTGCTCTCTTTCAGTATCGGAAGATGTTGTCGTAGTATTTTCACTTCTTCTTAACCTTCTGGTAGATTTCTCACGATATTCTCTAGCCATAATATTCTCAATATGGGCAACTTCTCCTTCAACATAGGCATGAGTTGTCTGCTCCACTTTCAAATAATCTGCAATACCGATTTGTTTGAATCCGAATCCTGATGGAATAAAATTATTTTCATCTTCAGTATCTACAGGTTCTTCTTCATCAACTTCAAGTAAAAAACGATCTGATAAACAAGTTCTTGCCTGTAGTTTACTGACATAAATATTAGCTGTTTTTC
Source organism: Chryseobacterium sp. DZ-32 (assembly GCF_059587025.1). Taxonomy (NCBI): domain Bacteria; kingdom Pseudomonadati; phylum Bacteroidota; class Flavobacteriia; order Flavobacteriales; family Weeksellaceae; genus Chryseobacterium; species Chryseobacterium sp. DZ-32. The sequence continues at coordinate 192,238 of NZ_JCAIOM010000001.1, forward strand.
CATTAGTAAACATGATTTTTACACTTAAAGAGGCATCCTGTATGGTATTAAAATCTAATCCCGGCATACAAAGATCATTTAGAAAAATGATGTTTCCTGATCTTGATTTCACAAAATAATTACTGTTGAAAGCCGCAGAGCCATTATTAGGGGCTAAAGTATAAGAGAGTGCATTTACCTCCCATGATGAATCCGGAACTGTAAGTGCCGCATCAAATGTAAATCCTGTATAAACATACTTCGGACAGATCTGATAACTGAAAGGAACAGCAATGGTTCTTGCAACTGGAATCAAAACACCTCCTATACTGGTATATGCTTCATTATCTACATTGGTATTTTCAACAATGGTACTGGCGGCTTTTTCAACGGCTTGTTTTAATAGAGAATCAATCTCCAAAAAAGTACTTCTTCCTTCCAAAAGTATTGCAAGATCCGAGGAACTAAGTGCTGCAGACTTCTCTTGATTTGGTTCAGACTGAAAATTATGTCCTAAGATATCAAGCAACGCATCTAAGTTTTCAGGTTTTAATGCTCTTAATAAAGAATCCGGTTCTATTTCGGCTCTGAACTGAAAATTGAACTTTGGTAATACAGGTTCAGGAATACCCGGAATTTGTTGGCAGGGATCTAAAGGATCATATTTTACCTCAGGATTTCTTACCTGACAATAGTTTTGTTTATGGGCAGCCAGTTCTCTTTTATATCCTTCAAGAATTGAAGTAATTTCGCTTTGATGAATTTCTTCTTTTGCTGCATAATCTTTTTGATACTCTGCTTTATATAATCTTTCAATCGTAGAAAGGTTTTTCTTTAAAGCTTCATATCTTTCAAGTTTAATCTTTGCAGCAGAAATAAGTTGCTGACTTTTCATTTCTTCTGTTGGAGAAGTCTCTTTAGGTCCTTCAGAAGCCATTCTTGAAACAGTTTGTAATGTAGAAATACTCTCGTCTTCCATCATCAGTTCTTTGGGCAAAATAACTCTTGCAGCAAGTGCTGCTTTCATTTCTTCTTCATTGGATACAGAAAGAATATGATGAGCCAATAGCTGCTGCATAACAACTTCCTTAACATAAAAATCTTTCTGAGTTACTACCTGATAAATTAAATTATTCCATAAACCAATTAATGGCGGTGCTATTGAAGCTGCCTGTGGATCTGTTAATACTGCTCTTTTAGCAATAACCTCCTCATAGGTACATGTATTTTTATTTTTAGCCAACCAGGTTCCGAATGTATAATAAGCCTTATAAGTCCTTTTAAAACCTTCTAAACTATTCTGGCTGCTTGATTCTATTGAAATACGTTCTGGATTATTTACATAATTGGCTGCACAGGTCTGCAGCAGCTTTTGCTTAGCTTCGGTTCCATTAACAACCGGAACATAAAAAGCATTATTATTTTTAAGATCCTGAGGAATAACAATGAATCTCTTATCTTGCTTGGTATCATCGGAAAGTTCCGGGCTTCTGAGACTTACAAATCTGAAAAGTGTTTGTGATGGTGTATTTTCTACAGGTGCGCCTGTAGTATTATTTTCCATATCGTTCATTTTGTGTAATTTTGTGTAGGTTAAAATAGGTTAAGATTTTGAAGATCCTTTTTAGTAGAATGTCTTCAGGTTTTAGCCTTATTTTTTTAGGTGGTTTCCGGCAAAAGATGTCCACCTGGAATTTTTAAGTCAAGTTTCATATTGTGTTTTTTTCTTGAAGCAAAGATCACCCCCAGAAGCGACAGAACTCGTCGTATAAAAAAAAAATTATTTTTCTACTCTAAACCTTTGGAACAAAAACTATTGGTATTCTCAATATTTTAATACATTTGTTTAAAACATACTTCAGATGAATTTCGAGCAGATCAACTTACACCTTGAGGCTTACAAAGAACACAACCAGATTCTGGATGCTGCCAAGTATCTGATCCATTCTTTTGAGCTGGAACATGAGAACTTTGCGGGATTTGGTTTCAGGGAAGAGCTATCTCCTACTTCGATGCTTCTTACAGCAGAAGGAGATCTGGGAGGACCTCAAACCGTAATGATCCCACGAAATTTGTTTGACTTTGACCTGAACCTTGTTCTGAATATGGTTGCCCACGAAATGCTTCATGTAAGACAGAAAGCGCCCGGGCAGGTTATTGAAGACAAAAATGAAAGAGAATTCCAGGCCTATTATGAAATGCTTTTTCACAAAGTATTTCCTCAAATACCGGAAGTTTCGGATTTTCATAAAAAATTCTTTGGAGGAAAAGCATTGGAATACTACAAAAGAATGGGTGAAGGCTCAGTATTGCAGCAAAAGTATGCAGAACAGAAAACAGAAGTAGAACATCTAATTAACGAATTACCATGACAGTAAAACCAGACATCACCTGGACAGATTTTGAAAAAATAGACATCAGATGCGGAACTATAATCTCAGTGAATGATTTTGAAAAAGCAAGAAATCCATCGTACCAGCTCGAAATAGATTTTGGAGACTTAGGAATCAGAAAATCATCTGCACAAATTACTTCTCTCTACGAAAAAGAAGAGCTTATTGGAAAACAGATTTTAGCCGTAGTAAATTTTCCTAAAAAGCAGATTGCTAATTTCTTCAGTGAATGTCTGGTGTTAGGGCTTTATGGTGAAGACAAAAAAGATGTCACTCTTTTAACGCCATCATTACCCACAAAAAACGGAATGCAGGTAGGATAACCCGCCAATAAAACATAAAAAAACCTTAGGAAGTCTTTCACTAAGGTTTTTTTATTTGATACTATTATTTATTGATGGAGGGTTTTTACCCCAAGATTGGTAACCTGACCAAAGCTTACTGATACATTGGGTGTATTTTCATCCATATATCCAGTGCTGTTTCCGGCATCGTAAGAAACGGTATAACTTCCTTGCGGAAGCCCTGAAAACATGAAAAATCCGTCAGGGTTAGGGATTGCCGTAGAAATCGTATCTGAAGCCATAATGGCGTGAACAACTGCCTGCGCCGCCTGAGGCTGCACATATCCTTTAATCTGCCCGTTGGTAAGTTCAGAGAACGCCCGTATCACCGGTTTTAAAATATATGATCCATTCCCTGTCGTTACAATAGATCTTCCGGCATCAAAATCAATCCACACGGTATATGCTCCGTTTGCTGATAATGTCTGATTCCAGTTGAATTTCAGTCCGCTCTGTTGAGCCGATGGGGTTTGCAGCGGATAAGTTACTCCGTTTACAACCACACTATTATTAGGACCCAGTACCATTCTCATCTGCGAAACATTTCCCTCAGGGAGCGTAGCCTGTCCTAAAACTACATCAGTTCCATTTTTAAAATTAAGAAGATTATAAACTCCCGGATTTGGAAAGTTTAATGCTGTCCATTCTCCATTGCTGTTAATTTCAATTTTTTGAATATCAATATTAACGGCATTATATGCAGCAGGGCCGTCTGTAAGCCTTACATTCACTGTAGCAGAACCTTTTTCATCGGAATCATTACATGATGCCAAGGATAATAAGCAGATACTGCTTCCTATAATGAATAAATTCTTCATAAGCTTAAAATTTATGTATAATAAAAAACGTTTTGGATAATTGATTTATTATGTCATATATTTCGGTTATAAAAAACAAAAAATGATCCAAAATATTCCTTTAGAAAGAATTTTATTTCTTGATATTGAAACGGTTCCACAATCCGCCTCCTGGAACGAGTTATCAGAAACAGAGCAATATCTGTGGGATAAAAAAACAAAATTTCAGAGAAAAGAAGATGTTACGGCTGAACAATTTTATGACAGAGCCGGTATTATGGCCGAGTTTGGAAAAATCATCTGTATTACCATTGGAATGGTTGAAAAGAATGAAACATTAAAAATAAAGAGTTTTTCCGGGCATGATGAAAAGAAAATGCTTCAGGAATTTGGAGAAATCTTCAACAGCCCACGGCTTTATAATGTGATTCTCTGTGCCCACAACGGAAAAGAATTTGATTTTCCCTGGATTGCCAGACGCTATCTCATCAATGGGATGCAGCCACCGGCACCGTTTCAGATGTTTGGGAAAAAGCCCTGGGAAATTCCGCATATAGATACTATGGAACTCTGGAAGTTCGGGGATTATAAAAGTTTTGTCTCCCTGGAATTACTGGCGCATGTTTTTGGTATTCCTACTCCAAAAGATGATATTGACGGCTCAATGGTTTCATCAATTTACTACATAGAAAAAGACTTGCAGAGAATTGTTGACTATTGTGAAAAAGATGTCTTAACTTTGGCAAATATTTTCCGGCGCATGCGTCAGGAAGATTTGTTGAAAAGGAATATCAATCTAGATTAAAAAATGAAATTTACAGACGATCAAATTGCTGACATTGGTGAGGAAATCATTGGTGTATTAAAAACCGTATATGACCCTGAAATTCCGGTAGATATCTACGAATTAGGGCTGATTTACGATGTCCAGATCTCCGATGATGCTGACGTAAAAATTATAATGACACTTACTACTCCCAACTGTCCTGTAGCAGAAACACTTCCTCAGGAAGTAAAAGATAAAGTAGCTGAAGTAGAGCATGTAAAAAGTGTAGATTTAGAGCTTACTTTCGAACCGAGCTGGAATAAGGATATGATGAGCGAAGAAGCGAAGTTTGAGCTGGGAATGCTTTAGAAATTACCTTTAACAATATAAAACCCCGAAGAAGTATTTTCGGGGTTTTTATTTTTAAATATCTTTTGCTATTTCCATTCCTTCTCTCCTGCTCCATTCACTCCATGAACCTACATACAGATCCGGAACCGGAAATCCTGCATAATCCAGGGCTAAAATTGTATGACAGGCTGTAACACCTGATCCACAATGAATAATAAGGTGTTTAGGTTTATCTTTTAAGAATTGGCTGTATTTTTCTTTTAAGATTTCCGGGCTCAGAAAATTTCCGCTTTCATCAAGGTTTTCAGAAAAAGGAATATTGATCGCCCCCGGAATATGCCCCGCGACCAGATCAATCGGCTCAGATTCTCCTTTATACCGGTAGGCATCTCTTACATCAATAACTGTAGAAGAATCGTTTTCCAATTCATTTTCAACTACTTCCAGACTTGAAACCGGAAAACTCCAATGATCTTTTTTAATTAAAGAAGCTTTCTCAAAGATCTCTTCTCCTGAAGCAAATTCCAAACCTGCTTTTTCCGCTGCCTGCATTCCGCCATCAAGGACCTGAACATTTTTAAAGCCAAAAGATCTCAGCATCCACCAGGCACGTGCTGCTGCATTGGAAGCATTTTTGTCATCATAGACAACAAGATGAGAATTTGAAGCAATTCCAAGGTTTGAAAGGGTTTCAGCAAACTTGTCTACCGAAGGAAGCGGATGTCTTCCACCAAAAGCTGCATTCTCTCCTATTTCAGCCAGATCTTTATCCAGATCAATAAACCTTGCTCCTTTAATGTGCTTGTCAAGGTAGTTTTGTTTTACCTCTTTTCCGGTTCTTGCATCAAGAATAATAAGATTTTCACCAGGGATATTTTTGAGTTCGAATGATGAGATGATTGGAGACATGTTTGTTGATTTTGAGTTAATTTAATTACGTTTTGGTTAAAGCCATGTATATTTCAATATAGTAAAGCGGGCTAAAGCCCGCTCCTATTGATAGTTTTCTCGCAGATTCTGCTGATTAAGCAGATCTACTTTTCTATCTGTGGGATCTGCAGAATTTGCGAGAAATTCATTCTTCTTAAAAATGAAAAATATCCTTCGCCTTGTTGTAAGAGCTCTCAAAGTTCAGAAGGTTCAGCTTATGTTCAGCTTTTTCCACACTCATAAAATTGATCACCTGTTCTGTAGGCATATTTCCTACAAGATCATCCTTAGCCATAGGACATCCTCCGATTCCTTTGATCGCACTGTCAAATCTTCGGCAGCCTTGATCGTAAGCCGCTTTTAATTTCGAATAGGAATCTTCATAGCGGTTATGAAAATGACCTCCGAAGTTGATATCCGGATATTTTGAAGGTATTTTTTCAAACAAAAGGGCAATGGTTTCAGGAGTAGCCACTCCGGTAGTATCTGATAATAAGATATCTTTTACTCCGATATCTGAGAATTTTTGTGCCCACTGGTCAACATCTTCCCATTTCCACATTTCACCGTACGGATTTCCAAAAGCCATAGAGAAATAGATATTAAGCTGTTTCCCTTCACTTTTTACCAGTTCAAGCATTTTAATGATTTCATTAAAAGCTTCCTCCTGGCTTTTATTGGTATTTCTGTGCTGGAACGTTTCAGAAATAGAGAACGGAAAGCCCAGAATATCTACAGACTCATGTTTCAATGCTTTTTCGGCACCTCTGTAATTACCTATAATGGCAGAAACTTTAGTCTTTGAGCGTGATTTGTCAATATTTTTTGCCACCTCATCAGAGTCAGCCATCTGCGGAATCGCTTTAGGAGAAACAAAACTCAGACAATCCAATACATCAAAACCAACATCCATCAAGGAGTTGATATAATCTATTTTTTTATCGGTAGGGATAAATTCTCCCCATCCCTGCATAGCATCTCTAGGACATTCGGTAAGAAACATTTTTACTTTTTGATTTTCTCAAATATAATAAAACTAAACTACTTGGTATACTGTACATACAAAGCTAACACTATTTTGATTTTCAAAGATTTATATCTGATTCATAATTTCAATAACTGATATTAAATCGCAAATAATGTATTCTCAGCACCAAATTTGCTAACTTTGTTAAAATTTATGATATCTGATGAGTACAATAGAATTCAACCCTTTGTGGAAAGAAAAATTACTGAACCGTTTTCTTAACTATGTAAAAATATATTCTACCAGTGATGCAGAAAGTGAAACAACACCTTCTACTGAACGTCAGTGGGATATTGCCAACTATATTACAGAAGAACTTAAGACCATCGGCCTGGAAGATGTTTCTATAGACAGCAACGGCTATATCATGGGATATGTTCCTTCTAATCTGGAAAATGATGACAGACCTACCATAGGGTTTATTTCCCATTATGATACTTCACCGGACTTCAGCGGAGAAAATGTAAGGCCCCAGGTATGGGAAAACTATGATGGAAATGATCTTCTTTTGAACCAGACAACAGGATTCACATTGTCTCCATCAAGATTTGAAAGCTTGAAAAAATATGTTGGTCAGACATTAATTACTACTGACGGAAATACGCTTCTTGGTGCTGATGATAAAGCCGGCTGTGCAGAGATTGTAACAGCAGCTGAATATCTTATCGCGCATCCGGAAATCAAACATGGAAGAATTGCTATAGGATTTACTCCGGATGAAGAGATTGGAAGAGGAGCGCATAAATTTGATGTCGCTAAATTTGGTGCAGAATGGGCTTATACAATGGATGGCGGAGAAGTTGGAGAACTTGAATATGAGAACTTTAACGCTGCCGGAGCTGTGGTGAAAATCCACGGATTAAGTGTTCACCCAGGTTATGCTTACGGAAAAATGATCAATGCAGCTCTTTTAGCTGCTGAATTTGCTCAAATGCTTCCTGCGAACGAAACACCTGCAACGACAAAAGGTTTTGACGGATTCTACCATTTGATGGATATTACAGCTGATATTTCTGAAGCTAAACTTCAATATATCATCCGTGATCATGATGCAGATAAATTTGAAGCCAGAAAGAAATTCATGGAAGAAAAAGTAGCTGAGTTCAACCAAAAACATGGGGAAGGAACTGCAGAAGTAGAGATTAAAGAGCAGTACAGAAACATGAAGCAGCAGTTTGAAGGTAAAATGCATATTGTAGACCTTGCTGCAAAAGCAATGACTGAAGCAGGTATTGAGCCTAAAATCAAGGCAATCAGAGGAGGTACAGACGGCGCACAGCTTTCCTATATGGGACTTCCCTGCCCGAATATCTTCGCGGGAGGAATCAACTTCCACGGACCATATGAGTATGTAGCTTTGGAAAGCATGGAAAAAGCAACTGAAGTCATTATTAACATTGTAAAAGCATAACAAATCATGAAAAAGGTCTTAGCATCAGCATTCATTTTCACTTTTATTTTCAGCAGTGCCCAGATTTCTGAATTTCAGAGGGCAGACTCACGCTATGAAAGAAAGAAAACGGCTCTGTATAATAAATATCCTAAGCCTAATGATTTAAGAACCAAGAAAGAATGGCTTTTGACAGAGGATAAAATAACAGCCTACAAGACTGCTTTGGATAAAGCTTCTCTTGAGGATCAGAAAATGATCTCGGCAGACCCTCCTGTAAAAACAAAAGTAAGTAAGGACGCAGAATATGATAAAGGTAAGGCCGCTTTTCAAAAGCTTTTATATGAAGCTGTAGATCTTGACTTTTTGAACTTTTCTTCGGAAACCTACAAAGCAACAATAAGTTTTGTTGTAGATTCCAAAGGGAACGCCCTCAATCCCAATGTAAAAGGAAATAATGAAGATGTAAACGCATTCATCGAAGCCGCTTTTTACCGGATTAAAGATAAAGGCAAGTGGAAACCGGCAGAAGACAAAGGGAAACCCGTCTCTTCAAATGTTTCTGTTCCCTTAACAATGTCCTTTAAAAAATAATATACAGAACCCGCTATGATGATAGCGGGTTTTTATTTTTCATATAATAAAAACATAATTAAAGATCATTATGTTGTTGATATTAATTTAACACAATTCTTTTGTAAGTTTTAAATAATTCACCTAATTTTGATTAAAACTTAAAATCACTTTATATGAAAATGAAATCCAACCCTTTCAAAATCAACAGAAATTTTTGTTTTTCTTTCCTTGTATCTATTTTCTGTTTGTTTATTTTAACGTCTTGTTCTCAGGATGATCCTGCCGATCTGCCTGCTGAAAAACCTGCAGAGTCTGCCCAAATGAAAACGTTGGGAAATCTGACTTTACAGAAGAATGTTATTATTCTGAATGATGAATCAGTGAATGCAATTTCTGCTCATAATAACGGAGAAATTACATTTAGCCGTACAACTCCACAAACAGATAGCATTTCCGTAGGAACTGTTATTGTCGGGACTAAGATAGAAGGTGATCAGGTGAATACCATTCTTTCAAAAGTAAATTCTGTTTCAAAACTGAATAACCAATTCACAGTACAGACTTCCAGTGCAAAGCTTGAAGAATTTATCTACAGCGGAACCTTGAGTGGCGTATTTGATCCATCTGGCAAAGCTCCTGTCAATATTGATGGAAAAATGGTTAATTACGTTCCAGTAGAAGGAATGGTTTCAGAACAAATCAATCAGAGAATACTTTCTATTGAAGCTAAAAACCTTCAAAATCAGAAATTAATTACATTCAACCGTTATAATTTTAATAAAACCTTTTCGTTTCCTTTGACTTCAGCAGGAACATCCAGTGTTAACGTACAAGGAGGTTTTACCCCAAAAATTGATTATAATATCACCTTCTCATGGGGACATTTATCCAACTTCTATGTTAACCTCATCATGGATGATATTAAACTTAAAAGCTCTGTCAGTATCACAGGAAGTCTGGGCTACACAGCAAGTACAACAGACTACCTGAATATTCCTATTGTTCCTATCGTTTTAGGACCTACAGGATTGATCTTAAGCCCTACTCTTTCTGCAGGTCCTTTCCTGGGAGTACAGGCTACAGGAAAAATCCAGGCACAGCTTTTGGATCTTGAAGGGAATGCTAACTTTTTAGTAAGCAAAAATCCAGAGATTAACATTAATCTCCAAAAGAAATCAGAACCAGCCATCACTGTTGCAGAGGGGAATTTATCTGCCGAAGGAGGTTTAGAAGCAAAAGGAGCTGTAGGACTAATGTTCCTTACCATTCCTATTGCTAATTCAGGTGTAAAAGGAAGAGCTTCTGCCCTTTCATCTTTGGGATTAACACTTGTTCCTCAAAGAAAAGGTGTGATTTCTGTGAAAGGTAAAATTCAGGCTGATATGTTCTATGGTTTTGGAATTGCTCCTTTACGATATGAAGGAACTATTCCTCTTTTCAAAAAAGAACGTATGCTGTATCAGAAGGAGTTCAGTTTTTAAGATATCTTTACTAATCAACATAAGAAAGCCACTTTTACAGTGGCTTTTCTTTATTAATGTTCCACATGAAATTCATTTACAACACATTAAGTCAATTTTATTATATTTACAATCAACTACAATTGTAAACAATAACATTAAAACCAATTATCATGAAAACAATGAAAAAACTTTTGAGAAAAGATTTATCTGCCATTCTGGGCAGCGGAGGAAATGAGTGCCATATGGGCGGAGATTCCTATAACTGTCAGAGTGACTGTGAGTGTGCATGGGGAAAAGCCTGTGAAATGTATGAAGACGGAACACCGGGGCAATGCATCGCTGTTGGCGGTGGTGGAAATCCTGGTGGTGGAGGCACTGGCGGATGCATTCCTCCTTCTATTTGTGAAGAACAGCCTTATTAAATAAAAAAACCGGAAGTAGTATTACTTCCGGTTTTATATTATTATCATTTATATTCAAAATGATACCTCTTCTGTGGAATTTTGTCATTTATCTATGCAAAAATCTCAAAAAACACTCTTTATAGTCAAAAAAATGCGCTAGTACTTCTTTTATTTTTAAATCTAACAGTATTAAAATCAAAATATTTTTAACAAAAAAAATCCTGTATAAGTGAATTTATATCAAATTTGAAATTACTTCAATTTTCTTTCGATTATAATCTTTTACATTATTATTTTTATTAAAAAATCACACAAATGAAAGTATTAAAATCTATTTTCTCATTAATTACATTCTTTTTCGCGGCCAATCTTGTATCGGCTTCAGGATCAAGCATTACCTGTAACGGAGAAACTTACAAAATTCCTCTTGCAGGAAATGCCTTTATAACCCGCCCGGTAAGTAATGGGACGGAGAAGATTACCGATTATGGACTGACAAACTGGACAAGTTCTCAAGCTGTAGTAAGCACCTATTTTAAAGTAAGCAGCAGCGGAACGTTAAACATTAAAGTAATCGCAAAAGTATTTTTTGATAAAAGCAGCACAATTAAGGTTACTGTCAATGGAGTTTCACACAAAATCTTTATGAAGGGAACCTCTTTTAATACTTATTCTGCAGGAAGCTTTTATGTACCCGCAGGATATGTAAAAGTAGATCTGCAGGGTGTCAGCAAAAACGGACTCTATTTCGGGCGCATATCTGATCTGCTGATTGACGGACCTGCAGCATCAGGAAATACTGTTTTCTCTAACAATCCGGATTACTATTATTGGGCAAGAAGAGGCCCTTCATGCCACTTGGGCTATGTTATTCCTACTTCTGAGAACGTTTCTTACTACTACAATGAAGTAACGGTGCCTGTTGGCCAGGATAAGGTGGGATCTTATTTTATGGTAAACGGTTTTGGAGAAGGATATTTTGGAATGCAGGTAAATAGTGCAAAGGAAAGACGTATCTTATTTTCAGTATGGAGTCCATTCGAAACAGACAACCCTGATTCAATTCCTGATGATAAAAAGATAAAATTAAACTGTAAAGGGGATAATGTTACCATTGGAGAATTCGGTAATGAAGGTTCAGGAGGGCAAAGCTACCTGAAATTTCCATGGAAAGCAGGCCTTACCTATAAATTTCTGCTGAAGGCAAATCCGGATGGAGCAGGCAGTACAGATTACACAGCCTGGTTTTTTGAACCGACAGCCGGAAACTGGAAACTGATTGCAAGCTGGAAAAGACCTTATACCAATACTTACTTAAAAGGATTTTACAGTTTTGTAGAAAATTTTGAGCCTGAAAATGGTTATCTGGGCAGAAGGGCTGAATTCGGAAACCAGTGGATAAGAACCGCACAGGGACAATGGATGCCGGTTTCAAAAGCGAATTTTACTGTGGATGCTACTTACTCCGCCAATCAGAGAGTGGATGCTTCCGGAGGAACTGTGAATAATAAATTTTTCTTAAGAAACGGAGGATTTACCAATGAATATACTCCGGTAAATACGTTGCTGAGCGTTACTGCACCTGCTCAGGCTCCAAATATTAATCTATCATCTTTGCCGTACTGCAATAATACCGGCACCATACAACAGCGTTCTGCAGCGGCTCCTGAAAACACAGATCCTATCAGATTGTTCCCGAATCCTGCTCATAGCTTCATTCAGGTAAACGGACTGGAAGGTAAGCAGGCTTCGTACAGCATCATGAATGTGCAGGGTAAAATAATTAATACCGGACATACAAACGGAGAGGAAATATCAATCTCAACATTGCTGGATGGTATCTATATGCTCAATATATATGATGGTGCTACCATCAGAAAAAGTTTAAAGTTTATTAAAAATTAAATGGAAAGCGGGCTTAGTCTTTCCAATCAGAAACAAACACAGATATCACGTATTTAACCACGTAAACACCTTGTAAGAAAGGCTGCGTTATTAAATAATAAAAACCGGGAGTATGACAACTTCCGGTTTTATTTTTCACCTAAAAACAGATCTTTGTCAAAGCATCTCTGCCATTCATCAAATAAAATTTAATTCCATCCTTCATAGTTGTTGTTTTGCATCAGATTTTTAACAATAATAAAATTATGAAGCAGCAATTTTTCGCTTTAAGTGCATTGCTATTATGTATTTTTTGCAGTATGGAAACTAAAGCACAGCAGACTCCGGCTTTTCACATTGGGGTAAAGGGAGGGGCAAACTTTACAAAAACCTCCACGGAATCTTCTTTAGAAGGGAAATACGGATTCGGTTATCAGGCAGGTGTAATGACAAGAGTGGATATCGGAAAACTGTATGTGCAGGGAGAAGCTCTGTTCAACAAAAGAAAAACATCATACCAGTCCCAAGACGGAAGCTCTTCAAAACTTTCATGGAACGCTATTGATATTCCAGTGGTAGTAGGATATAAACTGATTAAAGCAGATGACTTTAATGTGAGAGTATTTGCCGGAGGCGTTTACAGCTATGCTTTCAACAATAAAGTGTCTGCGTCTCAGGCCCTTCATGAAGGATTTAAAAAGTTTGACAAATCCAATATTGGCATTACGGGAGGTGTAGGATTAGATTATAAGAACTTCACGGTAGATTTGAGATATGAAACCGGCCTTACAAGCATCAGTAAAGAATTTAAGTCCAAACCCCACAGTTTCTCCCTTGGGATAGGTTATTTCCTGTTCTAAAAAACTTAAATTATCTTTACCATTAGAAACTGTTTTCCCTGCAGTTTCTAATTTTTTTATCAACCTATTTCCAATTCCATGACAAAATCTTTTGTTGCAAAAGAATACATATTTACTTTTATTTTCTGGCTTGTATTAGCGATTGTATTGTGGTTTAATTTCCAGAGTACAACAGAAAGTTATCTTGCGATGACCCAGGCTGCGATCATTGCGGCATTTTCGTTTACATTTACTCACTTTTTAACCAATAAGCTTCTTCCGAAAGCACTTCGGGAAAAGAAAATGAAACTGTTCCTGATACAGCTGGTCATGGTGATTTTCATGCTTAGTCTGGTTTTCTCCGTTATATTCACCTATCTTGAAGTGGAACCCAAAGATGAGCTTCCGGACAACTTCAGAGATCATTTACCTTTTTTGTGGAAGGGCTTTTATATGTCCCTGCCTGCCTCATTTCTGATCAACGGAGCAGCGTGTGGTGTAAAATTTTATAATGAACATGGAAGAATAGAGCGTGATCATATTCTCCTTCAGCAGGCTCATCTGGAAAACCAGCTCAAGCTTCTGCAGGATCAGATCAACCCGCATGTAGTATTTAATATCCTGAATCATATTCATATCCTGATGAAAACAGATACCCAGCTTGCCGATTTTTTACTGATGAAATTTTCGGATATTCTACGGTACCAGCTGTATCATTGCAACCAGCCACTGGTTCCTTTGGATAAAGAGATTGAGTATCTCCAAAACCTTGTTGAGGTAGAAAAACTGAGGTGGGGAAACGAGCTGGACGTAAAAGCCCAATGGCAGATCAATAACAGAAAAGCTTCTATTGCTCCACTACTTTTGGTACCTTTCATAGAAAATGCATTTAAATACGTTTGCAGGCTTCCGGGACATAAAGGTTATGTGAAAATCTCCTGTAAAGAAAAGAATAACAGTCTGTATTTTTATGTCGAAAACTCCTATTCGGATATAGCAACCTATAAAAAGAAGGACGGAACGGGCGGAATCGGTCTTCAAAATGTAAAAAAACGTTTAAAATTACAATATCCGGACTCTTATGATCTGAAAATCGAATCCGATAATCACATCTTTAGAATAACATTAATACTAACATTATCTGACAGTTATGAGCTCTAATATTCCTAAAATGAAATGTCTTATTATTGATGATGAGCCTCTGGCGAGATTCCATCTTAAAGAACTTGCCGGTCAGATTGATTTTTTATCGGTTGAAGGAACATGCGCAACAGCATTGGAAGCCGACGCAAAGGTAAAGGAGAGTGAAATAGACCTTCTTTTCCTTGATATCAATATGCCTTATCTTACGGGCCTTGAATTTCTGGAACAGCTTGAAAATCCTCCTTTATGTATTCTCACTACCGCTTATTCCGAATATGCGCTGGAAGGATTTCGGCTGCAGGTGGTTGATTATCTGTTAAAACCCATTGCCTTCAACCGGTTTTACCAGGCGGTAAATAAGGCTCAGCAGCAATTTATTATCAGTGAAAAGCTGAAAAAAAACACTTCATTGGATGATCCTTTCCTGTATGTGAGACAGTCTGATACTTTCATTAAAGTTTCCTGGGTTGATATTCTGTACATTGAGAGTATGCAGAATTATACCAGGCTTCATTTTAAAGATAAATCGTTGATTATCCATCAGACGATGAAAGCGATTGAAGAATCACTTCCTTCGGATCATTTTTTCAGGATTCATAAATCATACCTCATCAATATTACCCATATTGATATGATTTCCGGAGGACGTCTTTTTATTAATAAAATTGAGCTTCCCATCTCCCGGACCCGCAAAGAAGAATTGCTTAACCAAGTGGTTTACAAGAAATTAATCAGCAAGTAACTGAAAGAAGCCGGAAACGGGGAATGTAATAATTCCGGTTTCCGGCTTTTTTTAAGGCAGATTCCAGCGTAATGATACTGCAGCGTAAAATGTACTTGAAAATCTTGGATCAGCTATTTTTTTGTCTCTGAAAATGCTGCTGATTTTCCGGTCATTTTCACTAAAGCTTCTCAATATCGCTGTTCCTCCCGTGAGACGTACGGTGAGCCTGTCATTGATTTTTAATTCCGGCCTGAGCCCTGCGGTGATCTGCTGATACCCTAACAACATCGATTTTCCGTTTATACTTCTCTCTGCCGTCATTCCGTTCAGTTCTACAACGGTTTTTAAAGCAAATTTATCCGAGAAAAGATATCCGGCTTCCATTCCTTCCGGGAAGTTGATCTTGAATTTAATCTTTCCGTTGGTCTTCCAGTCGAAATAAATCCATGGTAAAATCATAGGGACCCCAAAAGCAGTAGTTAGCACCGGCCCGGCTCCTAACGAAAGGTTTGGATTAAAATGCCTGATAAACAAAATTCCGCCCTGCCCCAGTAAATCATCGAAATCTATTTTCTCAAGGTCTGTATACACTCCTACGGATGCCGTCATCATCATACTCCACTTTTTACCTAAAGGTCTCATATGCTGTATTCCGACCTGTGCGTTCAGCATCTGATCCGGAAATAATGCTGTTTCGTAATTTTTGTGAGTCATCTTTGCGTATGATCCGCTCAGCAGCATAGACCATGCCCTTACTTTTCCATCAGTATCTTTTTTTACAGATAAAGGAATGCTTAGATTCAGATCTACTCTTTTAAAATCGCTTTTGGAATTGGTCTTTGTACTGTCTTCCGGACGGATGTAATTGGATGCAGGAATGTATTCTGTTTTAAGCTCTGCAGAGAGCCCGGACTGTGCATTTATCCAGTATCCTAATGGTAATATACAGCATAAAGCTGTCAAAAGGGTTCTTTTCATATTTTAAATTTTATGCAAAGAGAACCCTTTGACCATTTTTTACAAAAATTACTTGATTAAGTGCCCGGATTGTATGACAACAGGATCAAATACGAGGATTAATTTCCAGGTTGGGCAACCAATGCTGCAGTCACTTTTTGAGTCTTAAAAATGCGATAACCGAACCATACGGCAATCAACGCCATGGCAGAACGCGTTACCACCATTGGAATGATGGAATCTGCTTCTAAAAAGCCCAGCAATGCTGACATTAAAAATGTAACCATCAGCTGCATAAAACCAAGTAATGCAGCAGCTGTTCCTCTTCCCTCTTTGAATGGCGATAAGGCATGAGCTGATGTGATGGGAAATAATATACCAATAGCCAGCAATGACAGGTACAACATTGCAATTTCCAATGCTACAGAAAGGTTTTCAGCCGCAACCAGAATATGAAGTGTACATACCAAGAACAACACAATTGTAGCAGCAAATAAAAGAGTGGAATTGCTTATTCTTTTGATCAGTTTGGGTGTAATATAAGCTGCCGTTATCAATGCTAAAGAATTAAAAGCAAAAATAAAGCTGAATGTACTGCTCGAAAATCCATGAATCTCCATAAATAAAAACGGGGCATTGGAGATGTAAATAATCAAAGAGGCAAACGCGATACTTCCCACGATGGTACTGTTGATAAAATCCCTGTTGGAGATAATCATTTTCAACTGATCCTTTAATCCTTTTTCATCCGGTATTTCATCATCGGAAAGCTTGATTCTGGTATTGGTTTCCGGTACATACTTATAGACCATGAAAAATGTGATCAGTCCCATGATACATAAAAAAGCAAAAGAACTGTTCCAGCCCCAGAATTTAAGGAATACACTTCCCAACAGAGGGGCCACAATGGGTGCTATTCCACTGATCTGCGACTGCTGCGAAAAGATGGTGACTGCTTTATGCTTATCATAGAGATCAATAATAATAGCCCTTCCGATCACAATCCCGGCACTTCCACCAAATGCCTGCAGAAAACGCATGGCCCACAAAACATAAATATCTGAGGTAAAATAGATGGCGGTTGCTCCTATAATAAAAAGTAAAAGTCCGCAATACAGCATTGGTTTACGACCTTTTTTATCAGATAAAGGCCCCCACAAAAGCTGTCCGAATGCAAATCCGGCAAAGAATACCGAAATAGAGATCTGAATATGCCCGATATCCGTTTTAAAGATTTCGGCCATACTTGGGAAAGCGGGAAGATAAAGATCTATACTTAACGACTCCAGTGTGTTGAGCAGTGCAAGAATAAACACTACAATACTTAAATTCTTCTTCATAAATAACAATAAGCCTTCGCAGGCGATTTTTTCAGCTGCAAAATTGCTGTAAAAAGCATCGTTTTTCAATAAAAGAACTGAAGAAAGTATAGGACAAACTGAAGATTTAAATAGAACAACAAATGAAAAATATTAGTTTCACTCTATTATTGTGGTAAATATTGAGGATTATCTTTTTTCAATATTCTTAAAATTGTCGGGATTTTGCCCCGTATGTTTCTTAAAAAACCTTGAAAAATATGAAGCATCGTTAAATCCTAGCTTAAAAGCAATTTCCTTCACCGTGAGTGCTCCGAAGCTAAGCTCTCTTTTCGCCTCGAGGACAAGACGCTGAGAAATCATCTTTTTTACAGTCGTTCCTCTCAGATGGCGCACAATATCATTAAGATGATGGGTACTTATCTTTAACTGACCGGCATAAAAACCAGTCTCTTTATGCACGATATAATGTTTGTCAATAAGTCCCACCAGCTCCTGAATACGTTGACGGTCATTCAATAAAGGCTCCTGAGGGATAATCTGCTCCCCGATGATGATACAAAATGCTTGCAGATAAGCCTTTAAAAGTGCTGTTCTTGATTTTGTTGTATACTCCTGCTCCATCAGAGATATGATTGTACTGCAGGTTTTTTCATTCTTTGGATGTAAAAAAAAGGGAAGCTCACCTCCGTTAAGTACTGATTCTATATCACATACTTCGGTGAAAATTTCCCTGCTTATTGCCATTGCATACCCTTCCTCTCCTTCCAGCTTCATATTAAAAGCTTGGCCTGGTGCAATGATACAGATTTGATTATTTTCCAGTTTATAGCTTTCAAAATCCAGTTCCAAGCGGCTGTTTTCATACACTTCCCTGAACCAGATGATTTCAAAAAAATTATGCCGGTGAACATCATGAAAATTCTCCGGGCCCGCTGCGCTCAGTGTACTCATCTGAAACTCTTCAGAGGTCAGATGGTGAACGGGAATTTCTTTTTCAGGCGTAATCATTATTATGGTGTAAAATAATTAACTGGAAACAAAAACCACAGCAAAAAAAGTGCTGCGGTTTTCTTACAATATTTAAAATTAAATATAATTTTTCAATTTTATTGATATGCTTTTCCAGCCTACCTTTCGTTCAGCTGAAAACAAAATAATAAATTAAGCTCCAGATGCTCACAAAAAATAAGACAAAAACGAAAGACTCTTTCAAGTTCTGATTTCGTTTTTTTATGTAATGTTTATATAAAGTAACTATTACAAACGTTATAATTACTAAACATGGTAGTACTGTAAAAGTATACATTTTATTGGTTTAAAAAAGCATCCCATCCCTGAGCAGTAAGGGCTACCAGCTGGTTGGATCCTCTTGCCACCATAAAGTTTCCATCTTCTTTTTCTACGGCATGTCCTATAATGGTAAAATCAGGATGGTTTTTAATTTTATCAAAATCATTTGGTGAAATCGTGAACAGAAGTTCATAATCTTCACCACCGCTTAAAGCAGTCATTACCGGGTTTAAGTTCATTTCATCTGCTGTAGAAATGGTAAGATTGTCCAACGGAATTTTTTCCTCATACAATCTGAATCCAACATTGGATTGGTCTGAAAGGTGAAGGATTTCGGAAGCCAGACCGTCTGAAATATCAATCATAGAAGTTGGTTTAATATCCAGTTCTTCCAGGATTGTTTTAACGTCTGTTCTTGCTTCAGGCTTCAGTTGTCTTTCCAGGATATAATCATAGCCTTCCATTTCAGGCTGCATATTCGGATCGGCAAGGTAAACGGCATGTTCTCTTTCCAGAATCTGTAACCCCATATAGGCTCCACCTAAATCTCCTGTTACAACAAGAAGATCATTTGGTTTTGCTCCGCTTCTTTTTACGATGTTTTCTTCATTTTCAATTCCTACAGCCGTAATGCTCATCACAAGCCCTGAGTTGGAGCTTGTTGTATCACCTCCAACCAGGTCAACTTTGTACCTTCCGCAAGCAGCCTGAATTCCGGAATAGATTTCTTCTAAAGCTTCCACAGGAAAACGGTTGGATACCGCAAGGGAAACCAGTATCTGTGTAGGCGTCGCATTCATCGCAGCAATATCACTTAGGTTTACGACCACCGCTTTATATCCTAAATGCTTTAAAGGAACATAGCCCAGGTTAAAATGGACTCCTTCCGCCAATACATCTGTTGTAAGAACTACTTTTTTGCTACCTGGATTAATGACCGCCGCATCATCTCCTACTCCAAGTTCTGAAGATTCATTGGATAACGGAAAATACTCTGTCAAATGTTTAATAAGACCAAATTCTCCTAATTTTGAAATGGGCGTCAGCTCCTGTGATTTATCTTCAAACATGATTTTTTGTATTAATGCTTAATGTAAAAAGTATGAATGATGTAAAAAATTGCTTCTCAAACTTTAAACATCAAACCTTGAATTTTAAACTTTGAATTATCGAGTAAGTTCTGCCGGGTCAATATTGTGCGGGTGGAAAGGAAACTTCTTGAAGTCTTCCTTTGATAGTACAACAGTGTCCGGGGTTTTATATTTATTCATTGCTTCCACTACATCATCCGGCGGAGTGGTCATTTTTCTAAGCATCATATCAATCCATACGCCTGTAGCTTCTGCCGTGGCACAGTGCATTCCGTCAGGTGTATAGAATTTGTGTACGAAACGGTAGATGGAAGAATCCTCTGCACATCCGTCTATTTCCACACTTACGATTACCGTCTGATCAGCATAGATCTCTTTGAAGAAAGAATATCTTTCATGCAGGATCACCGGGCCGATTCCCCATCTGCTCAGCTGGGTAACCCCCATTTTCTCTTTAGTCATAAAAGCCATTCTGGCCTGTGCACAATATTGTACATATGATGAATTGGCAAGGTGCTTGTTGGCATCAAGATCGCTCCATCTTACTTCAAATTTATGGTAGAAAATCATATGAAAATCGTTTTTGATATAATTAAAATTATAATCTTCAAAAATACTCAAATAAGATGGTTTATAAAAATTGTACTTTTGAAAAAATAATCTTCCGCATAGGATTACCCATACATGAAACAGATCATTATTATCGGAGGCGGTGCTGCAGGCTTTTTCTGCGCATCTAATCTTGACGAAAAGAAATATACAATTACGATTTTAGAACAGAACTCAGATGTCCTTCAGAAAGTTAAAATTTCCGGAGGCGGACGCTGCAATGTGACGCACGCATGCTTTGATCCAAGAGAACTTGTTCAGTTTTATCCCCGTGGAAATAAAGAATTGCTAAGTGTTTTTACTAAATTTCAGCCTGGTGATACCATGGAATGGTTCGATCAACGAAATGTTCCCTTGAAAATTGAAAATGATAACAGAACTTTCCCGGAAAGCAACTCTTCCCAGACCATCATCAATACTTTTCTGAATGAAACGCAAAAGAAAAATATTTCCATAAAAACAAAATGTACGGTAAAAGAGATTGAAAAGCAGGACGAAAAATATATTGTAAAGACCAATTCCGGAGATTTTGAAGCAGATTATATCGTTTATACGACCGGAAGTTCGCCAAAATCGTTGAAAATTGTCGAAAATCTTGGTCATAAGATTGTTGACCTTGTCCCTTCGCTTTTCACATTCAATATTAAAGATGAATTGCTGAAAGATCTTCCGGGAACAAGCTTTGAAAATGCAGGAATTTCTATTCCTAAGCTGAAAACTGAAGAAAGCGGACCTTTGCTTATTACGCATTGGGGGCTTTCCGGGCCTGCTGTTCTGAAAATTTCTGCATGGGAAGCGATAAGCCTGGCAAAGTTGAAATATAACTTTGAAATTGAAGTGAATTTCGTTTCTGTTGAAATAGATGAAGCGGAAGAAATGTTCCAGAATTTCAAGCAAAGCAATCCTAAAAAAACCATCGGACAATCTAAGATCTTTGATATTACCAACCGGTTCTGGCAGAAAATTTTAGAGATCTCAAAGGTTGATCTCAACAAACAGGTGGCTAATATTTCCGGAAAAGAAATGCAGAAAGTTCTGGAAAATCTTTGCAAAAAGAAGTTTCAAGTAACCGGAAAATCGACATTTAAAGACGAGTTCGTAACGGCCGGAGGTATTGATTTAAAGGAAATTAACTTCAAAAACATGTCTTCCAAATTACTTCCCAATTTCTATATTGCCGGAGAAGTTCTGAATATTGACGCCGTGACCGGAGGATTCAATTTCCAGGCATGCTGGAGTGAGGGATGGCTGATTGCACAGGATCTTAACAGCTTGTAAAAAATGATTACTTTTAATAAAAACTAAATACATGAAAAAAAATTTCGGTTTCTTTCTTTTACTCTGGTTCTTTTTAGGATACAGCCAGGAAAAAACAATCATCTCTGACTGGACATCATTCACACAAGCTGTCAATATAGAGCATAAACAGAATTGGAACTTCCGTATAACGGCAAAAATCAGAAAAGACAATGAGGATAATGGCTCCAATTGTGGATTATGGAGCAGAATAAATAATAAAGATGACTCTACAAGTTTCTTTGAAAATCAATATTATGGAATCCAGGTAACCCATGAATGGAAAACCTACGAAATAAAGGGAACCATCAATCCATCTGCGAAGACCATGACTATCGGAGCTTTTGCACAAAACAACGGCGATTTTTATTTTGACGATTTTAAGCTGGAAGTTAATGATGGAAAGTCAAAAAAGTGGATTGAAATCCCTTTGGAAAACTCAGGTTTTGAGAAAGATATCACATCCGGTGGCTGGTTTGAAGGAATCCATTCTCAGAACATAAAGCACGTAAAACATTTTACCATTGAAACTTCGGATTATCATCCATTCAGTGGCAACAAATCTTTGTTGATCAAAGGTCGTGGTATTATCGGAACAATGCCGGAAGGAAAATTTATGGATGTTAATGGTATCAAATTATATTATGAAGTCTATGGAGAAGGTGAGCCGGTTCTTATGCTTCATGGCAATGGCCAATCCATCAGTGCCTTTATGAACCAGAAGGACACCTTTGCTAAAAAATATAAAGTGATTATTGTCGATTGCCGCGAAAGAGGAAGGTCTACTTATGACAAAACAAAAGAACTTACTTTTGATATTCAGACAGAGGATCTTAAGCAGTTTTTAGAGAAGCTCAACATCAAAAAAGCAAAAATTCTGGGCTGGAGTGACGGAGGAATTCTCGCACTGTCTATGGCCATGAAATACCCCGAAATGGTAGACAAAATTGCCTGTTCAGGAGCCAATATTTTTCCGGAAGGAGTGAAAGATCATGATTTAAAATCCATGAAAGAAATGCTTGTAAGCCTTACTAAAGAGAACAAAGACCATAAAAATGACATCTTTATTGATCTTCTGAATCTGGATTTGAAGTATCCTCAATGGAAGTATCAAGACCTGAATAAAATTCAGTGCCCATCATTAATCATTGCTGGTGATAATGATCTTATAAAAACAGAACATACGGTAAAAATCGCAGAATCCATCCCAAAAGGACAATTAGCTATTATCCCCAATGCCAATCATTATGTTCCTGAAGAAAAACCGGAATTATTCAATGAATTAGTGCTTGATTTCTTTGAAAATAAATAACTAAAAACCAAATCATGAAAAAAATAATAACATTCATTTTATGTCTTGGATTTGGGTTCGCATTTTCTCAGGTAAAGGAAACTGAAATTCTACCGGCTAAAGATCAGTCTGAAGAGCATGTTTTGTCGAAAGACTCAAAGTCTGCAGAATATCCCGGAGGATGGATGGCACTTCGAAAAGATATTGCTGACAGAATAAGGACGAAAAAAATAAATGTGGGAGGAATAGAAGGAACAATCACAGCGAGGGCAAAGTTTATAGTTAATATCAAAGGTAAAATAGAAGATATCACAGTAACTGGTGATAATGCCGATTTCAATAAAGAAATAGAAAGAGCTATAAAATCTCTGAAAGCTAAATGGAAACCAGCAGAATCCAAGGGTCGTATTGCCCGTAGCTATTATACTTTTCCTCTTACGATAAAACTTGATTAACAGCCGATGCTCTCTGCCAAAAGAAATACTGCCTTTTTCTTTAAAACCCTTTTAGTTTTAGGGTTCGGGTATTTCTTTTGGCTGATGCTTGAGATTACATTAGAATATATTCCTTATAATCCTGAAGTCAGCTTTCTGATGATTAAACAGACAGAAGTATTGGAAAGACCGGAATATCTTTCGTTTTTCTATACTCATGTTTATACGAGTATTTTTGTACTTCTTTCAGGCTTTCTTGCCCTCCTCAGAAAGAATTTTGGTGTAAAAAATTTCCACAGGAATATGGGAAAAATATATATTTTTCTCATTCTGATTTTTGCAGCACCTTCAGGAATTTATATGGGAGTTTTTGCCAACGGAGGCCTTCTGTCAAAAATTTCTTTTGTTATTTTAGGATTTTTATGGTGGTTTTCAACGTTGAAAGCGTATCTGCTGGCGAGACAGAAAAGGTTCAAAGAACACAAACAATGGATGTGGCGGAGCTTTGCTTTTACTTTATCTGCTATTACCCTGAGAATGTGGAAAGTAATTATTGTATATTTATTTCATCCCAATCCTATGGATGTCTATCAGATCATTGCATGGCTGGGCTGGATTCCCAACATCCTTATTATTGAATATTTAATCACAAAAAAACTTATATGAAAATTCTAAATTACACATTGATTTCCCTGCTTACAGTTTCTCTGTTAAGCTGCAAAAAAGAGGGAAAGACTACTGAATCAGGAAAAGATTCTCTGACTGCAAAGAAAGACTCTGTGATAATCCCCGAGGTCCACAAAGAATATTACGGAATTTATACCGGTGAATTTGCCGGCATGGAAAAGGTTGTTGACCCAACAGACGGCTCAGAATATGATGTCAGCAACTACAAGAGAATTTCTTTAAAGATTAACAGAATCACCCAGGACAGCGTATATGGACAAAGTATCGTTAACGGTAACCAACGCCCGTTCAGAGGTGTTTTCAATGAATCCACGGCATCTTTTGTACTGGATGAACCCGGCAATGACAAAACAGACGGAAGGTTTGAGGTAAAATTAAAAGGTGACAGCTTAACCGGAAAGTGGAATGCCTTTGATAAAACAAGTGTTAAAGCACCTTCAAAAACGCTTAAACTGACTAAAAAAGAGTTTGTTTACAATCCGAATTTCATGCTGGATAAGGATTCTGACCTCGTAGACTGGTCAAACCCGAAAGAGTTTACCGAAAAATACACCGATGAGGAAACAGGAAAAACAGAAAGCTATAAAACCTCTAAAAACCGTATAGCCTCTGAAGCCATTTTCAGGCTGAATGCATCCAAGCAGAAACTCACAGAAAAAGACCTTAAAAATTTAAGAAAACTGGATATCGAGATCATCAAAAACTCTGTATTTGCAAGACATGGTTACTCTTTCAAAAAAGAAACCTACAGAAATTTCTTTGAGCAGACAGATTGGTATATCCCCGTTTCTAATAATGTGGACAATGATCTTTCTCCTCTGGAAAAAGAAAATGTGGCTTTACTGAACCGATTTACCAAATATGCAGAGGATAAATATGATAGTTTTGGCAGATAGAGAATAGGTTGTAGGGAATCAGGGATTAGGGGTTGAGGTTAAGCCATCACTGTTTGTCATCTTTACGAAAATATAGAGCAGCAGACAGCCTATGGCATAGCAAAGGTTGTCAATCCAGGAAAAAGAGTTTCCAATGACAATATACATCAGGCTTCCAGGACGGAAGCCTAGTTTTTCTGCAATATGGAAATACTGTGCAAATTCTACCGCAAAGGAAAAAATAAGAATTCCCGGGATCAGCTTCTGATCATTTACTTTTACAAAACTTTTTACAAACGTGTAAAGAAGCATGACCACAATAACATCTCCAAGATAAGCTCTCACAAAGAAAATATCATTAAGTTTGGTGGCAATCAGTACTTCTGCAAGAAAAATAAAAATTGTAAGAAGGAGATATTTCAGGCTGAATCGGAATTTCATTTCAAATTGGGATTAGGCATAAAAAATCGGTATTCAATGAACACCGATTTATTTTTACAGGAACAAATATATTATTTCTTCACTTTAATTGTACATCCGATGGCTACAGTTTTAGATGTTTTCACCATTTCCCCCTTGATCAGAGCATTTACTGCATCCTGTGCATAATATTCTGATACATCATTCGGGTTATCATAATTATTATCGATAGCACCAATGTATTTTACGATATTCTTTCCGTTTTCTCTTTTCAGTACAAAAACATGCGGTGTCTTTGTTGCTCCGTACTGTGGATAAATTTTCTGCCCTTCATCTACAAGATAGGGAAAAGTAAATCCTTTCTGCTTTGCTCTTTCAATCATCTGCTGATAACCGTCTTCCGGCTGTACGTTGGGATCATTCGGATTGATGGCAATGACCGGATATCCCTGAGCTTTATACTTTTTGTCCAGCTCAATAATCCTGTCTTCATATTTCTTTGCGTACGGGCAATGATTGCAGGTAAATACTACAATGAATCCCTTTGCGCTTTTGAAATCACTTAACGAAACCATTTTCCCGTCAATATTTTTAAGCTTAAAATCAGTGGCTTCATCCCCTATTTCGTAGCCTTTTACAGATGAAACATTCACGCTCTTATCTGTAGTCTTATGATCATCTTTCGTTGTAAAGTTCAGTAATCCCAGCCCAACGACAAATGCGGTCATTACAATTTTCAGGTTTTTCATAATCGATTATTTATTACAGGTTTTCTTTAATTGTTTTTTCGAGATCTTCTTTGCTCATTTCACCGTCGTTGAAATAGATTTTTGATCCGTTTTTATAGAACAGCGTTACCGGAATATTCCCGTCCCAGTCTTTTTCAAACCTTGGAATCCAGGTATTCATTCTTTTGATATCATCCAACAGAAGTACTTCAGCAGTAAGGCTTTTATTTTTAATGAATTTTATTACTCTTTCTTTATCAGCTGACCTGTCCAATGAAACCAGAATCATCTTATACATCTGATTACCTGCATATTTAGTATTTACTTCCATAAAATGAGGCAGCTCTTTTACACATGGACCGCAGGTTGTAGACCAGAAGTTCACAACAAGCAATTTATCATGTTCCTGCTGAATACGCTTCTCCAGGTCTTCATATTTTACGACAGAAACTTCCGTCTGCTGGGCTTTGAAAACCGAGCAGCACACAAACAGGGCTGATATTTTTACTATATTTTTCATTTTTAAAATACAAACAACTACAAATCATCAATATACAAAAATAAAATTCACCTATTGGATCAATTTCTTACAAAAGAATAATTTATTTGTCCATTGATTCATTTTTTTGATATTTTTACGGCTTAAATTAAAACCATGAAAAAAGCTTATTTACTGCTGCCAGTTTTCTTTTTGGCATCCTGCTCAAGCAGCAATGATGATACAGATTCATCCAACAACAATCAAAATAATAATGATAACAGCCCGGTTTTAGTAACAAAAATGGTTGCTGACGGAGAGACCTCAACTTATACTTACAATGGCTCAAAAATCTCCCAGATTAAAAACATTACCAATGGTGAAGTGACCTCTTTCAGTTATTCAGGAGATCTGATTACCCAGCAGGTAACAACGGGTTCAAGCACCAGCTATAAAACAACCTATGTTTATGATGGAAGCAGCAGATTGAGCAAAAAAACATACAGTGAGACTTACCTTACGTCCGGAACTATTTCTACGGTAGAAACCAATTATAACTATCTTTCCGGTAATAGTGTAAAAATCACGTATACAGCAAGCTTTACCGGATCTTCAGCCGTACGAACAGGCAGCAAAACGGCCACATTAAATGCCGACGGTTCTCTTAGCAGCTGGACAGAAACGGCATCAGTACCCAGTAATACAGGCGGTTTTCACAGTGCAACAGGTGCTTTACAACCTATTGTGTATGATACCAAAAATGTCCCTTTTAAAAATATAACAGGGTTTTTAAAAATTATTGATACGGAAGATGAAAACGGATCCGTACACAATATACTAAGTTATAATCATGTTCTTAATTATAACAACGGAGCAGGAAGTGGGGAATGGGGAATCTTTAAATGCGTTTATGAGTATAATAGCAGCGGATATCCTACAAAGAATGTCAAAACATACTATAATAAGACAGGAACTGGGGTAACAAATAGTGAAATGAACACTTACGAATATAATCATTTATAATACAATGGAGCGCTTAAGGCGCTCTTTTTGTTTTCATTAACACATATGTTAATTTTATCACAATTGATAGAATTATATGAATGGTTTTGTATATTTGGGTTGAATCAAAAACTAAATTACCATGAAAAAACAAAACATTCAGCCCAAAAAGCTTTCAAAAAGTGAATTAAAAAAAATTAACGGAGGAGCATTTTCTCCAAGGTGTCTGCGTGGATTCTGCATGCTGCCTGACTCTGTTGAACCGGTACCTGGTCTTGTAGGAAAAGACGGTTTATGCTGTTAATGCATACAAATTAAATAAAACAATAACCCTAATCAAATCATCATGAAAAAATCAAACGCTCAGAAAAGAAAATTAACAAAAAGCGAACTGAAAGAAATTAACGGAGGTAATGGACCTGTTGTATGCCCGGAAGGACTTTGCGACAGAGGTGACGGGGAATATGTAATCGGGCCCGTAGGAAGAAACGGATACTGCTGTTAATAGCAAAAGCTTTGTTAGATACTAAGATTGAGGTGCGGCCTCAATCTTTTTTTGTGAAGGAGAAATCTTTTGCAAAAAGTTAACAATTTGAATCACAATATTTTGTAGCTATTAAAATAACTTGTAAATTAGCTTTTACCAAATTAAAATTATTATGAAAAATTCAAAAAATCAGAAAAGAAAACTTAGCAAAAATGAGCTGAAAGAGATCAGCGGGGGAGCCAACAGACCGATCTGCCCAAGAGTGATAAGCTGCACAGATCCGAATACCGGAGAAGAGCGATACGGAGTTCCCGGCATGCAGGATGGATTTTGTTGTTAACCAGGTTTATACTATTTAAACAAGGAATATGAAAAATTCAAACCTGAAAACGAGGAAACTCAACAAAGCTGAGCTCAAGGAAATCAACGGAGGGGCAGCTGCCTGCGCTGAAGGATTATGCAAACTAAGAGGAGTCAGCCACTTCCTTATTATCGGCCCGAGGGGCAATGACGGTTACTGCTGCTAATCAGACTTTTAGCATTAAAAAAAATGATTGGATTACCCTCCAATCATTTTTTTTATCGCATTCAGCTTCATTAAAGCTTCAATCGGTGTTAACGTATTGATATCTATTTTCGTCAGTTCTTCACGAATATTCTCCAGAACAGGATCATCGAGCTGGAAGAATGAAAGCTGCATATTTTCTTCTGTCACTCTTTTAATGCTTTCTGAAGTACTTCCACTTCCCTGAGTTCTGCTTGCTTCAAGTGTTTTAAGAATTTCATTGGCCCTGTTTACCACTTTAGCAGGCATCCCGGCCAGTTTTGCAACGTGGATACCGAAACTGTGTTCGCTTCCGCCCGGAACAAGCTTTCTCAGGAAAATGATATTTCCTTTGTTTTCCTGAATAGAAACGTGGAAATTTTTCACCCTTTCGAAATTGACGGTCATCTCATTCAATTCGTGATAGTGCGTAGCAAATAATGTTTTTGCCTGCGTTGGATGCTGATGAAGATATTCTGCAATCGCCCATGCAATAGAAACTCCGTCATAAGTAGAAGTTCCACGGCCGATTTCATCTAATAAGATCAGGCTTCGTTCTGAAATATTGTTCAGAATATTGGCTGCCTCGTTCATTTCTACCATGAAAGTAGATTCTCCGGCAGAAATATTATCGGTAGCTCCTACCCTTGTAAAGATTTTATCCAGCATCCCGATTTCCGCATATTTTGCAGGGACAAAACTTCCGATCTGTGCCAAAAGACATACAATAGCGGTCTGACGCAGAATTGCCGATTTACCGGCCATGTTGGGCCCTGTCACCATGATAATCTGCTGCGAATCCTTATCCAGGAAGATATCATTCGGGATATATTTTTCTCCTAACGGAAGTGCATTTTCAATAATCGGATGCCTTGCTTCTTTTAAATCGATCGCATAGCCGTCATTCAAAACGGGCTTTGTATAACTCTCAGATACAGCAAGTTCAGACAATCCCGCAGCCACATCAAGCTGGGCAATGATATTGGAATTCCCCTGGATCTGATCGATGTAAACCATTGTTTCACCACATACATTTCTGTAGAGTGAAGTTTCCAGAACACCTATTTTTTCTTCCGCACCAAGGATCTGATTTTCATATTCCTTTAATTCTTCGGTAATATATCTTTCAGCATTTACTAAAGTCTGCTTTCTTACCCAGTCATCAGGAACTTTATCTTTGTGAGTGTTCCGAACTTCAATATAGTATCCGAACACATTATTAAAATCAATTTTAAGGCTGGTAATTCCTGTTCTTTCAATCTCTCTCTGGCACATTTCATCTAAGAAACCCCGTCCTTTGCTCTGAAGATTTCTCAGTCGGTCCAGCTCTTCAGAAACGCCTTCTTTAATGATATTTCCTTTGGCAATACTTACCGGAAGTTCTTCGTTAAGATGATTCTGCAGGAATTTAATCAATTCTTCCAGATCAAATAAAGGCTCTAACCACGCCAGCACATCTGCATGAGGATGCAATAACGCTTTGATTTTATGGATATTAATTAAACTTTGGCGTAAATACCCAAGTTCTTTAGGTGAAATTTTCTCTGCGGCCAGTTTTCCCATCAACCTGTCAAGATCTGAAATTGATTTCAGAAGCTGGCAGATTTCATATTTCAGAGGATCATTTTCGTTCAAGAAATCAATCAGGGAAAGTCTCCTCATAATCTCATCCACAGATTTTAAAGGAAGGATAATTCTCCTTCTCAATAATCTTCCTCCCATCGGAGTAGATGTTTTATCAATGATATCCAGCAGAGATTTCCCCTGTGGGTTGCTTGGATAAACAATTTCAAGGTTTCTCAGGGTAAAATTATCCATCATCAGATAATCTTCCTGAGGAATGATCTGCAGTTTCGTAATATGAGCCAGCAGATTATGATGGGTATCTTCTACGAGATATGCAAAAATAGCTCCTGCTGCTGTAATCGCCAGTGGAAGACCTTCCACTCCAAACCCTTTTAATGAATTGGTTTTAAAGTGATTGGTTAATTTTTCATAGGCAAAATTATATTGGAAAGCCCAGTCTTCAAGCTTAAAAGCATTTTTATTTTTAATCTGCTCCGGAATCTGTGTGCTTCTCTGGAAAATAATTTCACTCGGGTCAAAAGTATTGACAATGTGCAAAAGCTTTTCCAGGTTTCCTTCACTTACCAGAAACTCTCCTGTGGAGATATCTACTAAAGCAATTCCATACTTCTCTTTTTCCTTATGTAATGAAAGGAGGAAGTTGTTCTTTTTGGAATTCAAAACCTGGTCATTGAAAGTAACGCCCGGTGTAACCAATTCAGTAACACCACGTTTTACAATTCCTTTCACCATTTTAGGATCTTCCAGCTGATCACAGATTGCAACCCTCATCCCGGCTCTTACCAGCTTGGGAAGATAAGAATCTATTGAGTGATGCGGAAATCCTGCAAGCTCTACACTGCCTTCTCCATTGTTTCTTTTGGTAAGAACAATACCCAGAATCTGGGATGTTTTCACGGCATCCTGCCCAAAAGTTTCATAAAAGTCTCCCACTCTGAAAAGTAAAAGCGCATCCGGATATTTACCCTTGATGGTATTATACTGAGTCATTAATGGAGTTTCCTTCTTCGTTTTTGCCATAGTAAAAAATGAGCCCCAAATTTAAAAAAATAAATTCAGGGTAATAGAATTGTTTAAGGGTTAATCTTCCCGACTTTTCTTTATCAGTAATTAATCGTACTTTTCGCCTGTCAAATCACATTATTTATGGAATTTCCTGTCTTAGAGACTGAAAGGCTTATTTTGCGCCAGCTTACTTTTAATGATACCCAGGACCTGTTTGAATACTTTTCTCTGGATGAAGTTATGGAATATTATGACCTGGAAACCTTCAAAACCGAAGATGATTCCCGGCGCATTATCCAGCATTTTAACAGTGAATTCGAAAAAGGAAAAGGTTTCAGATGGGCTCTGGAACTAAAATCCCATGGAAAAGTTATTGGAACCTGCGGCTATCACAACTGGTACAAAGAGCATTTCCGGGCTGAAATTGGTTATGAACTCAATCCCGAATTCTGGCAGCAATCCTATATGAAAGAAGCGATTCTTCCGATTCTGACCTATGGATTTGAAAGTATGAGGCTCCACCGTGTAGATGCTTTCATAGATCCTTCCAATATTTCTTCTGAAAGGCTGTTATCTTCTTTAAATTTCAGCAAAGAAGGAACGTTGAAAGATTATTTCTTTGAAAAAGGGAAATTTGTAGATGCAACGATCTTCGGTCTTATTAATAAATAAATTGATTTTAAATTTAATGCTAAGAAGCAAAGAAAATTGATATTGATGCTTCTTATTTTCGTTCGCAAAGGCATTTCATTTAGCAATTGAAGTGCTTTCCTCGCTGAGTGAAACGCCTTTGCGACCCTTTATAAACAGATAAGCATTAAACTAGCGTTCAATGCGTTAAAAATTATCTAAACTCTAATTCTTATCATTAAGAAAGGTGCTTTTCCAAAGCATCTGAACTTTTCTTATAGGCCCATTTCTGCTTGTAATTCACCCATTTAGCTTTGAAAAGTTTTCGCATCAGTTTATCCGTGTACCTCATAATGAAGACATGGTACAGCATACTGGCAAAGACATTGGGCTTATTGGGAAGCGCTCTTAAAGAAAGGGAAAACCCAGGTTCAAGATATCTGTTGAAATGCCAGAATGCTCCTGGAATAAAGAGGGCATCACCATGCTCCATGAAGATTTCGTATCCTTTGGCATATTTCAGTGCCGGAAATTTCTCATAATCAGGATTTTCATAATCAACCTCGTAAATGGTATGCACAGACAAAGGAACTTTATATAAAAAGGGCGACTGCTTCTGATCAAATAATAAAATCCTTTTCTTTCCTTCAAAATGGATATGCATAAAATCACCTAAATCCACATCGTAATGCATTAAAACATGAGCCTCACTTCCACCGAAAAACAAAGTCGGCAGTCTTTTAAAGAACTTTATTCCAAGATCAGGATAGGTGAAATTTTTCAGTAACTCGGGAAGCCTGTCTGTGATGATATAGAAAAAAATTCGCAGATCTGAAGGTTTGCTTTTGATGGTATCAATATAGTCCTTCATTTTCATCCGGGTCACCGGAGCATCAGAACTTTTGGCGGCATCAGCCGGTTTGTTATCATATAAAGGAACTTCCTGATCTCCTGCCTTTTCTTTGATATAGGCAAGATTCCATTTGTCAAAAGCCTCCCACCGGCTGGCAAAATTCTTAATTAAAAGAGGTTTCTGCTTTTTAAAATAATTCTTCTGAAAATCTTCTTTACTGATATCATCTACAATATCTACGTTTTCGAGGATCATGTACTTTGTATTTAATGCGAAATAAAAATAGTGTTTTTTTGAAACCTGAGAAAATTTAGATTAAAAGCGAGGGAAGCTGGAGGATGGATGCTGGAAGTTAATATTTGTCTGTAAACGCCTATACATCATTTCATAAAAAGATTTTATCAAATGACATGGACCTCTCTTCGGCTTCAATAACTTCCCTCTTCCTGCTTCACACTTCCATACTTTATTGGCAGAGCTCAGATGAAAAATTTATATTTGTAGTAATAAGTGCATTTATGAGAGTCTACAATACCAAACATTTCATTAAAATCCTTTTCAGCTTACACAAAAGTGATACTTTAAAAATTCTTTTTCCGAGTATGGTTCTTGTAGGGCTTTATTCATGGGGAATTCAGTATCTGGAAGTTGAATATCTGCACCTTACCACAAAATCAGGAGTGAGCAATGTAGGTATGATCCATTCTCTGCTGGGTTTTGTGCTTTCACTTTTGTTGGTTTTCAGAACGAATACGGCCTATGACAGATGGTGGGAAGGTCGAAAACTTTGGGGAAAACTGGTGAATGACACGAGAAACTTTGCGATAAAAATCAATACGATTCTTGGTGATAACCGCCAGGATGCTGAGCAGATTGCCAGATATTTAAAATACTTTCCTCACTTTTTAGCCAAACATCTTTCCAAGGAATCTACAAGGCTGGCTTTGGATGAAGATTATTCTGAAATTGAAAGCTCGTTGAAAAACCATGGACCAAGTGAAATTGTTATTCTATTAAGCCATAAACTGAATCAATTAAAAAAAGAAGGAAAAGTTTCTGAAGTTGAAATGCTGTACTTAGACACCCAGCTTTCAGGATTTCTGGATGTATGTGGAGGTTGTGAAAGAATCAAAAATACTCCGATTCCTTACTCCTATTCTTCTTTCATCAAGAAATTTATTATTCTGTATGTTTTTGCGCTGCCTATTGCGTACGTTATTACAATAGGGCTTTTTATGATTCCGCTTACTGTTTTTGTGTATTATGTTTTGATGAGCCTGGAGCTTATTGCAGAAGAAATTGAAGACCCGTTCAATAATGATGAAAATGATATTCCCATGGAAACCTTAGCTCAGAACATTGAGAAAAATGTACAGCAGATTATGATCAGAAAATAAAAAATCAAGCTTTTAAAGCTTGATTTCTTTAAGTTCGCCATCCTGTTTTATCTCTACAAATTTGCTTTCCCTGTTGGCAGCAGAATATCCGTAGAAAAAGGTGCTGTATATAGGAGTGGAATACAGATAAGCTCCATAGCCGTTATAAGCATCTGAGGTTCCTGTCTGCTGCTGATAACTTGCCGTTGCAGTAAAGTTGACAATGGTTTCAAGATAATATTTACCGGGTTTGAGTTTTTCAAATTTAAATCTTCCATGGTCATCGGTTAAAGCTTCCACTCTGTATTTAAAAGCCTCTTCTGACATATATACGGTGGTTTTTTTATTTTCATATTTCTTTCTCATGTTATAAAATTCCTCAAAATAAGGAGTAACAGGAAAAAGCATGACAACCGTACCTTTGGGAGCATAATGCTTTTCTCCAAGTAATGGCTTGATTCCCCAGTTGTTTTTTTGTTTGGTAGAAGCCACTCCTTCAATGGTAGAGTTTCCAAATCCAAGCATGTCTCTTGCGAGCTTTTTATCAAAAAAAGCTTGAGGATAATAAGTATTTTGTGCACTCAGGTAAATAAATCCCCATATTAATATGAATAATGTGAATAATTTTTTCATAGTATATTTTTGAGTCAAATATAAGTATTTTACTATTTTTGAATTAAAAATAGCTATGAAGCACCTATTTCTATTGTTTTTTTCCACTTCTGTCCTGATCACGGCACAGAAACCTTGTGGATATAAAGACGGATTACAGGAAGGAGCCTGTAAAGAATTTTATGACAATGGCCAGGTAAAAAATACTGTGGAATGGAAAAAAGGGAAACTGGATGGCGATGCTGTTTTTTATTATGATAACGGAAAAGTGCAGTCGAAAGGAGAATATAAAAAAGGATACAAAGTAAAAGAATGGTCGTATTTTGATAAAAATGGAGTTCTTACTTCCAAGGAAGTTTTCAGAAATGGGGAGAAGAATATTTATGATAACAGTCTTACCGCCACTTTTTATTCTCCTGCAGGTAAAATAACTGAAATTTCCAATTATAAATTCAATAAATTACAGGGTGAAAGCAAGACCTTTCATGAAGATGGAAAATCAATAAAAGATATTGGCCATTATGACAACGGGCTGGCTACCGGAAAGTGGAAAGTTTTTTATCCATCTGGAAAATTACAGCGTGAAACTGAACTTGCCAACGATAAAAGAAACGGCAACAGAGTTCATTACCGTGAAGACGGAAGCATAGAAAAAACAGAGGTCTATAAAGACGGAAAATTAATCTCAACAAAATAATACAATTGGTACAGAAACTAAAACTGGAAGAACTTAACAGAATAGATGTAGAAACATTTAAGAAGGTTGAAAAAATTCCGTTGGTCATCATTTTAGATAATATCAGAAGTATGCACAACGTAGGTGCAGCTTTCAGAACGGCAGATGCGTTTTTAATTGAAAAAATAATCCTTTGCGGAATTACACCGCAGCCGCCCCATCGGGAGATTCATAAAGCGGCATTGGGAGCCACGGAAAGTGTAGACTGGTCTCATGACGCAGATACCAATAACGCGATTGCTGATCTGAAAAGCAAAGGATACGAAATTATCGGGATTGAGCAGACTACAGGAAGCCGGCTTATTACTGATTTCACGATCGACAGATCGAAAAAATATGCTTTGATCTTAGGAAACGAAGTGGAAGGAATCAGCGATGAAGTACTTCCGAATATTGATGTATTTTTAGAAATTCCTCAGCTTGGAACAAAGCATTCTCTTAATGTAAGTGTGTGCGCCGGAATTGTGATGTGGGAATTTGCAAAAGCATTAAAATAAAAAAACTGCATATGTCCTTAGTAGACAGTGCAGTTTGAAATAAATCTAATAAAAAGTAAAAATGAAAGGCGACAAAGGTACTTTATTTTTTTTTACAAACAAATTTTGACGGCACTTTTTTTGTTTCATCTTAAAAAAAGTCGTGTTTTCAGAAAAAGTTTCATTTAATTTTTTATAAATTAGCACAATGTTTATCAAGGACTATATCTCAAAAGACTTTCCGTGTTTTAGCCTTTCTGACTCTATAGAGTCGGCCAGAAATATGTTGGAAGACTTTGGATATTCCCATGTTTTCATCAAAAAATCCCATCACTTCTACGGAGCTCTTGCTATGGATTTCCTGTATGAGGAAGATGGTGGAACACTGAAGGATCTGGAACACCAGATTGAACGTTTTGCCATTCTGGAGGACAATAATATTATGGACAGTATCCGTCTGTTTTATACCTTCAGCAGCAATGTGATTCCGGTGATTAATAAAAATGAGAAATATCTTGGGTATATTACCTGTGAAGATGTTTTTCAGGACCTTTCCCGTTATCCTTTATTTTCAGAAACAGGGGCTATTCTTACCGTAGAAACTCCGGCCAGAAAATATTCTATGACGGAAATTACCAACATTGTGGAAAGCAACAATTCGAAGTTTTACGGAGGGTTTATAAGCTTTATGTCTGAAGAGGTAGTTCAGGTCACCATAAAGATCAGCAATGAAAATCTGGCCTCGATAGACGCTACTTTTGACCGGTATGACTACAGAATCGTTGAAAAATATTATTCTGATGAGAAAACCGATCTGTTTAAAGACCGTTATGGTTTTTTACAAAAATTCATAGAAATATAACATGAAGGCAGCCATATATTCTCAGAAAAAGGATCTTGATACTTTTCTATATTTAAGTAAGTTTATCTCTGAACTTGAAGCAAGAGATGTAAAATCTGTTCTGTATGATGAAATGGCTGAAGCACTTCAGTTTTCAAAAATATTCGAAACTTTCAATTCCAAACAGGATCTTCTGGATAAGGAAGTGGATCTGTTTTTCACTTTTGGTGGAGACGGAACCATTGTAAACTCTCTGACATTTATTGAAGATCTTGAAATTCCGGTGGTAGGAGTGAATACAGGAAGGCTTGGATTTTTAGCTTTTTTCACGAAAGAAGAAGCCTTTAAGGAACTGGATTCCATCTTAAAAGGAAATGTAAAAACAAGCCGCCGTTCTGTCATTGAAGTGGTTTCTCCAAAACTGGAGGGAGTTTTTCCTTACGCTTTAAACGACGTTACCGTTTCCCGAAAAGAAACAACATCCATGATCACCGTTGACTCATATATCAATGACGAGTTTTTGAATGTATTCTGGGGTGACGGCGTGATCATTTCAACACCTACAGGTTCTACCGCCTACTCTCTGAGCTGCGGAGGCCCTATCATTTCTCCCAATAATGAAAATTTTGTCATTACTCCTATTGCTCCTCACAATCTGAATGTGAGGCCGTTGGTTGTGAATGATAAAGTAGAAATAAAATTCAGGGTGGAAAGCCGTGTACCACAATACTCTCTTTCTTTAGACTCCCGACTGATACATATAGAAACCGACAAGGAAATCATCATTAAAAAGGCAAAATTCCAACTTCTTCTGGTGCAGCCCAACAGTTTGAGTTTCTATGAAACCATCCGTCAGAAGCTCCTTTGGGGCAGAGATAAAAGAAACTAGTAATTTCTTAAAAATGATTACCTTTACACGAAATTAAAACACCTAATAAAATTTATAATAAAAAGTAAAACATGAGCAGAATTTTTCCGGCAGGAGTTGCCACAGGTCAGTTAGTTACTGATATCTTTCAGTATGCTAAAGAAAACAAATTTGCATTACCTGCAGTAAACGTAATTGGATCAAGCAACGTAAACGCTACGATGGAAACTGCAGCGAAATTAAACGCTCCTGTAATTATTCAGTTTTCAAATGGAGGAGCTGCTTTCAATGCAGGGAAAGGATTAAGCAATGACGGACAAAAGTCTGCAATCTTAGGAGCAATTGCTGGAGCAAAACATATTCACACTCTTGCAGAAGCTTACGGAGCAACGGTAATTCTACACACAGACCACTGTGCAAAAAAATTACTTCCTTGGATTGATGGATTGATGGATGCTAACGAAGAATTCTTCAAGCAGACAGGAAAATCTCTTTACTCTTCTCACATGTTGGACCTTTCTGAAGAGTCTTTAGAAGAAAATCTTGAAATTTCTGCTAAATATTTCGAAAGAATGGCTAAGCTTCAGATGACTCTTGAAGTAGAAATCGGGGTAACAGGAGGTGAAGAAGATGGTGTTGACAACTCAGACGTTGATAACTCAAAATTATATACTCAGCCTGAAGACGTAGCTTATACTTATGAAAAATTAAAAGCTATTTCTGATAACTTCACAATCGCTGCTGCTTTCGGTAACGTACACGGAGTTTACAAACCAGGTAACGTAGTTCTTACGCCGAAAATCCTTGACAATTCTCAGAAATATGTTCAGGAAAAATTCGGAACAGCTGCAAAACCTATCAACTTTGTATTCCACGGAGGTTCAGGATCTACATTAGAAGAGATCAGAGAGGCTATCGACTACGGAGTTATCAAAATGAACATCGATACTGACCTTCAGTTTGCATACACAGAAGGTATCAGAGATTATATGGTAAACAATATTGATTATTTAAGAGCTCAGATCGGAAACCCTGAAGGAGAAGAAAAACCTAACAAAAAATTCTATGACCCAAGAGTTTGGGTAAGAAAAGGTGAGGACACATTCTCTGCAAGATTGGTGAAAGCATTTGAAGATTTAAATAACGTAGATACTTTAAAATAAGAACTGTACATTTGTACCAATGTAAAAAGTATTCATAGGAATGCATTTACATTGGTACATTTTACATTTATACATTAATACAAGCAAAAATGGCATTCGACTGGTTTAAAAGAAAAGCAAAAAACATTACCACTTCTACTGATGAGAAAAAAGACGTTCCCAAAGGCCTTTGGCATCAGACTCCATCCGGAAAAGTAGTGGAACATGATGAACTAAAGAGAAATAACTATGTTTCTCCTGAAGACGGATTTCATGTAAGAATAGGAAGTGCAGAATTTTTTGACATCCTTTTTGACGGTGGTAAATTTACCGAACTGGATGCCAATGTTGAAAGTATTGATATCTTAAACTTCAAAGATACAAAGCCTTATAAAGACCGTCTGAAAGAAGTAAAAGCTAAAACAAAGCTTACAGACTCTATCAGAAACGCTGTAGGAACCGTAAAAGGAACTGAAATGGTAGTTTCATGTATGGATTTTGCTTTCATCGGTGGATCATTGGGTTCTGTAATGGGTGAAAAGATCAGAAGAGCAGTAGATTACTGTATTGCACACAAACTTCCGTATATGATTATCTGTCAGTCCGGAGGAGCAAGAATGCAGGAAGCGACTTACTCTTTGATGCAGCTGGCAAAAGTTCAGGCTAAATTAGCTCAGCTTTCTGAAGCTGGACTTTTATACATCGCTTACCTTTGCGACCCTACATTCGGAGGAATCACTGCTTCTTTCGCAATGACCGCTGATATTATTATGGCAGAACCGGGAGCACTGATTGGTTTCGCAGGACCAAGAGTAATCCGTGAAACGATTGGTAGAGATCTACCGGAAGGATTCCAGACATCAGAATTCTTACAGGAAAAAGGATTTGTAGATTTCATCGTAAAAAGAACTGAAATTCAGGATACGGTTGCCAAAACAGTTAATTTATTAACTGTAAAAGCATAGTATCTGTAACAAAAACAATACAATCTCTCTCTAATTAGGGAGAGATTTTTATTTATGAGGACTTTTAAGATATTTTTCAATACCATCAGAAGCATGAGTTTTAAAAAGATTATCCGTCTTTTATCACTTGTTCTTCCCCATCCTCTTTTCGCTTTACTGAGTTTTTATGCAACAGTAAAAGCGTTTTCCATTGCACAGAAAAAATTCCCTGATACAGCCTCCAACAATGGAATTGGAAACGCCTTCAGACATGCGCTTTGGTGCTGCTTCATTATGATGTACTGTTGTAAAATTTCTTCTCCCAAAAAAGCACTGGATTTCTGCAAAAGAATCACAGATATGCATGAAGAACTTTTTCCGAACGAGCCTTTGGAAACCAAAATGGATCTCCACAACAATAAAATCGGAATGGATTATTTCATGGAACTTTTACCGGGAATTCACCGCCAGTTTTTTGAGAAAAGCTTCTTTGTAGACGCATTGGTTAAAAAAATGGATGATGCGAAAGTTCTGAAAAACCTTGATGATGATTTTGAAGGATATCTTGTTTATCTGGAAGAGTAAACATTTTATTTAAACGCTAAAGATCGCAAGGAAAATTTAAAAACCTTATGCATATTTTCGTCCGCAAGGGCATTTCATTCAGCTATGTTCTCTAACTTAAATTCTCTTTGCTGAGTGCTAACACCTTTGCGAACGAAAAAATCAAACTTCATCATTAAAAACCTTTGCGTGCATTGCGTTAAAATGGCTTTAAGGTCTAAAACTATCATTAATTCTATTTCGCAAAAGAATAACAAAAGACTTTAGTTATTTTTGTGGTTTAAAGTATTTTTGATAAGTTTAAACAATTAAATCAATCAGATGGTTCTCAGCAGAATTTGGTCGGCTTTCATTATCATTGCCATTGCCATTGCCAGTATAAAATACGTTTCGTCAGGTAACTACAAAACCATTTTCAATGATATGGTGGTGGGAAAAGGAGGTGATACAGTAAAGATTGCATCACAACCTATGAGCAGCCTCTCTCCTGTTGTAAGAGACAGCCTGATGAAAAAGAATGATTTTGCAGACAGCAGAATTCATTATAAAACTGATTCTTTAAAACAAAATGTAAATGTTTATCGTGTTCAGGAAGCCGATGGAGTTATTGGAACTTCAGAAACAGCCGTAAAGATCTGTCTTGGTCTTATCGGAATCATGACTTTATTTATGGGATTCATGAGCATTGCTGAAAAAGCAGGCGGCATCAATCTTCTAAGCCGTTTGATTCAGCCCTTTTTTTCCAAATTATTTCCGGAAATTCCAAAAAACCACCCTGCATTTGGACACATGCTGATGAACTTCAGTGCCAATCTTCTGGGACTGGATAATGCAGCAACCCCTTTTGGTTTAAAAGCCATGGAAAGCCTTCAGACCTTAAATCCTAATAAAGATACCGCCAGCAATTCACAGATTATGTTTCTGTGTCTTCATGCCGGAGGTATGACCTTAATTCCCGTGTCAATTATTGCCATCAGAGCCTCAATGGGATCTAAAACCCCTACAGATATTTTCCTGCCATGTATGATTGCCACTTTTGCCGCTACACTGGCTGCAATGATTATCGTTTCTTTGTATCAGAAAATAAATCTTCTCCGTCCGGTAGTAATCGCTTATGTAGGCGGAATTTCGGCTATTATTGCCCTTTTGGTACTGTATCTTGTACAATTGAGTAAAGATGAACTGGATGATTTCAGTAAAGTATTAAGTAATGGTTTAATTCTGTTTATCTTCCTTGCGATTGTATTGGGAGCCGTTTATAAAAAGATCAACGTTTTTGATGCCTTTATAGAAGGGGCAAAAGAAGGGTTCACCACCTGTGTTAAGATTATTCCTTATCTCGTTGGGATGTTAATTGCAATTTCGTTACTAAGAACTTCCGGTGTATTTGATGTCATCATTGACGGAATGAAGTGGGTAGCCAATGTTGCCAATATGGATCCCAGATTTGTGGATGGACTTCCAACTGCTTTAATCAAACCTTTATCCGGGTCAGGAGCCAGAGGAATGATGGTGGATACGATGACAACATTTGGAGCTGATAGTTTCCAGGGGAAATTGGCAGCTGTACTTCAGGGAAGCTCAGATACGACGTTCTACGTGATTGCAGTATATTTTGGAGCCGTAGCCGTTAAGAATACAAGATACACGGTAATTGCCATGCTTCTGGCCGATTTAGTCGGCGTTATGACTGCCATTGCATTAGCTTACTTATTCTTTGCTTAATGAAATCTGCAGGTTGAGCAGATGCTATTAACTTTAAACATTAAACTTAAAACTTTAAATCCATTATGATCACAGATAAAGAATTCACCTTAAGACTCATCCGCCAATTAACTCAGGCATTAGAAAAATTGATTCTCGACAAACCTGAAGAAAGCTTAATGCAGAAAGAACTGGATTTTGATACGTTGATGAGAGACATTTTTAAGATGAGCTTCACAGAGGTTGCTTCTAAAACCAAGGAAGAAATGATTGCCATCGTCAATGAAAGACAGGAAAGAGATCACAAAGATTATTATGAAATGCTGGGAAATCTTTTCTACTTTAACAGCAGACACGATCAAAACAAAGATTTTCAGGATAAAGCAAAGACATTCTACGAGCTTTATCTTCAGACAAGCGGTATTTTTGCCCTTCCGGTCATCAACAGAATAAATGAATTGAAAAAAGCACTTGAATAAAGTGCTTTTGTATTGTTAGAAGGTAATTTTGTAAGTTCCGGTTGAAGATGTATTGGCTTTTTCTGCTTTTACATATTTCTTAACCCAGGCCACAGATGTGGATGAGACACAAGGATCTGAAATCCCGCCGGCTCTTCTTGCGGATACTACATTCCCTACTTTATCTACAGTGTAAGCAATGGTAATTGATCCGCTTGCTGTACAACTGTGTGAGGGCTGCGCTCCGCCTCTTCCCATTGTTCCCGGAATATAACCAACCAATTTTCTGTCGATTCCTACTTTACTGTCACCGTTTCCGTCACCGCCTAAAGGATCTCCCGCGTTTCCGATACCATCACCGGTTCCCTGGCTTCCGGCTTTAGTTCCTCTGCCTTTAATCAGGTTGCCTATGGCTGCGGTTCCTTTTCCGTCACCATTTCCTGTTTTTGAATTGGCAGTGGTCGCTCCGGATTTTTTAGTATTTTTAGAAGCACTTGTGCTGGTTGCTTCTTTTTTCTCAGCTTTTTTGGATTTCTCTTTTTTAGGAACGGTTGTTTTTGAATTGTTTCCTGTAATAACCTTCTCTTTAACCTCTGTTTTCTTTGGCTCCAGAGTTGGTACTGGTTCTGGTTTTATAACTGTTTTTGTTTCCGGAACCGGAGTTTCTGCAGGCTCGGGTGCCACTTCTTCAGTTGCAGCGGCAAGGCTTCCCGGCTGTTCGGCAGGTTCTTCAATTCCCTTTCCGTTTCTGTTATCTCCAAAGTTCACCAGCATGGTAGTAACCACCTCAGGATCTTTATCCAGTTCAGGTTTTAATTTATACAAAAAAACAAAAAGCAGAATAGCAGCCCAGATGAGAATAGAAAGCAATGCGCTCTTTACTCTGTCTTTATTTTCTTCGTTTCTGTTTGCTGTATAGCTTTTCATCTTAAAACGTAATTCTTTCCGGAAATCCGGATATGTTATTTGTCTTTAACGGTTGCAATAGCAATATTAAATTTATGTTTCTCAGCAATTTCCATCACAAAAACAACATCTTTATGCAATGTGTTTTCATCAGCTCTGATCGTAAATGATTTATTGGTCTGGCTGGCTAATTTATCTACAATAATTTGCTCCAATTCTCCTTTATTGGCAGGATTATCATCTACAAAAAATGAACCGTCCGGCTTGATGCTTACCGTTAAAGGATTGGGAATATTATCATCAACTGCTCCGGCTTTCGGAAGATTCACATCGATGGCGCTTTGATTGGCCGCCGAAGAGGTAATCATAAAGAAAATCAGCATCAACAGGATAACGTCTGTCATCGCTGCTAAACTGAATTCCGGATTCGCTTTATTTCTTCTTTGAATTTTCATCGTAAGAAAGATTTATAAAGGTTTGTTGATAAGGTCTAAAAATTCTCCTGACATATTCTGGGCTTTCAGGACAAATTTATCAATTCTTGTCAGTAGAATATTATAACAGAAGTTGGCGGGAATCGCTACAGCCAAACCTACAGCGGTCTGCCCTAAAGCGGTATAAATACCTTCTGAAAGTGTTTTCGGAGAGAATGATCCTGTTGCGTGAGATAGATTAAAGAAAGCAATAATCATCCCGATTACTGTTCCGAGAAGTCCCAGCATTGGTGCGATACTCGGTACGACAGCCAAAAGGTTCAGGTTTTTTTCCATATTGGCAACCTCTACCTGCGCCTGTGATTCCATAGC
This sequence comes from Chryseobacterium sp. DZ-32, assembly GCF_059587025.1. NCBI lineage: Bacteria > Pseudomonadati > Bacteroidota > Flavobacteriia > Flavobacteriales > Weeksellaceae > Chryseobacterium > Chryseobacterium sp. DZ-32. Next base: position 236,267 of record NZ_JCAIOM010000001.1, read on the forward strand.
ACTTACAATATCAGAAACGGGACGTCCTAATCTTGAAATTCCTTTTTCTAAAATTCTTCCTTCCGGAGAGTTCTGGGTTTTGCAGTAATCTGCTGCTGCCTCTATTTTTCCGGCCTTGATGAAGTCTTCGATATTGTTCATGAAGTTGGAATCTGTTTTTGATGTCAGCCTTTTGATAAAGAAAAACCTTTCAAAAAACAGGTATAGAGAAAACACTCCCAATAGTAATACAGTGACCATCACTATTTTAGCGAAAGCTCCTCCATGGAACATAATTTTCCAGAATGAGAACTCCAAGTTGTCTGCAGCAACTGCAGGGGTAGTGATTTGTGCGAATAAAATCTGAGAAAGTTCCGTTAACAGCATTAAATGTAAATTTTATTAAATTTCAACGACAAATGTAGGAGAATATTATGAATTGAACTCTTAAAAATTGCTTAAAAACAACTTAAAATTTGTTACAGTTTTACAAACAGCAAATTTCTTTCCAAAAATAATTTGAAAAGAAATGTACAGTTAAAAAGGCAGAAGCTCGGTTAGTCTTCTTCTACCTCAATATCATCTTGTTTAAATTCGCATTTTAATCTAAAAGGGATCGGTGTATCTGATCCGGTATAGAAATCATCAATAGTTCCTTTCCAGATAACCTGAAGCTCTCCTTCTTCGTTTTTTTCAAAAAGAAGCTCATTATCATAGATATAGGCATCTTCGTCATCAAAAAGGTCTACTTCTGTATAGGTTTCTTCATCAGAGTCATTGATGATGATGGTCTTCCCTTCTATTTCCGCCGATTCGATAGGAAAATCAAAAACTTCAAGTGAAAGCTGCGGAAAGTTGTACTGTAATGAATCATCGTCCACGTGATCCAAACTGTCATCCGTAATCACTTCAACCTCTAAAAAATGTTGCTGGTTGCTGTAAACGGCCTTACAATAAGTATTTCTGATATTGTATTTTAGCGTTTCGTCCGGATGGTAAATTTTTAAAATCCCTTTCATTTTTTCTTAAAAAAGAGCTGTAATAATATGATTGTTAAACGTTTTAGACAAAGATAAAAAATTGATTCAAAGTTAAAAGGATTTTGAAAATAATTTTTTAAAATCAATGCATTCAATAAGCATGAATATCCCAATAATACTTACTTTTGTTTTCATAAAGATTGTGAGATGAAAAACATTTTATCAAAAAGTATTCTGGGATTAGGGTTGATGATTGGTCTTGCTTCCTGCAAAAAATCGGATTCTCCCCTTACAAAAGTGACACCCAGCAACCTGGATTCTATCGCTTCGAACTATTATGAGCAATATCTTAAGCTATATCCTTTAGATGCTACAGCACAGGGAGATACAAGATATAACGACCAGCTTCCGATTAATATTGATAAAGATTTTATCTCAGGAGAAGTAACATTCTACAATTCTGTACAGAAACAGCTGGAACATGTAGATTACAAAAGTCTTTCTGATGAGGATAAAGTGGTATATGATGTATTGGATTATACTTTAAAAGATAAAATTGAGGGCTATGCCTATCATCCGGAATATATTCCTTTCACTCAGTTTGGAGGGCTGCCGCTTACTTTTCCATTGTATGGAAGCGGACAGGGCAATCAGCCTTTTAAAACAGAAAAAGACTACAGCGACTGGCTGAAAAGAATGGAAAAATTTCCGGAGTGGATGAATGCAGCTGCGGACAACTTCCGTGAGGGAATCAACAATAAAATAGTGCTTCCTAAAAAACTGGTTGTCAAAATGATTCCTCAGATGAGAGCAGAGGAAATCACTACTTCCGATATGGAAAAGAATATTTTCTACGGACCTATTAAAAATTTCCCTAAAAACTTTACAGAGGCTCAGAAAGAAAAATTCTCAGCACTTTACAAAGATGCTATTACAAAAAAAATCATCCCGGCTTATACTAAAATGGGAACATTTTTAGAAAAAGAATACCTGCCAAAAGCAAGAGATACAGACGGATACAACAGCCTTCCTAACGGCAATGAAATCTACAACTATTATGTAAAAAGCTGGACTACCACAAAGAAATCACCTGAAGAGATCAATAAGATCGGGCTTCAACAGGTTGCAATGCTTCGCGCAGAAATGGAGAAAGTAAAACATCAGGTAGGCTTTACCGGATCTCTGGAAGAATTTATCACTTTTGTTAAGACGGATCCAAAGGCAATGACTTTTAAAACATCTAAGGAAGTTTTAAATGCATTCAACGGGATCTTAACGAAAATTACACCGAAGCTGAAAACAATGTTTAATGTAACGCCAAAAACAAAGTTTGAGATCAGACAGACGGAGAAATTCAGGGAAGCAAGTGCCAGCGCAGAATATATGCCGGGAACTCCGGATGGAAAAAGAGCAGGTATATTTTATGTTCCGCTTCCTGATCCTACCAAATTTAATGTTACTTCGGGAATGGAATCTCTTTTCCTTCATGAGGCGATTCCGGGGCATCACTATCAGGTTTCTCTTCAACAGGAAAATACAAGGCTTCCTAAATTCATGAGATTCGGATGGTTGGGAGCATATGGTGAAGGATGGGCTCATTATTGTGAAACATTAGGCCCTGAATTCGGTTTATATACTGATCCTTACCAGAAAATGGGATATTTAAGCGATCAGATGCTGAGAGCGGTAAGACTTGTAGTAGATACGGGACTTCATACCGGAAAAATGTCAAGAGAAGAAGCGATCAGATATTTCTTAAGCAACATTTCTTATGATGAAGCATCGGCCACTGCAGAAGTAGAAAGATATATGGCGATGCCGGGTCAGGCCTTAGGCTACAAAATAGGGTCTTTAAGAATCCGTGAGCTGAGAGAAAAATATCAGAAAGAACTGGGAAACAAATTCAATCTGGCAAGCTTCCATGATGAAGTTTTAAGCCAGGGATGTCTTCCGCTGGACGTTCTGAACAGAAAAATGGAGCTTTGGGCTCAAAAACATAAATAGTTTCTTATGAAACTATTTATGTTTTTTTCAGGTATTTTATTGATGGCTTTGAGTTGTCAAAAAGAGCAGAATTTTGGAAATTTTACTGTTGATAGTAGCTTACCTAACCATGATAGTATTCTAGTTCTCTCAAAATATCCGGAACTGAAGCTTTATAATAGTGAAGTTGTTGAAAGCAAAACAAGAACAGCACATATTGTTCAAACTGCAAGTTATTCGGATGGCTTTCGTAAGGGAACGTTTTTATTCAATGATTATAAATGTAAAGCTCAATACCTGAATGACTCTCTTACTATCAAATTGAATAACAATAATGGATATTTTGGAAATGGTATTTTGATTAAAGTTTTTAATAATCAATTTTACATCAGAGATATTGATCCTAAAACCTTAAAAAAGGAAGAAAAATTCATAAAATCTGAAGTTTACAGTCAAAAATTAGTTCTTAACAGCCATAAATTCGCCACAAATGACAGCATATATGGTTTTATAGATTACAAATGCAATATTGACAGTTTGGTTGACAAACACTTTAAAGGATATTTTAAAACTATAATACAATAATAACTGGTATGATCACAGAAAGTCTAAGATCTCTTTACAACAGAGATTTAAATAAGTTAAAAACGGAACTGGAAGCCTATCAAAGCGAAGAAAATCTTTGGAAAACGGATAAAAACATTGCCAACTCTGCGGGTAACCTTGCCCTTCATCTGGTCGGAAATCTTAATCATTTTATCGGAACACACCTTGGAAACACAGGATACGTAAGACAGCGTGACCTTGAATTTTCGTCAAAGGATATTCCCAAAGCGGAACTTATTGAAAAGGTGAAAGCCACTGCGGCAATGATAGATTCGGTACTTTCCCAATTGTCCGATGAAGACCTGAAAAAAGAATATCCATTGGTTGTTTTTGAAAGTGCCATGACAACCGATTATTTTCTGATCCATCTGCTTGCTCATCTGGACTATCATCTGGGGCAGGTTAATTATCACAGAAGGCTGTTGGACATTTAATCTGATTTATTTATTTTTATTAAAACTAATTTATCCTGAAAACCCAATCATTATGAAGAAAATATTTGTTTTATCTTCAAATCCTGAAAAATTTTCTGGTGCCTTAGAACATTATGCAGAGAGAAATTTTACACCTGAATTTATTGTCACAGATGAACATTTAAGTTTCATAGAAGGAATACAAAAGGTAATAAAAGAAAGTGATGATGAAGACTATATCATTATTTCAACCTCTCAACATCGGTTTTGTCCTAGTTTTTCACAAGATCATCTTGAAAAATGTATTGAAAAGGTAAAAAGACTTGACGGTAATTTATTGCTTGGAGGTCTCCTAAGCTTTGAAAAAGTGATCGAAGTTTCTGATCATATATTCTGGGTTGATGGTTTCAAGGGATCACAGTTCATGATTATTTTCAAAAAAACATATTCTCTTTTCTTGCAAAGGAATTTCAATACTAAGCTGCCTCTTGATGTTTTTTTATCATCACATCTGGAAGACGTCTTTGTAATACATCCATTCATTTCTCAGTTTGAAGATGACGGAAACCTTCAATCATTCGAAAACACCACTGATTTTCAATATATATATGACAATCCGGAAGTTTTTCTTGATGAACTTTCCCAAATAAAAAAATACTACAGCTATGAGCCATAATAACTTTTCAGAAATTATGATCCCCACTTACATTATCAATCTGAAACATAGAGAAGACAGAAGGGAAAGTGTGTTAAAAGAGTTTGAAGGCAGACCGGAATTTGGCTGCCAAATTGTAGAGGCATGTATGCATGAGAAAGGGAATGTAGGCCTCTGGGAAAGCATAAAAAAAACGGTATCTCTTGCTATTGAAAACGAAGATGATGTGATTATCATTGTAGAAGATGACCATGTTTTTACAGAACATTATGAAAGAGATGCGTTTATAAATAATATTATACAATCTAATGAGCAGGGTGCTGATATTCTGGCCGGAGGCATTGGAGGAGGCTTTAGATTTGTTGTTCCTATTACAGAAAACAGGTTTTGGATCAATCATTTCTGGTGTACCCAGTTTATGGTGGTATACAGTCGTTTTTTTGATCATATACTCAATGCAGACTTTGGCCCGGAAGACACTGCAGATAACTTTTTATCACAACTGTCAGCTCATAAAATGGTATTATATCCTTTTGTCTCCGTTCAGAAAGATTTCGGATATTCTGATATTACTGCAGAGAATAATATTAATGGAAATATTGAACATTATTTTAAAACAGCAGATCTTGCCCTTGGTATCTATCAAAAAAAGTACAAACAATTGGTTTTAAATAATAAAAAAGAGAGAACAATATAAGGTTCTCTCTTTTTCTTTTCATAAAATGATTAGCAACAGATCACTCCTGAAGGTCCACAATAAGCCTCCATACTCCCATGGACTAGACACATCACTGCCTGGCAGTTACATGATGTTGGGCCCGATCCTGCTTTAATAACTCTCATTTCCTTTCTGCTCATGTTATTTTTAATAACATTCATGCTCATTTTTTGTAATTTTTTCATGCTATTATTTTTTAATTAGTAGTACAGTAATTACCAATAAATTCTAGTGGGGCTTACATTATACCTGTTGGGGATTTTTGCAGGTACTTTTTCGGGGTTGTATACTTTTTTAAGCCAAAACATATGAAACATAATTGCCTCATATTTGTTTTTATAAATAACTTTTCCATTATCAAATTTTACTCTCCCCGTATAGCCCTCCATAAGAATAAAATCAAAATGAGTTCTGAGAATTCCTTCTCTTTCAGCATTTTTCATGATATGGGTAAAACTTTCAATTTCTGTTTCAATTTCGAAAATAGGAATACCTTCTGCTAGATCGTCCCAAACAAAATTACATTCATCAAAACAGAAGTGATCCGGCATAGAAAATACCTTTTTATAGTCTTTACTTCTTTTAAAGAATGTATTCATCAGTTCATTATTCCTGTACAGACCAAAGCATCCGGTGGTATAATCATCTCTTACACTGATATAATCATAGCTATCGAGAAATTCATTGGTAAAAAAAGCTCTTATATCTCCGTAAATAAGATCGAGATCACAGTGCCCCCAGAAATCATATCCTTCTATAAGTTCCGGAAACATAAAAGCATACGCAGGCTTAAAATCACACAGCTTATAAGGATAATCTATGTTGATTGGAAACCCAAGTTTATCAGATGTATCGCAGATGATATCTTTCAGATTTTTATGGACTATTTTTACATTTGAGGGTAAGTTTTTTACCTCCTCTGTATTATCAGTTATAATCACAAAATCTACACTTGGATTAAAAGCACAAGAATGCAGATAATAGGGCATATACCATGGATATTTACCATACCAGCATGTAATTAAAACTAAACTTGGTGTATTCATAGGTTAAAAAAATTCTGTAATTGCAGAATTGCAATTACAGAAAAAATATAAGTTATTTTTGATTGATTAGCAGCATTTTGCTGGCCATCCACCGCCACATATAGCTCTCATACCATTCATATAGCAGTACTGTGAGTTACAGTTACAAGTTCCTGGCTCACCTCCTGAACCCGCTTTAATAACTCTCATTTCGTTTCTGCTCATTTCGTTTTTCATAGCATTTAAGCTCAGCTTTTGTAATTTTTTCATAGAAATTTGTTTTAATTTGTTTGCCTACTCTTTAGATTTTCGGCTTCCTCTTTGTATAATTATTATAATAATTTTCTTCTTTTATCTGTATTCAACCTCCAATTCCTTTACAGAATCATGCTGTTCATTCCATTCGTCCTCAATAAGATCCGGCATAAATACTTCTATATACTTTTTATTAAGTCTTACAGGATATGCATAGTCGTTGATAAAGTAATGTGGTGTGAAAAACAGGTTATTCTGTAAATTTTCATAAGAAACAGAAACCAGTTTATTCAGTAGAAAGGTTCTGTTATCAAGAGTTGTACTATATTTTTTCAACCATTTCTCTGCCTGTCTGTGACTATACCAGTCATGAAGAGCTTCAATAAATTTGCCTTCGCCTTTTGTTTGATAAATGTTCAGGAGCTGGATCAACATCTCTTCTACTTCAGCAGTTACGACTCCTGTCATATTAAATCTGATTTTGATGTTGACCTGATTTTTATATTGGTTGTAAATTCTCTGCAAGAAATCATGCGCTTCTCTACAGTATCCGCACAAAGGGCTTGTAATAAAAGTAATTGTAACAGGAGCATTTGGATTTCCCAGCAGGATTGGCTCAGCTTTTAAAACAAGGGGTTCTGTGCTTGTAAGAATATTTTTAAAGTAAGGATAATGCCTTATATATCTTGAGTCAAACTCCGCATCCTTTTTCAGCACTGCATAGGTTATCAAAGCTTTTTTAATAAAAATATAGGTTCCGGAAAAAGCGATCACTACTGATGACAAAAGCAAAACTGTTAGGAGGTCAAGATGTACATTATTCAGTATCTCCGTCATGTTAAATGACAAATAGATAAGCTGTGCATAGATTACTCCTATAATACTCAAACATATTGGACACCACTTCTTTTCTACTTTCATCTGAAAATAAACAGAATATAATGTAAATGGTATACATCCCAGCAGTGAAAAACCAATTAAAAAATAATAATTATTGATAAGCTCCTTATTAAAAACAAGCAGTGAAAAAAGCTGAATCCCAAAAAGAAAAACACTTAGATCACTCAATTTGAACCCTGCAATTTTTCCTTTTTCAGAGTTGATAATCTGGCTGCAGCTTGACTTCTCATTTCCATCACAAAACTGCGCAGAAAAACCAGACTCCAGCCCCAGCTCTGTTTTTATAGCTTCAAAGGCTAAAAGCAACCCCACCATTGTAATCGCACCGAAACCACTTATAAACCAGCCTCCGATAAAATACAACACTACAAATACTGCACAAAAGATGAATGCTGGCAGGAGTTTATTGTAAAAGACATTAGACGGTTTTGTGATTTCTCCGTTATTTTCAGCGGCCAGTACCGCACCAGTCCACAAACTCTCCATTTCAGGAATGGAGATAGTCTTCTGCACACCCTCATGATCTGTATATAAAACCGATTGCTCCTTTTTTTCAATATATGATAAAATCAAATGCCCGTTTCCTATATCTAATATGGTTAGAAATGTTTCCGGTAAATGATCAAAATCCTGAAAATCAATCGTAAAGGCACCATTTGGAATACCAAAAAAACCAAGAGCATCACTAAAAGCCAGAAGACTAGGTGTCTCCGGATGCGATTCTACCTGATAGATGTAATCATTCTTATCAATTTTTACATCAATCGATTTCAGATATAAAAAAACAGCGTTAATTTCTTTTCTTAATTCCATGGTTATAGTTGAATTGTTGATACTATCTTTCGATGGTATTATCGTTTTCCCGGTGATATTTTTTTATTGATTCGGCCTGTTGATTCATCTTATTCATGATTTCCAGACTTTTACTAACATCTGCCATACTTTGCATCAAAACAGGCAAGGGATCATTTATGAAGTTTTCTTTATTTTTAATGTAGGCTTCTTTTGACATCAAACTCTCATCCATTACTGATTCTGTTTGCAATGTAGACCGGACATTTTTTTTACTGCCTTTCAATTTCCATTGATATTCATTATTAGCATCTTTCAGCTCTATAATCAACCCTGGAAGCCCCATAAAAACATAAGGACCATCAAAAACCGGAATATCCTGAGTAAACCATGCTATCCAATGTCTTCCTCCATAATTGGCTTCTGCTTTTTGTACTTGAAAAGTCCCGGTATTTCTTTTTTCCGGTAAAAGCTTCCAATGAAGATCAGGATATTCTTTATAGGAAATAACACCTATAAATAAATCATCTTTCAGAATAACTGATGAATTACCAAGATCTTTTATTACCTTAAAATTCATTGTTCCTAATGATAAAACTGGGGATTGTGTTGTGAAAAGAGAATCAGATTCCCACTTTTCTTTTCGAATGAATACAGACCTTTTATCAAGACTGTCCAGATAGAATATGTCGGTCTTTATCGTCTTATTTTTGGTAGAGGGTTTATAGGTAAGTTCATAATAAAACCGATGAACCTGCCCTTTACAGGCACAGGAATATAAAACTATAAAAAAAACGAAAAGATTAATTTTTTTCATTTTGGTCTTCATGGTACTGAGCCAAATATATCTCTTTTTATGGAAATACAATACTTCTGTAACAATTTACAGTAAAGAAAATTACGAAAAAGAAAACTATTGTCTCTAAATGATATTATAAATCAAGCAGATAAAGTTTTCTTTATGAAATAAAAGAATTATCGTGAAATTTTACAAATATCCTTTATTGGTGAAAAAAAAATTTAGAATTTAAATTATGAGATAAAAAAAAACACTATAAAATAGTGCTCTTCTTGTTCTATTTGTAACTGAAAATAGTTCTTAAAATCCTAAATAATGTTAAATTCTATTTTTCAAATAACATTTTTGTAATAAAATCTTTCTCTCCTTTTCCTCTTGCCGGAGAATATTCTCTTCCGTAGAAAATAATCTGAAGGTGAAGTTTATTCCATACTTCTTCAGGGAATAATTTCTTGGCATCGCGCTCTGTTTCCACCACGTTTTTTCCTGAGGTAAGTTTCCACTGTGCCATCAGACGGTGAATGTGGGTATCTACCGGAAAAGCAGGAAATCCGAAACCCTGGCTCATCACCACTGAAGCAGTTTTATGCCCTACGCCCGGAAGGGCTTCCAATTCTTCATAAGTTTGCGGAACGATACCATTATGACGTTCCAGCAGAAGTTCTGCCATTCTTTTAAGGTTTTTGGCTTTGGTATTGGAAAGTCCGATTTCTTTGATGAGTTCTTTGATTTCAAATTCTTCCAGCCTGGCCATTCTTTGTGGAGTTCCTGCCACGGCAAAAAGATCAGGCGTAACCTGGTTAACTTTTTTATCTGTGGTCTGCGCGGAAAGCGCTACGGCCACCATTAATGTATACGGATCGGTGTGATCTAACGGAATAGGTGTAGTCGGATATAATTTATCCAGTTCTATCTGAACGAGCTCAGCTCTTTGTTTTTTTGTCATGTAACCCTTAAATTTGAACAAAATTAAATCATTATGCTGAAAGTTGGAGATAAATTACCTGAATTTGAAGGATTCAATCAAGACGGAGAAACGGTAACCTCATCAAAGTTAATAGGAAAAAAACTGGTGGTTTTCTTCTACCCGCAAGCGAATACCCCAACGTGTACCGTGGAAGCCTGCAATCTGAGTGATAATTATTCCAAGCTTGAAAAAGCAGGATATCAGTTACTGGGAGTAAGTGGTGACAGTGTAAAGAAACAGAAGAACTTTCACAGTAAATTTGCATTTCCTTATGATCTTATTGCTGATGAAAACCGAGATATCATTGAAAAATTCGGGGTCTGGCAGGAGAAAAAAACGTTTGGAAAAACGTATATGGGAATTGTAAGAACGACTTTTATTTTCGATGAAAATGGTGTCTGTACAAGAGTGATTGAAAAAGTAACGTCAAAGACTGCTGCTGAGCAGATTCTGGAAGGATAATTCTTTTTGAAACACAAATATCACAAATGCTTTCACAAATAACACGATTTACGATCTATACGTTATTTGTGAAAGCATTTTTAGAAGTTTTATTCGGTTTCGTAATAGTTGAGTTCTTCGGTTTCGCCTGGAAGTATGACGTGTTTTTTAAACCTCAACCCTAATTTTTCGATCAGTTTTTGGGAAGAAATATTATCCTTTGAAATAATGGCTGATATTTTTGTTAATCCGAAATCATCCATTCCAATAGACTTCACTTTCTGAGCTGCTTCGTAGGCATATCCCCTACCTTCGAACTCTTCCAGCAGAGAATATCCTATATCCACGATATCAAGACCTTCTCTTTCGAAGATTCCTACTGCCCCTACTTTTTCATTGCCTTCTTTGGTTATTAAAAGATAGTTTCCAAATCCAAGTCTTTCAATCTGGGGAGCAAATCTGTTGAGAATATAATTTTCGGCATCTTCAACAGAATTAACATTGCGGTTGCCGATATGTTGAATGAATTTTGGCCTGTTATAAAGGTCAAAGACGAAATCTTTATCTTCACGGGACATGGGACGAAGGATTAATCGCTCAGTCTCATAGATATTATCTGCGTTTGGGTGTTTTTTTAGACTCATCTATCTTGGGTTCTTCTTTTTTTTCGATTTTCAACAATCTTGGGTTATTAGCACATTTTTTATTGTAAAGCTCAATATATGTTCCATTGTCTTTTACATTGCTTACAGTACCTGTAGATTTATTTACAGTGACTGTATAATGTGTTTTCTGGTAAGGACATTCCTTTGAGGTCAGTTTTCCAAGATCCAGATAGTAATTCGATTGATCTTCATGGTAATTGCCGGCAAGATCCTTGAATTCCTCATCCACCATATATCCCTCAGCAGCTAATACAACCGCAGCCTCCTGAGCATTATCAATTCTGTCAACAAACTTCTTCAATCCCACTACATCTGTTACATAATTTACTTTACCTCCTTCTGAGTAAGCAATATAATAAAAGCTGTCTTCACTAGGGAAAAGATTGAATCCTGAGAACTGAGGAGTGTAATTTACCTTACCCGAAGTCTTTATTTCTTCACCTTTACCGTAGCTGTTGTATATCAGCACCCACGAGTCTACTCTGCTTCCTGGGTTGATCTGCTGCAAAACAGAAGGTATATTTGAAAACTTTTTCTTCTCCTGAGAATATCCTAAGATTCCCAGAAGTAAAAATGTAAGAATTGTAAATCGGGTTGCAGTGTTACTCATAATTTAAAAATCAGCAGAAATATACCAAATATTACATGAACTTCTCGCCTTTCTTAAAGTTTTTCAGATCAAGAACATAGTCTTTAATGAGCTGGTCATTATCACGCGGACAGATCAGAAGTGCCTTATCTGTATCTACAACAATATAGTTTTCAAGACCATCAATGATTACGGCCTTGTTATTATTCTTTAAACGGATGATATTTCCTTTTGAATTATAAGCAAGTAAATGTTTCAGTTTTACCGCGTTTCCGTCTTTATCTTTTTCTGTATTTTCATATACGGAAGTCCATGTTCCAAGATCGCTCCATCCCAAATCTGATGGAATCACATAAACATTCTTTGCTTTTTCTAAAATTCCGTTATCAATAGAAATCTTCTGAACCTTCGGATAAATGGTTTCAATACAGCTATTTTCTTTTTCTGAGTTGTACTCACAAGCCATAAAATGCTGCATCATTTCTGGAAGATAAAGATCAAAGGCATGATGGATACTTTTCACATTCCATACAAAAATTCCTGCATTCCAAAGGAAATCACCGCTTTCCAGAAAGCTTTGGGCAATTTCAAGGATAGGCTTTTCTGTGAATGTTTTCACTTTAAAATATTCCGAACCCTTTTTTTCTACAAACTGAATATATCCGTATCCGGTATCAGGCCTTGTAGGGGTAATCCCTAATGTTACCAGATAATCATTTTTTGAAGCCAGCTCAAATGCCAGCTCCACTTTCTCCAAAAATACATCTTCTTTAAGGATCAGATGATCTGCCGGCAATACAATCATCGTTGCATCCGGATTAATCTCAGCAATTTTGTTGGCCATATACAGATTACAAGCGGCTGTATTCTTCATCAAGGGCTCGCCCACAATATTCTCTTCAGGAATTTCCGGAAGCTGCTGATGGGAAACAGGAACATACTCTTTATTCGTAATTACGAATATCTGCTCTTTAGGAATTACCTTGCTGATTCTGTCATAGGTCTGCTGAATCATAGTGCGCCCGGTTCCTAAAATATCCTGAAACTGTTTTGGAAATTTTTGCGTACTCATCGGCCAGAACCGGCTCCCGATTCCTCCCGCCATTATAACGCAATATCTATCTGATTTTAACATTATTAGCTACATTTTTCTACCCTCGCTAAAGGCTTGAAAGAATACTTCCTTCCAGTAGCCAGGTTCTTACAAAGATAGTTTTTTTTAACCAGACCTTCTAATAAATACTTTTCGTTGCGATAGATAAAGAATTCTCCCTTTTTAAGCTCCTCGATAAAATGAAGACTATCATCCTGTTTCTCAGTATGAAAATATCTTACCAGATCAGGGCTTGCCATGAAATTGGCTTTAGGCGATTTTGAAAATTTTATAATGATAGGTTTGAGCTCTTCATCATATATTTCAAGGCTTTCCAGAAGCATATTTCTAAAAGTTTCTTTCCATTCGTTGCCGTGGGGCGAAATTCTCCGTCCATATTTTTCGAAAGCAATCAGATGTGCGAGCTCGTGAGTGAGCACAAAGAAAAAAAGTTGTGGGGTAAGGGTTGAATTTACCGTAATTTCATGCGAATTGTCCGGAAGTTTTCTGTAATCTCCCAGTTTTGAATTTCTGTTTCTTGTAACTTTTATATGTATATAGTAATCTGCAAACCAGATTCTTAAATATTTAAGTGTATTTTGAGGTAAGTATTTTTCTAATGATTGAATTGGCATTTTACAAACTTAATGGAATTCCTGCATAGAAATTCAATAGTTTAAGACTAAAAAGATAATTATATTTTGCCTGCGCTACTGATCCCTGTGCATTTGCATAATTATTTCTCGCCACATTGACGTCGTAGATGGTGGTTCTTCCGGCAGCATAACTTTTATCGGCAAAATCAAGAGCCAGTTTTGAGCTTTTTTCAGCTTCCACTGCAGCCAGATAGGTTTCATAATTGGCATCAGCATCAAACTGAGCTTTCTGAACATTTTGTCTTACCGTCTGTTTCTGTTGTTCTAGTGTATTTCTGGCTATACTCTCATTGACCTTAGACTGTTCTACCTGAAGTTTTGTTTTTCCTTTATTGAAGATAGGAATATTCAATGATAATCCAACATTTTGCCCGAACTGATCTTTATATTGTTCAAAAAAAGTTCCCTGCACAGTACCTGGCATAGGATCAAACTGCCTGTTATAGAAAGTGTTAAGACCCGCACTTGCCGTTAACGTTGGCCAGAATGCTGTTTTGGTTACTTCAGTTTGTGCTTCGGCAGATCTTATCCTGCTTTCGGCTGCTTTGATCTGAGGTTGTATCTCATACGCCGTTGTAAGCACTTCATCTACAGTATTAAGCTGTAAATCAAGTTTTTCCGGAACGTTTACATCTTCCACATCGAAACCTTTGTAATCTGAAAGCTGTAATAGCTGAGCGATGGCAAATAAAGCACGTCCAACATTTACTTCTGCCGTTTTAAGGTTTTGTTTCTCTCTTGCCAGCGCAGCTTCAGCCTCAGCTAGAACCGTCTGGGCAGTTGTCCCAACCTGGGTTGTGATCTTAGCTCTGTCAAACTGTTTCTGGGCATTATCCACAGCACTCTGAGAGATTTTAACAATCTCCTTATTCAACAAGGCTGTCAGATATTGTTGAGCAATCTGAAGAGAGATATCATTTTTAATGGTTTCAATGTCATATTGGCTTGCTTCTACATCAAACTGGGCTTTTCGTACATTTTTCTCTAATCTTCCATTATTATAGAGCAAAATATCGGCTCCCAGACCAACACTGTTATTGAATCTATCGTTTCTAAAACTTCCCGCTCCTAATGACCCTTGCCCGAAACTCACCCCATTCGTCATACTCCCCGATACAGATGGTAAATATTCTTTTTGGGCTGCTTTAAGATTATATTCCTGGTTTTGTTTGTTATACTGATTTTGGATAACCTGAAGATTATGCTCCACTGCATAGCTTACACATTCTTTTAAGGACCATTTCTTCTGAGCGCTTAAACCCAGATAACCTAATCCAAAAACGATGATCCAAACTTTTTTCATATGTATATGTTTATTTGTTTTTAATGGTCATATGGAACCGTGTCATCTTCATCAGTACTGTTATCTGTGAATCACAGCGATTTCATATTAAGATTTTTCAATATTAGACGAATTAAATATAAAAAAGTTACAGATTGAAAAATTATATTTTATTTTAAAAAAACTTTTGGGAATTTTGCACTATGACAAATGAACAATATCAGGAAGCTATCGACTGGCTTTTCGTACAGATGCCCAACTATCAGATAGATGGACAGAAGGCTTATAAACCTGGACTTGATAATATAACAAAGCTTTGTGCTTTTTTTGGAAATCCTCAGGATAAAATAAAGTGTATTCATATTGGCGGCACCAATGGAAAAGGTTCTTCAAGCAATATGCTGGCATCTGTTCTTCAGGAAGCCGGTTATAAAACAGGATTATACAATTCTCCACACCTTATAGACTTCACAGAGCGCATAAAGGTGAATGGAAAAAACTGTAATAAAGAATTTGTCTTTGATTTTATTCAAAAACTGAAAACGATTCCGGAAGACATCCGTCCCTCTTTCTTCGAGTTTACGACCATCATGGCTTTTGAATATTTTTATCAGCAGCAGGTAGATTTTGCCATTATTGAAGTTGGATTGGGAGGAAGACTGGATTCAACAAATATTATCAAACCGTTGATTTCGGCTATTACTAATGTTCAGCTGGATCATCAGAATATTCTTGGAGATACCATCGAAGAAATTGCATCAGAGAAGGCTGGAATTATTAAACAACATATCCCGATTATTTCCGGTGACGAAAATGAAGTTGTCAAAAATATCATTAAAAAGAAAGCTACGAAAGAAAATGCTGCTTTGATAGATGCCACTCTTATCAATACAGATCTGGAATCTGATCTGAAAGGGAATTACCAGAAGAAAAATGTCAGAGTCGTTCTGGCCGCTGTAGAAGAATTAAGGAAACTTAAAGTAAATATTTCTGATGAAGCATTGGAAAAAGGACTTCTCCATGTTCACCAGAATACAGGATTTATTGGCCGTTGGTTTGAATTTTCACAACATCCGCTTACGATTTGTGATACGGGACACAATCAGGCAGGTTTGGAGTATGTTTTTTCACAATTAAATTCAATTGACAGGCACAAGCATATTATTTTGGGGTTTGTGAACGACAAAAAAATAGATGATGTGATGAAATTACTTCCCGAAAATTCTGAGTTCTATTTTGCAAAACCATCCATCAACAGGGGAAGACATCCCGAAGATTACGAAAATCTGCTCCAGGAGGCGAAAATTTTTTATAAAATTTTTGATTCCGTACAGGAAGCGTATCTCTCTGCAAAAGAACGATGTACAAATGAAGAAATGATTTTTATCGGCGGAAGCAACTTTGTAGTGGGAGATTTTTTGGAAAAAAATTTGGAGATTAAAGAATAAGTCGTATATTTGCACCACTCTAAACAAGAGAACAAGTCTAGAGGGTTCTTAGCTCAGTTGGTTCAGAGCATCTGGTTTACACCCAGAGGGTCGGGGGTTCGAATCCCTCAGGACCCACAAAAAATCTCTCAGATTTCTGGGAGATTTTTTTATTTTACCCCTAAGCAATTTATAAAGCTTCTCCTCCACTTTTCCTTATATTTATCTACCTTTGCCTACATCGAATAGCCGAACTTGAAGCAGCTCCACATCATATCATTCAATTATCCCTACCCTCCTTCCTATGGTGGAATCATTGATGTATATTATAAAATCAAGGCCATATCTGATATGGGAATAAAAATTCATCTTCACTGTTTCATAGATCAGATCCCTTCAACCATTGACAGAGAAATTAAAGAGATTACAGAAAATGTATTTTTTTACAAAAAGAAGAAGAATCCTCTGCTTTATTTTTCATCAACGCCTTTCGCTGCTGCGATCAGAAAATCTGAAGAACTTATTAAAAATCTGGACAGGAATAAAGCTCCCATCTTGTTTGAGGGTTTACAAACCACGCAAATTATACGGTTTTTGAGAGAGAATGACCACAAACTCTACCTCCGTTATCACAATAACGAAAAGGAGTACTATAAAGGTCTTTCCGGATCGGAGAACAACCTATTCAAAAAGATCATCTACTCCATTGAATCTTTAAAATATACAGGATATCAGAAAAAACTTTTAAAGAAATTTGACGCTGTATTCTGTCTGTCTGAGAAAGAATATCATGAAGTTGAATCCTATTCAAAGAATGCACACCTGATTCATATCTTTCACGGTAATGAATCGGTAAAGGAACTGGATCAAAAAGGAAAGTATTTTCTATTTCATGGAGATCTCACCACTGCAGACAATAAAAGAGCATTAAATGAGACTATCGGTTTATTTAAAACGCTTCCACAATATAAATTGATTGTTGCCTCCGATCGTGCCAGTGAAGATATTAAAAACAAAATCTCAGCCGTTGAAAATATCAGCCTTACTCCTATTCAAACCAGAGAGAACCTTTACCGTCTTCTGGAAGGTGCTCATGCCAATATTTTAATTTCTTACCAAAATTCAGGAACAAAAGTGAAGCTTTTCAATACGCTTTACAACAGCCGTTTCGTGATTATTAACGGGAATATTACAGATGATCCGGTTTTAACAAATTTATGCCTGTATGGCGATGATATGAGCCAAATCCGTCAGCAGATTATCATCTCGGCTGAAAAAGACTATGATGACAATGAAAAAAGAAAGAATATTTTAGAAGCAAGTCACTCTGACAAAGCTAAAGCAGAAGAAATAGTAAAGCTAATTTTTAAAAATTAACCCTGTCCACCACTTTCTGGATATTAAATTCTTCAAGACAGGCCCAGTCACCTCTGTAACATTCCTTATCTCCAAAGACAGAACATGGTCTGCAGCTCAGGTCTTTTACCTGAACAACATCTTCCTCACTTTGTCCAAATCCCAGAAATCCTGCATAAGGATGAGTAGCTCCCCAGATAGAAATACATCGGGTTCCCACAATACTTGCGAGGTGCATATTGGCAGAATCCATAGATATCATCAGTTCCAGTCCGGCAATATAATTGAGCTCTTCCGTAAGATTTAATTTTCCGGCAAGATTTTCTGTATTAGGAATCTCTGCTTCCCATTTTTCTAGAGTTTCCGTTTCTTTTTTACCTCCTCCAAAGAAATACACCGTATGTTTCTGAGCAAGAATTCTTACCAGTTCATACGATTTCGCCAAAGGAAGCATTTTCCCTTTATGCTGGGCAAAAGGGGCAAAACCAATCCCGGATTTTTGCGCCGAAACCGGTCTTAATTGATGAGAGAGTTCAACTTTGAAGCCCATTTCACGGAAAACATCTGCATAACGTTCCACTGTTTTTTTCAGCTGTACCTTTTCCAGATTCCAGATATCTGTAAGATGTTCTTTTTCTTCCTTGCCTTTATCAATTTTAAAGACCTTGAGCCCTTTCCTCCTGTATATTCTGTCTAAAACCTTGGTTCGGATTACATCATGGAGATTGGCAATACAATCCGGATTAAATTCACGGATCAGTTCGTTACTCAGTTTTCTCAATCCGAAAAGACCTTTGTAATCATCCAGGTCAATCCCTTTAAAAGTTACATTGGAAATTCCAGTAAACAACGCCTCAAAATTTTTCCTGGAGACCATAATAATTTCCACACCGGGGTTCTGCTCCAGAAATTCTCTGAAAACAGGTACGGTCATCGCAACATCTCCGAATGCGGAAAAACGATATGCTAAAATTCTGGTCACGGTTATGATTTCAGTTGGTAAGCAACTGCATAAAACTTGATCTGCTTTGTCATCGCCATAAGTCCGTTGGCTCTGGAAGGTGAAAGAAACTCCTGTAGTCCTATTTCTCCGATAAAATCAAAATCAGAATCCAGGATTTCCTGAGTGGAATGTCCACTGTAAATACTTACTAAAAGAGAAACGATCCCTTTTGGTAGAATACCATCAGAATCTGCATTAAAGAAAAGTTTCCCGTCTTTAAATTCAGCATCAATCCAAACTTTGCTCTGGCAGCCTTTAATCAGATTTTCTTCTGTTTTCTTATCTTCAGCCAAGCCTTTCAGTTCTTTTCCAAGATCAATGATGTACTCATACTTTTGCTCCCAATCTTCAAGAAAAGCGAATTCATCTATTATTTCCTGCTGTTTTTCTTTAATGGTCATTTTAAATCAAATTTCTTTTGCAAAGATAACCAATTTTGTAAAAATTATTTACAGGATGCTTTTTCAAAAAGTTGGAGGATTTTTGTCTCTTCATTCTCCCAGCAAAATACATCTGCTGCCTTATTTAATTCGCTCTGATAATAATGTCTTCCTCTCTGAAGAACAAGATTGATTGCTTTTTCAATGGTTTCAGGCTGATGATCCGGAATAACTTCTCCTACATTAAATTGATTTTTTATCCTTTGCATTTCCGGAAAATTAATCATCACAAGCGGTACTCTCGATTGGATATAGTCACAAACCTTATTAGGAAGTGAATAATAGTAGCTTACTCCATTATTTTCTTCGAGACTGAATCCTGCATCAGCGGTTTTTGTTATTTCCCTGAGATTTTCCGGTTTCAGCTTACCCAGAAAAAAGACTTTATCCTGAAGTTTCTCCTGAATAACAAGTTCTTCGTATTCTTTTTTCTTCGGGCCGTCACCTGCAATTTTCAGAACAGCATCTTTAATATGATGCATGGCCACAATCATTTTTTCAATTCCCCTCGACTGATTAATCGCTCCCTGATACAGAATGATCTTTGGATGATTTTCAGGAATTTCCGGTGCTGAAAGAATTTTTCTCGGAATATTTCTAACCACTACCGGATTGACATTATACTGTTCATGAAACCATTCGGCATAGCTTTCACTTTCTGTCATCATCAGTTCCATATGGGGAACCAGCTTTCTTTCCAGCACTCTCCAGAATTTCTGAGAAAACCTGTTTTGAACCGATGGCATTTCCGTGAAAATTTCATGGCTGTCAAACACCAAAGGGATGTTCAGTTTTCTGGCAATGAGATAATTTGGCAGAAGTGCATCAATATCATTGGCATGGAGAATCGTATCTTTGTCCGCTTTTTTCTTCAGTTCTTTGTATAATTTCCAGTTGAATTCAAAATAAGCGGTCTTCAGGCTTTTAGACTTCAATCCTATTCTGGAAAAGGGATAAGGACGTTCCATTTTTTCATTTCCTTCCCAATCGTTACCAATCAGATCTATGGAATACCCGTTATCAAAAAGGGTTTTGCATACCTTCTCTATCCGTTGGTCAGTATACAGATTACTAAAAGCAGAAGTAATAATTTTTTTCCTCATCAATCTTTCTTGTCTAGTATTAAATAATAGATTTGAATGAAACAAATAAGCCCGTTTGGTATGATAACCGGCCAAAGCATTCCATTAAAGATACCATAAATGACAAAACAAATACAGCCAATCATGTTAACCACTCTGATTTTTTTTACATCTTTCAGTATGAAACTCAATACGATAAAAAGAGAAGCAGAATAGCCAATGTAAGTGGTAAGTTCAGGATTCATGGGGAAAATTTAAGGTTACAAACTTAATCATTTTCAATAAGATAATAAATTTTTTTCTGCCATAAAGTCATTAATTGATTTTTGGTAAAATATTTGTAATTTAGATAATGAATAAAAGGTAATGTTGCCTTTGTTCTAATGAGATATATTATGGATTATAAGTTTTCACAAGGTTTGAGCCAGGTGTTCAAACAAAGCAAAAGCGAAGCTAAAAGGCTGAAAAGTGAATTTCTTAATACAGAACATCTACTTTTAGGTATTATAAAAACGGAAAACTCTGCAAAAGAAATCCTTCAAAACCTTAATGCGGATTTAACACAAATCAGAAGAAAAATTGAAACTTTAAATACAGCAAGTCTTAATCCTATTTCTGAGGAGGTTACCAATATTTCTTTCACTAAGATGGCAGATCATGCGATCAAACGTGCAGAGTTAGAATGCCGACAGTATAAAAGCAATGAAATTAATACCGTTCACCTGCTTTTAGGTATTCTTTATAAATATGAGGACCCTACTTCAAATATTCTGGGAGCTTATGACATCGACTACGAAGGAGTTTCAAGAGAGTACCAGACTATGCTTAAAAATTCAGGCCAGTCTCCACAGATGAGTGCTTACGATGATGATGATGAGAGAGAGGAATTTGAGCAAATGAGAAAACCTACAGGAAATCTAGGTTCTGCAAAAAGTAAAACCCCTACATTGGACAACTTTGGTAGAGACCTTACTTCTTTGGCCAGAGACGGAAAACTGGACCCTGTGATCGGTCGTGAAAAAGAAATTGAGAGAGTTTCTCAGATCTTATCGCGTAGAAAGAAGAACAACCCGCTTCTTATCGGGGAGCCTGGAGTTGGTAAATCTGCGATCGCTGAAGGTTTAGCATTAAGAATTCAACAGAAAAAAGTGTCGAGAGTTCTTTACGGAAAACGTGTGATCACTTTAGACCTGGCAAGTTTAGTTGCCGGAACTAAGTACCGTGGTCAGTTTGAGGAAAGAATGAAGGCCATCATGACGGAACTGGAGAAAAACAGGGATGTCATCTTATTTATTGATGAGCTTCATACCATTGTAGGAGCTGGAAGTTCTACCGGAAGTTTAGATGCTTCCAATATGTTCAAACCGGCTTTGGCAAGAGGTGAAATTCAATGCATCGGAGCAACTACTCTGGATGAGTACCGTCAGTACATTGAAAAAGACGGAGCTTTAGAAAGAAGATTCCAGAAAGTAATGGTGGAACCGACTTCTATTGATGAAACCATTCAGATTCTGAACCAGATCAAAGATAAGTATGAAGAACATCACAATGTCATTTATACACCTGAAGCGATTGCGGCGTGTGTCAATTTGACATCAAGATATATAACAGACCGTTTCTTACCGGACAAAGCAATTGATGCAATGGACGAAGCCGGATCCCGTGTTTATATCAAAAACATGAAAGTTCCTACTGAAATCATTGAATTTGAAAAGAAAATCGAAGATATCAAGGAACTGAAACAGAAGGCTGTAAAAGCGCAGGACTACCTTGAAGCAAGAAAGCTGAAAGATGAAGAGGAACGTCTTCAGATGGAACTTAACTCGGCTCAGGAAAAATGGGATAAGGATGTAAAAGAGAAAAAAGAAACCGTAACGGAAGAAAATGTAGCGGAAGTGGTTTCTATGATGAGCGGAGTTCCTGTAACGAAAGTTGGTAAGAACGAGCTTGACAAGTTGGCCCAAATGGACGAGAAACTGAACGGAAAAGTAATCGGCCAGGAAGATGCTGTGAAGAAAGTAGTGAAAGCTATTCAGAGAAACAGAGCAGGTCTTAAAGATCCTAACCGCCCTATTGGCACCTTTATTTTCCTTGGAACAACCGGGGTTGGTAAAACCGAATTGGCGAAGGTAATGGCAAGAGAACTATTCGAATCCGATGAATCTCTGATCAGAATTGACATGAGTGAATACATGGAGAAATTCGCGGTTTCGAGATTGGTTGGTGCACCTCCGGGATACGTTGGATACGAAGAAGGAGGTCAGCTGACAGAAGCGGTAAGAAGAAAGCCTTACGCAGTGGTTCTTTTGGATGAGATTGAAAAAGCTCACCCTGATGTATTCAATATTCTGTTGCAGATTTTGGATGAAGGACACGTTACAGACAGCTTAGGAAGAAAAATTGATTTTAGAAATACCATCATTATTCTGACTTCAAACATCGGAACAAGAGATCTTAAAGATTTCGGAGACGGTGTAGGATTCGGAACTTCTGCGAAGAAAACCACTTCAGACTCTAGAGCAAGAAGTACGATTGAAAATGCCCTTAAAAAAGCATTTGCACCGGAATTCTTAAACAGAATTGATGATATTGTGATCTTCAACTCCCTTGTACAGGATGATATCAAGAAAATCATTGATATTGAACTGAATAAGCTTTATGGCAGACTTGAAAAATTAGGATATAAAGTGGATCTTACTGAAGAAGCAAAAGACTTTATTTCTGAAAAAGGATGGGATAAAGATTTCGGAGCAAGACCATTGAAACGTGCGATCCAGAAGTATATTGAAGACTTATTGGCAGAAATGCTGGTAAACAAGCAATTGAGCGAAGGAGAAACTGTAATTCTTGATCTTAATGAAGCAAAAGACGGACTGATCGGGAAAACGCAGAAAGCGAAAAAATCGGCTGAAAAGTCTTCTCAATCTTAATTAAATAAATAGTTTAATTTCAAATAGAAAATCCCCGGGAAGTTTCCCGGGGATTTTTGTTTTATAAGCTTTGGCTGAAGCCGGATGAATTTTGTTTTCTGACTAAACGGGCTAAAGCCCTTTCCTATTGATAAATGAACCCTTAAAGTCCCACCACAAAACCAATAGTTGGGATCAAACCGCTGGAAAATACACTGGAATTCTGTTTCCAAAGCACATTGTACATTAAACCCAGCTGCATAAAGGAGTTATTCCCGATCCGCTGCATATATCCTCCTCCAAGGTACAATGCATTTTCTTCTGTATTGTATTTATAATCGTAGTATTTATCTTTGTAATCAACAAAATAATGCTGATAGTTGGCTCCCACATAAAATGATCTGGCAAAATAGTAATTGACAAAAGGACCTACTCCAAACATAGTAGATTTATAGTAATCAGAAGTCTGCCACGAAACACTTCCTACCACACCTCCTTCAAAATCATCTGTAAACCTGTATCCTACTCTTGGTGAAGCCGACAGATTAAAGGCACTGTTGCTTCCAAATCCTAATCCAATACCTCCTCCGAAAGTCCATTTACTGCTTTCCTGTACCGGTGCACCTACTGAAATTTGGGAAAATGCTGATCCTGAGCTTATCAGCATCATAGAAATAATAAACTTTTTCATATGTTATATTTTTGGTGTTACAATTATATTCTCATCTGTTTTCATTTGCAGAGGTTGATAAAAAGATGACATATAGCTCTATCGTTTTTATCAATGTTTAAAATTATGGTTTTTTTACGAATTTTTTAATTGTATTTTTGCCACATCAAACTAAGAACTCCCGTTAAGAGTTTCGTAAAATTGAATACAATGAAAGTAGTAGTAGGCCTCTCCGGAGGTGTAGATTCTAGTGTTACAGCGTATTTGCTGCAGCAGCAAGGCCATGACGTAGTGGCTTTATTTATGAGAAACTGGAACGATGCTTCCGTAACATTAGAAGATGAATGTCCCTGGATTGAGGACAGTAATGATGCCCTTATGGTAGCACAAAAACTTGGAATTCCTTTCCAGGTGATAGACATGAGTGAACTTTACAAGGAGCGTATCGTTGACTATATGTTTGCCGAATATGAAAAAGGCAGAACTCCCAACCCTGATGTATTATGTAACAGAGAAGTAAAATTTGATGTTTTTATGAAGACCGCAATGTCTTTGGGTGCCGATAAGGTAGCAACAGGACATTATGCAAGGGTAAATTCTACTTTTGATAAAAACGGTAAAGAAATTTTCCACCTTCTTGCAGGAAAAGACAACAATAAAGATCAGTCTTATTTCCTTTGCCAGCTAAGCCAGGATCAGCTTTCAAAAGCGTTATTCCCAATTGGAGAACTTACAAAGCCTCAGGTAAGAGAAATTGCAAAAGAAATCGGACTGGTAACGGCAGATAAAAAAGATTCTCAGGGATTATGTTTTATCGGAAAAGTAAGCCTTCCCCAGTTTTTACAACAGCAATTAAAACCCAATGAAGGGGAAATCGTAGAAATTTTCAAAGATTCTCCTCTATTTTCGGAAGAAAAACCTGAATTCTCATCCAAAGAAGAAGAACTTGAGTTTTTATCACGAAAAATCCATTATAAAAAATCTGACGGAAAAGTAATCGGGAAACATCAGGGTGCCCAGTTTTTCACGATCGGACAAAGTAAAGGCCTTGGTATAGGCGGACACAAAGAAAGCTGTTTTATCATCTCCAGAGATATGGAAAACAACATTCTTTTCGTAGGAGAAGGAAGCCATTTCCCGGGACTTCATAAAAAAGCTCTGAAAATTGATAATTCTGAACTGCACTGGGTACGTGAAGATTTGAGGCTTCAGAACGGAGGATCTATGGAAGTAATGGCCAGATTCAGATACAGACAGCCTTTGCAGAAAGCAACACTGTATCAGTTTGAAAATGCTTTTTATATTGAATTTGACGAACTTCAGTCTGCTATTGCTGAGGGACAGTTTGCATCATGGTATATTGATGAGGAGCTGATCGGCAGTGGTGTTATTTCATAAGAGTTTCGGGGTACGGGATTCGGGTCATTGAGATTGTTTTTTTAAAGAAAATATTTTTTTGAAATTTTTCTGTAACGTTTTTTAAGTTATCATACTTACTGAGTAAATAACAATAAAAAATACTACTATGAAAACATCTACAAAAAACCAGTATGCTTATGTAAACAATATTCTGATTGCGGTTGTATCCTCTATTTTCGGTTATAATCTTTATCAGGCCATTGTACATCCTGAAAACTCCAATATTGCGATCAGTCTTATTTTGGTAGTCCTGACTTCCGTTATGGTTCGGAAATATGGCTATAAGCCCGTAAAAGAAGAAAAGAAAGATATTTAATATCAACAGTACATGATAAAGCCCGGAACATTTTTGTTTCGGGTTTGTTTTTAATAATAAGTTTTACTTTATCTTTTCATTGACATGACCTGAGATAAAAATCAATGTAACAATACATTCTGCTATTAAGATCATAACAAGAAACCCAACAGGTTTTCCCAACAAGAACCCTCTGATAAGCTTGATAATTCCCAACAAGAAAATAAATCCTGCGAAATAAATTGTCGTTCCCGAAATGGTTTCTTTCAAAGAATTTAGCATAAAAAACGAAGCGTAAAATCCTAGAACCAGAATGACATAGAACTTCAAAAAGTCAGGTCCTTTAAGAATAACCGGATTAAATGTCTGATGAACTGTCATAAGCCATGTAAAGCCTATCACAACCGGAGCTGAATGAATGATGAGTTTTTTCATAATGATGAGTTTTATTATCCACCACAGCCTCCACATCCACCGCAACCACCGCAGCCGCCTCCTCCGCTGCAGCTTGAGCCACCACAACTTCCTCCGTCATTATTTTGCTTATCTTTTCTGTTATGGTCAGAAACCTCCTGATCTCCTATGATTGAAACGATAGTTCCCAGAATGAAAATAATCCCGAATACAACTCCAGTAACCATTAACCCCGAAAAGTTATCTCCTTCTGTACACGAAAATAAAAGCAATAACACCAATATTGGAGCAAAGAAGGCCGTTTTTCTAAGCCAGGATTGCAATGTTGACTTTTTCTTACTCTCTCTCCAGATTTCTTCGGGTGCTTCCTGCCTGAATATCTGCCAATAACTTGTTAAAGTATCTTCAAACCAGTTCTGATGTCTTTCTTTTTCCGCAGAGCCTCCTTTGGAAGGATGATGATGAAGAGGTCTTTTTAAGATATGGGGACAGAATTCCTCCCAATAATTCTGCGTATAAATCAGATGCATATGCCAAACCTTGTCAACGATGTTACTGGGAGAAGCTCCGTGGGGAAGAATACAGCAGAGATACACGAACTTTTTGTATTCTTCAATTGCTTTTCTTGCGAAATCAAGACTCCAGCGTTCTTCTTTGGCCAGCTTTTTTGAAAAAGGGAAATCAACTCCCGGAGCATCCAGAGAAAATTCCTGTATCCTGTTCCAAAGAGACTCATCTTGTAATAGCATTTTTGTTTCCATTGTTTTGATTTTTGTTTTTCTACTCAAATATCAAGGGATTATACAATATAAAAGTCTTTAAAAAATCTTTTTTAGTTTGATAAAAATCTTAAATTAGTCTTATAAATAAACACCATGAAAAAGGAAGATATCCTGCATCTTGAAAAGCTTATGAATTTCTTAAGCCGGCAATTTTTAAAGAAAAACCATTGGGAAGATGTGACCAAAACCGAATGGTCTTATATAAGCGCTGAACTGAATGAACTGATTATCAATGATCATTCAGAAAAAGAGATTAAAAAAGAACCTGATATTCTGGGAACAAATTATCTGTATGAGCATCTGATCATCAATAAACTGAAAAAATTCAAACAGAACGAGAATGCAGTTTTAAGCAGACCCAACCTTGCTAAACTGAGTTTAATTGTCAAAGTTTTGGGATATTCCAATTACATAGATTTCATAAATTCAAATACGGAAGCATTCAATTTTAATGATCTAAGGATTGATATGAATAATACCAATATGAATACCGCTCTTTTAGACCGTTTAGTAGGGTGCTGGTATTCTTATAACAGAAATCTGCCCGATAATCCTTTGATGGCAAAAGAAGACCGCATATGGCGTTCTGCCATGGAAATTTATAAGTCGGAAACCACAGGAGAATATTTTATTGAAAGAAGCGGTGGTGATCATCACAAATACTTTGGAAAAGTAACCGCCTATTCTGATTATGTTTTCATCATCATGAACAGCAATACTTTTATTCGTCAGAGACATTTCATTTCAAGGATAAAGGATATTAAAGAAAAACTTAAGAACCCAGACTATAAACTCCACGAAATCCACTTTATAAGCACCTGCATTAGTTTCAATCAGGAGCCGATTGCTTTATTTGAAATCTTCAGAAAAGCGGACAGAAAAAACTTCATTTCTGATTCCATCAGTTTTCCCATTGACAGTGACGAAATACCTGAATCAATTGTTAAACAACTTGAAGATACCGAATCTAACAGAATAGATTACAGATAGTTAAAAAAAATAAAGATTATCGGACAAAAAATAATTCAACAATAAACATCATCATCAATCTCTATACCATGGCCCCGGAATAAGACTATTTCGGGGTTTATTGTATTTCTCTTATGCCTGGAATATATTTAAACCTTAAAAATCAATTCATTACCGCAATAATTCTCTAACTTGATGGTTCTAAATATAAACCCTTCAATCGTCTTGCTATGGAATATTATGAATTGTATGAAGTTTTGAAAAATCATTTTGATTCCGAAAAAGACAGGGCTGAACTTCAGGAACTGAATGTAAGCATTGAATCAATTCCTTTTGAATCCAAGGTATGTGATCTGCTTTATGGCTCAGAGAAACAACAGTGCAACAAACATCAGCAAACCCTAGAAATCAACAAAAATGGTTATCTCTTGTACAACCAACCTGCTGTAGACATCAAAGATTTTGATATTGAATGCAATAAAAGATTTGAATATCATATCCTGAAGCGGGCAGATATAGAAACAGCCGAAGGAGCTTTGTTTTTTTTCCATGGACTGAATGAAAAGAAATGGGATAAATATTTGCCATGGGCGTATGAATTGGCCCAAAAAACACAAAAGGCCATCATACTGTTCCCTATTGCGTTTCATATGGATCGAGCAGAACCTATCTGGAGTGACCGCCGTCACATGATGGAAGTGGTTAATTTCAGGAAAAAAAAGTATCCGGAAAACATGAATTATTCCTATGTAAATGCTGCGATAAGTTCCAGACTGGAAGCGCATCCGCAAAGAATATTCTGGTCCGGGCTACAGACCTATTCTGATATTACAGAAGTGGTAAAAGATATTAAAAAGGGTAAAATAAAGGGTATTTCTCCAGAAGCAGATCTGGATTTATTTGGGTATTCTATAGGATCATTTCTTGCTTTAATTATCAAAATGGCTGATCCTCATCATTATTTTACCCGATCAAAAGTATTTTGTTTTTGTGGAGGAATGACGATCGACAGGATGTTTCCTATATCCAAATACATCATGGATACTCAGGCAACAGTTAAAATGCAATCTGTTTTTACGGAACTGTTGAGCTCTGATTTTAAGTCAGATTCACGTCTGAAACATTATCAGAATGAAGCATTGCATCCACAGGAAAGCTGGTTCAAAAAAATGCTCCGCTACAATTATTTCCAGAAGGAAAGAGAAGAAAGAATTCAGGAAATCCAATCTCAGATCAAGGCTTATGTATTAGAGAAAGACAGTGTAGCTCCTCCGATAGAAGCACTCAATACGCTGCAGGGTGGCTACAGGAACATCAATGTAGATATTGAAATCAAAGATTTCCCCTTTGAATATTCCCATATGGTTCCATTTCCGCTTACCCACAAGCATTCAAAAGAAGTTACCGACGCATTCCACCAGTTTGTACAATCTGCCAGTGATTTCTATAATGCCTGATGATTAATTTTTCAGGGATAAAATAGAGAGAGAAATAGTTTAAAAATAAATAGAATAAGATCCATGGTGTTTGTTTTTAAGTTAATCTTTATCAACTGACCAACCAGTCTTTAAAATCTTTCACACGGTCTCTGCTGACCGTTATTTCTTCTTCAGGCTGAAACTCAAGGTCCACCTTATAGTAAGGCGAAGTATGGATGTTTTTGATATAATCCGAACTGATAATAAACTGTCTGTTCACCCGGAAAAACTTTTTCTCATCGAGTACATCTTCCAGCTCATCAAGTGTAAAATCTGATGGATAGGTACGGTCTTCCGTCTGAAGATAAACGATTTTATTCTCACTGAAAAAGCAGCTTATTTCCTGAGTCTGAATAATCTTAAGGTTGTATCCTATTTTCACCAGAACTCTGGAAAGCGTAGACTTTTCTTTTCGGATTAACTGTTTGATATCCTGAGAACCATTGGTATCGCTGGCAGGAATGAAAGATTTAAATTTCTCCACTGCTCCTTCCAGATCTTCATCAAGAATAGGTTTCAAAAGATAATCAATACTGTTCAGCTTAAAGGCTTTCAGGGTATATTGGTCAAATGCTGTTGTATAGATAATGAAACCTTTGGTTGGTGCTTTTTCAAAGATATCAAAAGACAGTCCGTCCCCCAAAACAATATCTGAAAAGATCAGCTGCGGATGTTCGTTTTCAGAAAACCAGGCAACACCTTCTTCCACCGATTCTATTTTGGCAACGATCTCTATTTCAGGAAAGTTACTCAGCATTCTCTCCAATTTCCTTGAAGCAGGTTTTTCATCTTCTATAATAACAGTTTTGATCATTGAGTTTAAGTTTTAGTTTTCAGATTTTAGGAAATAAATTTATATAAAAGTGGACAGATTTTAATAATTTATCGTTTTTTTCTCTTTTCTGAGTTCTTTTTCAATCATGTCCTTTTCCCATTCGGAATCAAAGAGAAATAGTTTTGCAGCTTTTACCAGAATTATAAATCCCCAGATTCCAAGGATGGTATATCGGTCAAACCAATGAAAGCTAATCATCTTTTCGCCAAAAATATCATCAGGAATGATCAGAACGGCAAATAAGGCAAATATAAAAAGGCTTTTATAGAATTTTCTGATATTGTTGGTTCTTGTGTGGGCAGTATCGTAATCCATGATATTATAAGTTTTTATGTTATTGTTTATAGTGTTTTTATTTTCTGTTTTTCATCCTTCTCCATCAGTTCTCTGATTTTTCTTTCTTCCCAGCTTTTACCAATTCCGAATACGCTTATGGCATGAAATGCAATTCCTACTCCCCATCCAAGTGCAGGCCATAAAAACCATAAATATCCGGGAGCAGTTACAATATTCAGTATTGCTAAAAAAGGAATAATGATACAGTACGAGGTAAGGTTTCCATAAAATTCTTTCAGGTCTTTCACTCTCCTTGAAGCTTTTCTGTAAGCTATTGTTTCTTTGTCAGGTAAAATTTCCATAATGATTTGTTTAAAAGTTGATTTGTTTTTTCTTGAGTCAAAGGTAGCTCAGGAAAGTGCCACGAATCAATTTTATGTGACCGAATGGTAGATTATGCTGTCTGAACTGTAAAAACCTGTAATTAATAGATAAAAGGGATCAATTTTTTGGTGCTTTTTCTGTATTCAATATATTCATCCCCAAACTCTTCTATCAAGGCCTGTTCTTCAATTTTAATCCTGTAGGCAAAGGCTAAAAACGGAGGAACAAAAGCAAAGACTAATGAAAGCCAGTTATTGAGATACAAACCGAGGCCAAAAGAAGTTAACAGGGAAAAAGTATAGGAAGGATGTCTCAGATATTTATAAAATCCTTCTTTTTTGATTTTATGATCCTGTCTGATGGTTACATCTACTGTAAAATATTTTCCCAATGACCTGATGATCATGTATCTTACAATAATCCCTATAACGATAAAAAGTTCACCCAGATATAAAATCCAGATACCGTCAATTATTGGAAAATGAGTCTGATAAGAAACAAATACTGCGCTTGCAATGGAAAAAGGAATGGCCAGCCATAGGATATTCAGGGTTGATTTATCCTTGTTCTTTTGATCTTCTTTGCCGGACTTCAGCATGTTCTTGTAAAGGAATTCCGTGAGAAACCAAGCAGCCATTGAAATGTAGAACAGCGTTGATAAGGTATTCATTGTAAAGAATTTTTTTAGATTAAAATTTCCTTTTTAGTGATCTTTCTGTTTATCCATCAGTTCCTTGATCTTCTTATTTTCCCATTTCCTGATAAAATTAACCTGCGGCAGAAAAACGGTCACCGCATGAGCTGCAAGCCCTATTCCCCAGAAAGTTGCCGTAAAAAAATTTTTAAACTGAAAATAACTTTCACCAGGCTTCAGGTGCATATAATTATAGACAACGATCAGAGCATTCACTGCGATATAAGCGAATACATGTCCGTAAAATCCACGCAGTCTTTCTACCTGCCTTCTTGCACGTTGATATTCAATATCGTTTTCGTCAAATCTTCCCATGGTCTTATTTTTTTTGTTTGTTCATAATTTCACGAATCTTCTTTTCCTGCCATGATTCTCCTACTCCAAACACCTGAAATGCATGGGAAGCAACGCCTATTCCCCATCCCAGTACGGGAAACCAGAACCAGTGATTTCTGCTGCTTGTAAAAAGATTAATAAAGATTAAAAAGGCGCTTACGGTACAGTATGAAATAAGGTTCATATAAAAACTCTTAATCTCTTTTACTCTTTTTTGTGCCCGTTGGTAAGCTGCAGAATCATCTTCATGTTTTGATATGGAAACTTGTGGTTTAGCCACGAGCATTGGAAGTTTTACTTTAAAATGATCTTCAGATTTTTCGATGAAGACATTTCGCTCTGTAATAAGGGAATAACGCTGTACAATATTGGCCAGACCAATTCCTGAGCTTTCTTTGATCTGTTCTCTTACCTGAAGATTATTTTCAATGCAGAGCGTATTTCCGTCTGAAAAAATTCTGATGACCAAAGGTTTTGATGACGTTGCAAAATTGTGTTTGATACAATTTTCCAGCAAGAGCTGCAAAGCCAGTGGAACTACATACTTTTGATAATCATCTTTAGCGACATCAAAAGTAAAGTCTACACTGTCTTCAAACCTTGTTTTTAAAAGTTCGCAATAAGTTCTGGCAAATTCTATTTCATCTTCCACCGTTACCAGCTCTTTATCTTTTTGTTCAAGTACATACCGGTAAATCTTTGACATTGAAGCGGTAAACTTTTGCGCCTGTCTTGGATTTTCATCAATCAGAGAGCTTAAAACATTCAGAGAATTGAAAAGGAAATGTGGATCCAGCTGGTTCTTTAAACTTTCAAACTGGGCATTTGCAGATTTGGCGATAAGCTTCTGTTCCACCACTTCTTTTTTGGAAGTCTTTTTCAGTTCTTCCATAAAACCTTTCGCATGCAGGAAAGCAGAAATCAACAACGCAATATTGATGGTAAACCAATTGAGAAAATTATATTTTCCAAGGAAAAACTCTTCTGTAGTAGCTGCTTTTTGAATAAGTACAAAATTGACATAATTGCAGAAATAGACCAGTACAAAATTGGCGACAATAATTGAAATAATACTGATAACCGCTCTTTTGGTTGTAGCCTCAGACCATGGGACTTTTTTATTCAGAAAACTGTTCAATAGCCCGTTTCCTCCTCCCAATACAAAAGAATAAATAAAAGAGATAAGCAGGGTATATAAAAAGTTTTCAAGATTCTTCTCTTCTGTAAAGACAAAAAAGAAAAACATGGAGACAGCAAGTGATACCCAGAATAGTACGATAAAGTTTTTCCGTTTCATGATCTGTTTTCTTGACTCAAAATTAGTTTTTATTAAAGGTATCAAAAATTAATTGTTACCGAAGGGCTGATTTTTCTTTCCGAATGGTATAAAAAAACCTTCACGAATGAAGGTTGATTAATTTGAAATATAGAGAAAGCTATTTTGTTTTTTCTGCCGGTAAGCTTAAGAAATAGTCTGCTTCTCCTTTTCCCCAGTTAGGGTCCAAAGCTGTTTTAGGCTTATATGTTGTAAATTTTGCCTGAGCATCTTTAAATAGTTCCAATCCTTTGGTTTTGCTTCCTCCGTACTGTTCGGGAGTAAAATAGACATCTTCTGCTTTGATCAATGCAATTCTTGGGTTTGCCGGGTCTAATTTTTCTGCAATATTAAGTTCCTCAGCAGCTCTTGCCCCGTCTGTCATATAACGCTGGGCAGGATTTACCATCATTCTCAGGGAATAAGACATTTTTTTCAACAGATGAATTTCCGCATTATCTGCTCCTGCAAGGTTCTGAGCCAATGAAAGACTTTTCTCTGCCTGATCTGCAATACCATCCAGTTCCTGCATTTTTCCGTCCCTCATCAGGGTTCTTCCTTTTTGGATATAAGAAAATGCTGCATAGTAAGCAGGTAACCACTTTGAGCTTTCTTTACTTCCTATTCTCTGGAAATCATTCGCCAGAGTCTGGAAATCTTCTGGGGTTTTACAGGTTTCAATTTTCGCAATTTTTTCAGACATTATTTTGTCATAATCTGCCTGTGCAAAAGCTGTTAAGCTCACCAAAGCTAAAGCAAAACTTAAAAGGTATTTTTTCATGATATCAAATTTTAAAAGTGAGTTATGTTTGTTTGTTCTAAGATATGTTTTTTATAAATTATTATTGATGGCATCATCTGTTTTATCTACTCCAAAACTTATAAATGCTCCTATGAATACAAAAGTATTGACAGGTGGAACAATTGCGGAGCTTCTGGAGCCATTGGCTGAAAAATTATAGCCATATACATTCTTTGATCCTAAAATATTGCTGATGCTAAATACAAATACAGGAAAGGCTTTTGTATCTTTTTTACCGATATTAGGAAGATAATTGACACTGAAATTCAATGCGTTGTAATCCTTAAGTGTTCCTTCATCCCGGATAAAATTTACAGCTTTTCCATCTTTAAATGTGGAGGCAATGTCATAATAAGGCCGTCCTTTTGCATAAGTATATGATAAATTGACCCCAAGCTTCCATTCAGGAATAAATCTTTTTGCGACTGCTGAAAGGGTATGTTCTGCTGCAAAGCTCGGCTGCAGGCTTACCGGATAATTCAGGAAATCTCTTTTTGAATCCAGATAAGAGTAGCTGATCCAGTAATCGATATTTTCAAATGTCTTTTTATTATCTCTCCAGAAAAACTCCAGTCCTTTTGCATATCCGTAGCCATCATTGTTTAAAGCAGCCTGAATCTGCTGATTTTGCTCTTTGTTCTGGGTAATATTGAACGTCTTAATCAGTTGGCCGTATTTCTTGTAAAATGCCTCAAAACGTAAAGTTCTGCCTTCTGAAGCCCTCTGAACCTGGAAAATATAATGCTGTGATTTCTGAAAACCGAGATTGGCAGGGCCATTGATGTATTTACTTTCAGGATTCTGATAAAAAATCCCGTACGCTAACGAAGTGGTCCAGTCTTTTGCAAGGCGGTAGGCAATCGCAAAACGGGGCGAAATATTATCCTTTCCTAAAAAAGAAGAATGCTCTGCTCTCACCCCTATTTTCGCTGACAAAGCATTGCTGAAGCCAAGATCAGTTTCTACAAAAGCAGAGGAGATCAAATCTTTATAATGTTTCCGTACCGTTTCAAAATTCAGATTTTCATCGGTATTATTCAGTTCAATTCCTCCTCTTACAGCACTGATTCTGTTTATTTTTCTTTCAAGAACTGTTTTGAAATTCAGATAATTTCCATCGGTAAGAAGCTGGCTTCTGTTGGATTCAATATCATTGGTTTCTGTAGAAAAATGAAGATCCGATCTGTTGTAGGAATAAGAACCGCCCATATTAAGCAGATATTTTCCGAATTTTTGTTTAAAAGAAAGGTTGTGAAATGTATTTTTACCGTTAAGCTTTACCAGGCTGAAATCGGATCCGGGTTCAAGACTTTCTGATCTCACGCCCATTTTATTGGAATTGAACATTCCGTAATATTTGAAAAAGCCTCCTGATTTTGTTTTAAATCTGAAATTAAGATCTCCGTTAAGACCTTGGGGAGCTTCTACAAAGTCTGTATTAAAATTAAAGACCTTCTGCATCAGACTTAAAAGAGAATATCCTGCTGTAGCACCGTAGGAATAGTTTTTATTATCTCCTAACTTTTGAAATCCTGCACTCAGAAAAATGGGTGAAATCCCAAAGTTATAGGAGGTTTCTTCCGGAAGATCTACACTTTCCAGCATTAAAGCTCCCGAAAGGGCCTGGCCGTACAGAGCAGAATAACCACCACTTGAGAAGAT
Organism: Chryseobacterium sp. DZ-32; assembly: GCF_059587025.1. Classification (NCBI taxonomy): domain Bacteria; kingdom Pseudomonadati; phylum Bacteroidota; class Flavobacteriia; order Flavobacteriales; family Weeksellaceae; genus Chryseobacterium; species Chryseobacterium sp. DZ-32. The sequence continues at coordinate 271,613 of NZ_JCAIOM010000001.1, forward strand.
ATTTCCTTTAAAAAGTGAAGTATTGAACTGATCTCTTCCCGCAATTCCCGGAACTGAATTAGAAAAATAATTATTGATAAGGCTTCCGTCCATAAAGATTTTAGACTCGGTTCCTGTTCCTCCACGGATGAACAAACCTTCCGTTCCTCCTACTTTTTGAACTCCAGGAAGATAAGTTAATGCCGAAGAAATCTGTCCGTCTGCTCCTGCCGTTGTATAAATATCAATGGGAGTGAGTAATGCTGTTGCTCTTTTTTTATCACTGGCTTCAATAGATCCTGCAGAAACTACTACTGCATCAATCTCACTGATCTGTTCTTTAAGATCAATATTCAAAGATATATCTTGATTTTCAATAGAAACTGATCTTTCTACATTTTCATATTTCGGGTGGGTAAAAGTAATTGTATGAGCTCCTTTTTCTGAAGTTTCAAAGGTAAAATTACCCTGAGCATCTGTTGTAGCCCCATCATAGGTGTCTTTGAGCGTTACATTTACTTCGGCAACACCTTTGTTTTTGAAGGATACTTTCCCCGATATTTTCACCTGGGAATATCCCATAATGGAAGTGAGAAGAAGAATCAGAAACAGTATGTTTTGTCCTTGTGTTTTCATTTTTATTGTTTTCTGGAATCAAAAATAGCATGAGAAATACCTTTCTGTAAAAAAATTATTACTGAAAGGCATTCTTTTGCTCCCGAATGGTAATTAATGAACCGGAATGCAAAAATCCACGAGCATCTTCCCTTCCGGATGTTCTTTAAAATTGGAGTGATAGATTTCATAAGGAAATGTTCTTCTCATGGTGTAATTGTTTTCATTCATCCATAACAACAAAGAAACCCAGCATTGTTCAAAATCATCCAATGTCACCTCTCCGCTTCCTACAATGTACTTTCCGCCTTCTAACGTTTCTGAAAATACTTCTCCCTCCTGCTGCTGAAGTTTTTCAACCAAAAGCATGCAGGCGTGAATCCTGACTTTATCGGGAGGTGTGATTTTACAGCTGTCGTGATAAACAGAAATCATTTTAAGATGTTGCCGCGGAAACAGGTTTTTCTTTTTTGCCCAGTTTATCAGGATATTAAAAGAAGGTTCTACGTTGGCCATTCCCAGGCTCATTACGGATGCCAGATTCATTTCCGGCATTTCTTTTACTTCGATTTTTAAATTCATTTTAGTCCAGTTTAACAGGTTTTCAATATTGCAAATGTATTGGCTGAAAACCGTATCAACTTGTCCGTTCTTGCTCTGTGTTTGTAAAATCCTGTGAAATTTTTCCGGTGCTGATCTGCGAAATTCTGTGGGCGCGAGACCGTAATATTTTTTGAATGTTTTGCAGAAAACAGAATGATTGGAGAAACCAAGATCCCAATAGATCTCATTGATCTCCATATTTTTATGTACCGCTAAATGGAAAGCACTTTTCTCTATTTTCTTTCTGATAATATAATTCTGAAGGGTTTCTCCCGTAACCAGCTTAAATATTCTGTGAAAATGATACGGAGAATATGCGCTTACCTCTGAAACTTTTTCCAGAGAAAGATCTGCATCAATATGGTTATCAATATATTGAATTGTTTTTACAATCCGTTTTTTATACTCTTCCACTTCAAAATTATTATTTTACAAAGATATTTTTCCGGAATGAAAGTCTGTTGTCTTTTATTGCTATTGTCTGGAAGTCATTTCGCTTTTTTTGTCACGAGATATCTTCTTCAAAACGTTTAAATAAAAGAACATCTTCTTTAATTTTTTGATCTGAAGATGCAATATATCCCTGATAATCTTCATGAATAAAAATTTCTCTGGTAAAGAACTTTTCTTCTTCAATCCTGCATTCGTTATTGACCACTTCAAAAGAATCCAGCGGAAGCATCATCCCTGCTCCATGAGCCTTTATTACAGCTTCCTTTCTTGCCCAATAAGTGAAGAATTCTTTCGTTTTATCCTCAGCATCATGAATTTCCTGAAGCTCTTTGGCCGTCATCTGAAATATAAAATCCTGATAATTGATCTTCGTATCTCTGAATTCAACATCTATTCCCAAAGGATATTCTGCAATAGCACAGACCGCAAGCTCTTTGGAATGCGATATATTAAAATGAAGATGATGGTCTTTTAAGTAAGGCTTTTTATTGGGAAGAACTCCTGTTTCTACATCAGAAATATTATAATACGTTTTCAGACCGTATTGTAAAAGCACCTTTCCCAGTAAAGAAAGCTGCACCTCCTGCCATCCTCTGTATCGCAGGATATTCTGATTAACCTCCTGAGAAAAAGCAGGCAGGTATCGGTCTAAACGTGACTGATGTTTTTCTTCGCTGATGAATGTATAAAGAATGATCATTTTCTATTGGTTTCCAGCTATGAACGCTTGATTAAAATGACTTTTTAACGACTAAAATAAAGCTTTTTTTCATCTTTTTTTAAACAACATATTATTCATCTCAAGATTTTGGAATTTAAAGTTAAAAGATGCTTTATGCCAGTAATTATTTAAACCAGTTTTTTAAAAAAGAGTGAGATCATAAAGCGCTTTGGAAAATCTTTTTTAAATTTATCGTAAAATCACTATAAATCATTTAACAAATGAAAGTACAAACATTAGCATTATTGGCGGGATTTGCAGTTTTTGCCGTTTCATGCGGAACCACAAAAACCTATTCTGTAAATGCCAAAAGCGGAACACAGACAGGAGGAACAGCGAAGTTTACTCAAAATGGAAATGAAGTAACAATGAAGCTTGACATCACCAACCTTACTCCTGGAATCCATGCCGTACACATTCATGAAAAAGGAGACTGCTCAGCTGCAGACGGAACGTCTACTGGCGGCCACTGGAATCCTTCGAAGAATGATCATGGTAAATGGGGTGCCGAACATTTCCATATGGGAGATATAGGAAACCTGGTTGCTGATCAGAACGGAACGGCGACATTGACTTTCAAGACAGACAAATGGTGTCTGGGCTGTACAGACGAGTCTAAGAACATTATCGGAAAAGGTCTTATTGTACACGCTGCTGCAGATGATTTCCATACTCAGCCTACCGGAAATGCAGGAGGAAGAGTGGGATGTATAGAAATTAAGTAATCAACTTTATTCAATAAAAAAACCGCTAATCTTTTAATTAGCGGTTTTTTTATGTTTAGGATTTAGCTCCCATGTCTGATACAATATTCATTGCTTCCTGCAGGTAAAGATCTTTTTTCAGATTCTTGATCCACATTTCAGATTTTTTCTTGAAAGCTTCGTCTTTTTTCTCTCTTTCAATTTCACTTGGATACATGATGAACTGAAGACCGTTTTCAAATTTTGTCAAAGCCTTGAACTTTTCAATCTGAGATTTTCTGTTCTTCATCAGCTCATTGAATTTTGTAATATTCAATGTGATATTTTCTTCTTTATCCAGTTTTTCTCTCCACTGAGCAGATTCTAATAGCAACTGATAATTGCTGTTTTTAGCCATTCTGTCTGCACTTGCCTTCTCCAGAGCCTGGATATTGAAATAGTTCAGTTTCTGGAATTTTGTAGGTGGAATTTTATCCCAGACCAATGCATAATCATCATATCGCTCTCCTACTTCAGCATACGTAAAGAAGTCTTTCATCTGGATATCAGAAACAATTCCTTTTCTCTGGGTAGATTCTCCTGTAATTCTGTAGAATTTCTGGATTGTCAGTTTTAGAGATCCAAAATCATCTTCCGTGTTCAGGAATCTGTTCAGATCCACAAAAGTCTGCACGGTTCCTTTTCCGAAAGATTGTGGAGATCCGATAATCATCGCTCTTCCATAATCCTGCATTACTCCTGCAAGAATTTCTGAAGCTGAAGCCGAAAGTTCGTTTTGCATGATAACCAACGGACCTGTCCAGATTGGAGTTTCATTTTTGTTCTTAAGTGTCTGTATTTTTCCGTTTCCGTCTTTTACCTGAACATAAGGACCAGCTTCCATGAAAAGTCCCATAATATCGCCTACTTCAGTTAAAGAACCTCCACCATTATTTCTAAGGTCAAGAATGATTCCCTGAATGTTCTGTTCTTTAAGCTTAATGATTTCATTTTTGATATCATCAGAAGCATTTCTTCCTTTGGCATTTTCAAAGTCAGCATTAAAGCTTGGAAGGTTGATAAAGCCGTATTTCTTCCCATTTGGAGCATTCACTACAATACTTCTTGCAAATGTATCTTCGATAGCAACCTCTTCACGGATCATGGTTACATCTTTAATGGAACCATCTTTTTTCTGAACAGTTAAGGTTACCGGAGTTCCTTTTTCACCTCTGATCAGTCTTACCGCTTCATCAGAAAGCATTCCTACCACATTTACAGCATCTTCTTTCGGCTTTGATCTTACTTTCAGGATTTTATCTCCTTCTGAAAGCTGCTTGGATTTCCATGCCGGTGCACCAATGGTAAGCGCTCCTAAGTAAAGGTTTCCTTTTTTCTCCTGGATCAGGGCTCCGATACCAATTACTTTTCCGGTGAACTGGGTATCAAAATCTTCTTTATCTTTTGGAGAATAATAGTTGGTGTGCGGATCAAATACTTCAGTATACGCATTCATATACACGGTAAACCAATCCATTTTCTTTCTCTTTTTGAATCTCGTGAAAGTATCTTTTACAAGGTCTTTTACCTCATCAGTCGCTTTTTTGATCTTCTCGTCCTGAGTAAGTGGCTTAAACTTGATCGTATCTTTCAGTTTGTATTTCTGAACAGAGTCTTTCTTTTCTTTCTGAGCTTCTTCTTTGCTGTTCATCGACTCAACTTCCTGGAGGATGTTGTATTTGATGAATTTTTTCCACTCATTATACTGTTCCTGTTTGTTGGCAGGTACTTTTTTTAGTTTGGGCTCAAGAGTAAGCGTTTCATCTTCCTGAAGATTGATGGGCTTGCTGAAGATATCCTGTGTGATTTTATCAATCTCATCCACTCTCTGGTAAAGTCTGTCAATGGTAAGCTTATAGAATGTAAGATCACCTTGTCCGATATAGTCATCAAGCTTTGTTTCATGCTTGCTGAATTCATCCATATCAGATTGCAGAAAATATCTTTTCGCTGGATCTACCAATTCGAAATAATGCTTATAAACGTCCTTCGAATAGGCATCATTGATAGATTTCGGGCTATAATGCAGATAAGAAAGTGTGTTTTTTACGCTCACCATTATTGTCTGCATCTTTTCATCGTCATTCTGTGGCGAGTTGAAACAAAACATTAGACTGGTTAATGGAATCAGGAGTAAAAATTTATTCAGTTTGAAATTTTTCCACATAAACTGTCTTTATTTATTAATTTTTTTAAAATAAGTATAGTAATTAGTAGCAGTAAGTTTGGTACTGTTACAAATGATCAAATTTAATACCTTATTTACAAATATCGACAGTTTTGATCATTTTTATTTAAAGAGATTTACAAATAATCAGGACAGTATGAGCCGTTTCCTATTATCAGACAGTTTCGTTATAAAGTGATACAGATCAATCCTTTTTTTCAAACACACCTAAATTTTTAATTTTTAATCTAAAAACAGAAAACACATACCACAAAAATCAATTTTTAGCCATAAAGGCATAAAATATGCAGAGAATTAACCATACAAATTCAAAATATTAAGTCATGAAAAGTTTATTATGGTTAGTAGCAGTCATCTGCATCGTTGTTTGGCTATTGGGAATGCTAGGAGTCGTTCCCGGAATGAGCACAGGTTATTTAATTCACGTTTTACTGGTTATTGCTATTATTGTTATTCTTTATAATATCATTTCCGGTAGAAAACCTCTCGACTAGTTTATTATTTTGTACGACCACTTAACATTAAAATTATCAGGCTTTACAGGTGTTCTTCACAGGATAACAAGAGATTTTCATGGGGAGGCACCTGTAAAATTCTGAGTTTGATGAACTAAAATTCATATTAAAATTCCTTCATTTTAGTCAGATATTCTGCTTCTGGCATTTTTCTTTATCGGTGCATTGATCTTCACTCTCTGAAGCAAAAGCAGAAGGATTTTATTTCTATTTCACAACAGCCAATCCCAATCTGGTATTTTATGGCGTCTGATTTTTACCTACATTTGATGTGTTGAAAATCTATTTGTTCAATTCTGAAAATGAACAAACTCACTCTGTTTAAATAAAAAATTAAAGATAATTTATGGAAAGACCACTTATTCTGGTGACTAATGACGACGGAATTACAGCTCCTGGTATCAGAAATCTTGTAAATTTTATGAATGAAATCGGAGAAGTAGTGGTTGTTGCCCCCAATTCTCCTCAAAGTGGAAAAGGCCACGCTATTACCATTAATTCTACCCTAAGCTACGAAGAAGTTACTCTGGATGGCCCTCAGACAGATTTTTCCTGTAGCGGAACTCCTGTTGACTGTGTAAAAATGGCTCTTGATAAAATTCTGACCAGAAGACCCGATATTGTGGTTTCAGGAATCAATCACGGGGCAAATTCTTCTATCAATGTAATCTATTCAGGGACCATGTCGGCTGCAGTAGAAGCAGGTGTAGAAGGAATTCCTGCCATTGGATTCTCATTACTGGATTTCAGCTGGGAAGCAGATTTCACTCAGGCTAAAGAATTTATTCAGAATATTGTAAGAAGAACATTGGAAAACCCAATGCCAAAAGGAGTTGTACTGAACGTAAATATTCCTAAACTTCCGGCGGAAGAGATTAAAGGAGTAAAAGTCTGTAAACAGGCCAATGCCAAATGGGAAGAAAGCTTTGATGAGAGAGTAAATCCTCATGGTAAAAAATATTATTGGCTGACAGGTTATTTCAACAATATGGATGATTCTGAAGATGCTGATGAAACAGCATTGGCCAACGGATATATTTCTATTGTTCCGGTAAAGTTTGACCTGACAGCTTATGAATACATGAAAACATTGGAGGAAGTGATGACTTTTGAAGATGTAAAAGAAGTAAAATAACAAGGAAATAATAAAAGCGTGAAATGAAATTTCACGCTTTGCTTTTTATATGGCTAAAATAAAACTTTATCTTCTTTCCTGAGTTCTTCCAGATAAGCCTTTTTTTCATCTCTGTAAAAGAGGTTCATGGTTTCAAAAGGAATTAATTTCAGGTCTTTATTGACAATATGTACGCACGACTTCTTCACCGCTCTTACATCAAAATCATGAGCATCCATAAAGTTCATGATAATTATTCTGAAAAGGTTATCATAGTCAAGATCCGGAGCACAAACATCCGGCAGGCAGCACAGTAACTGATTGACTTTAGGCTGAACTTTATCTACGGAAATTCCGGTGCTGAAAATATCCAGCAGCTGCATATGCAATCCTTTATCCTGTTCATAAACAATGGTATTCCTTGATTCATTATTCAAAAGATCTGCAGGATTGATATATCGGGTTAAAGGGATTGTTTCGCCCTGCAGTTTCAAGATATATCCCATAGCCAGCGCATCCGGATTACATGGAACGGGAATAATATCATCAGAATTTAATAACGGAAACTGATTGATAATTTCCTGTCTTACTTCAGTTAAGGTAATTTTTTCATGAGCAGAATCTTCCCGGTTTCTTCCGGCAATTTCAACCGGCTGGAAGGTGATTCCTCTTACGCATTTCTGTTTCAGGGCAAATTCTATAATTTTTCCTATTTCATCAATATTTTTATCTTTTTGAAGAACAACCACCAATGTCGTAGAAAGGTTAAGTTCATTGAGTTTTTCCAGTGCTTTCATTCTGACAGCGGTAAGATCTTTCCCTCTGAAATCTTCCAGGACATCAGGTTTAAATGAATCAAACTGAAGGTAAATTTCAAACTCGGGAGCATAGGTCGCCAATCGTTCAGCAAATCCCGGATCATTGGCTATTCTGATTCCGTTGGTGTTCAGCATCAGATGTTTGATCGGTTTTGATTTGGCAATATCCATAATTTTGAAAAATTCCGGATGGATTGTAGGTTCTCCTCCACTGATCTGCACCACGTCCGGTTCCCCTTCATTTTTTACAATAACATCAAACATAGCCTCAATTTCTTCCAGGCTTCTGTGACTTCCATAATGGGGTGAGGACATTGCATAGCAGGTTGGACAGGTCAGATTACAACGATCTGTAACTTCTACGATAGAAAGACAGCTATGCTGTTCATGATCTACACATAGTCCACAATCATAGGGACATCCATATTCCAAATCTGTTCCGAAATGAAAGGGCATTTCAGAGGCTTTATTATAGTTTCTTATATTTTTATAATACTGTACGTCAGAAGCTATTTTTGTTTTATAAAATCCATGATCCGGACATCTTTTGGTCATAAAAACAGCTTCATCCTCAATAATGATTTTGGCACCTACCCTTTTAAGACATTCCGGGCAAAGACTGATTGTATAATCGTAATAAGTATAATTTCTTACTGGCATAGCAAATTTTTTAAAGTCCTCCGCAAATATAACCGCTGATTAATCCACAGATCAGAAGGGATATAAGCATGGTCTGGATAAATTGTTTTCTGGTGAATTTTCGGTCTCCTTTCCTTTCATAAATAAGTTTTGTAATAAAAGCGACGATGAGGGAAAAGAACAGTGCAGCTATAATAATCGCACCAATAATCATTACCACTACTCCAGCCAGATTGAGATTGCCTTCTAAAATAGTTAATTTTTTCATCTTGAATTTTTTAAATATAAAGATCCGGTATTTTTTATTTTATAAATGTAGTAAATAATTACACAGATACACACCATTTGAATCGTACCCATATTTCCAATGACTTCTACCCTTGGTTTTATAAAATCCAAAAGAAATCTGAATGTAAAATAGCTGAGCATAAACAGCTGAAAAATAAAACCGGAAGGGTATTTTTTACGATTCTGGATATACTTTAATCCCATCCACAGAAGAAGTAAAAAGGCTATTTCATACAAGGCAACAGGATGTCTGAGATATTGGTCCCCCAAATGCATTCCAAAAACAGAATCAGTAGGAATACCATATGTCTCTTCACCAATACCTGTAAGAAAACATCCTATTCTGCCTATAATCATGGCCAATATCAGAGGGAAAACAATAAGATCTCCAGTACTTTCTTTATGATGTACAATCTTTTTTGCCAGCTCTACTCCCAATAAACCAAAAGCCAGACCTCCTACAATAGTATTGTTTGACCAGACCTTTCTGAAGGAAAAATTTTCAAATAATGCATAAGGGTTTTCAAGATTACCGATCAGCTTGGAACCGATCAAAGCTCCGGCAGTAGCACCAATTAAAACCGCAGCAGAAGTATTGAAAGAAAGTTTTTCTTTAGCCTTACGTTTCAGATAAAAATAATATCTCATGCCCAAAAACATTCCGGCAGCCTCAAAAAGCGGATGCGCAAGGATTGTTTTGCCGAAAATATGAAATGTTACAGGAAAATCCATTATTTCAAAAATACACTATTTCATATTATTCACTACCTTTATTCTGACAAATAATTACAAAATGCGTATAGAATATGACATAAAACTGGGGTTCAAGGATGTAATGTTCCGCCCTAAGCGTTCTACTTTGAAATCCCGTTCGGAAGTTGATTTACTGAGAGAATTTACCTTTAAACATACCAGGAAAAGATGGACAGGAGTCCCCGTAATTGCAGCCAATATGGATACGGTAGGAACTTTTGAAATGGCAGTGGAACTGGCCAAGGAGAAAATTATTACCGCGGTTCATAAGCATTATACTCCTGAGGAATGGAGCAAGTTTCTCAACAGCCAGCCTGAAAGTATTCATCAGTATATTGCACTGAGTACCGGAACCGGAAAAGCTGATGAAGAGAAAATAAAACAGATTCTCAATAAGCACCCAAAAATTGAGTTTCTATGTATCGATGTAGCCAATGGCTATTCTGAACATTTCGTTGAATTTGTGAAGAAAGCAAGAGCCAATTTTCCGGATAAAATTATTATAGCAGGAAATGTGGTTACCGGAGAAATGGTAGAAGAACTTCTTCTGGTAGGTGCAGATATCATTAAAGTAGGTATTGGACCTGGGTCTGTGTGTACGACCAGAGTAAAAACAGGAGTGGGATATCCTCAACTTTCTGCGATTATTGAATGTGCAGATGCTGCACACGGTTTGGGAGGACATATTATTGCTGACGGCGGATGCAAAGTTCCCGGTGACGTAGCAAAAGCTTTCGGTGGCGGTGCAGATTTCGTCATGCTGGGCGGAATGTTTGCCGGACATGATGAAAGTGGTGGCGAAATGATTGAAGAAAACGGTAAAAAATATCGCCTTTTCTATGGAATGAGTTCTAAAACAGCCATGGATAAGCATTCCGGAGGTGTGGCAGAATATCGTGCTTCTGAAGGAAAAACAGTAAAAGTAGCTTATAAGGGTCCTGTTTCAGAAACGGTAAAGGATATTTTAGGAGGTGTACGATCTACTTGTACTTACGTAGGTGCTTCAAAGCTTAAAGAACTTTCCAAGAGAACTACTTTTATAAGAGTTCAGGAGCAGGAAAATCAGGTTTTTAACTAAAAAATCAAAGAAATATAAAAAGGCTGCATATCATTTATGCAGCCTTTTTATATTGTTATGTTAACATTCCACCGTCAACGTTTAACGTCTGTCCGGTAATGTATGCAGACATTTCGCTGCCTAAGAATACACATGCATTGGCGATATCCGCTGGCTGACCTCCTCTCTTCATTGGAATTTCTTCTCTCCATCCCTGAACGGTTTTTTCATCCAGAACAGCCGTCATTTCTGTTTCAATAAATCCGGGAGCAATAGCATTACATCTGATATTTCTTGATCCCAATTCCAATGCCACAGATTTTGTAAACCCGATCACTCCGGCTTTAGAAGCTGCATAGTTGGCTTGTCCGGCATTACCCTTCACACCTACTACAGAAGTCATATTAATGATAGATCCTGATCTTGCCTTCATCATCGGCTTAATTACTGCCTTTGTAAGGTTGAAAACTGAATCTAAGTTTACTTTGATTACTTTATCCCAATCTTCTTTGGACATTCTCAACAACAGGTTATCTTTTGTAATCCCTGCATTGTTTACCAAAATATCAATCTGCCCGAACTCTGCCATCACTTCCTCCACCAATTTCTGAGCAGCATCATAATCTGATGCGTCAGACTGATATCCTTTAATTTGGGTTACAGAACTTAAAGCTGCTTCTAATTCTTTTGCTTTGTCTACAGAGCCAGCGTAGGTAAATGCTACTTTTGCTCCCTGCTGAGCAAACATTTCAGCAATTCCCTTACCGATTCCTCTTGTAGCTCCGGTAATTAGTGCTACTTTTCCTTCTAATATTTTCATATCTATTGACAATTATTTTTTTATAACTCGTTCAGCTAGTGACAGCTGCCTCTTCATGTTTCTACAATTCCTTTCTGGAATTAAACGGTTTGCAAAGATATTATAAAATGTTATTCAACCCATTTAAATTGTCAAAATACTAGCTTTTTTTTGATGAATATCAGGATTTTCATTAAAGTTGAACATAATTATTTTTAAATCTGGTGAAATAAATAAAGTCTGTTTTTTTACTTTTATCCAGTCTTAATACCTCTTTCTGCCAGAAATATTTTTCATAAATAATGTCTTTCAAAGGCTCATTCTGAAAATTGGAAACCCCAAATTTTCCTTCTTTTTTCACGACAATTTCGTTTTCAGCATTTCCGAATGTGATAATATCTTCGTATACAAACGGTACAATTTCTGTTCCCTTCCCATCCAGGATTCCATAAAAGTTGTCTGTGTTTCTGCAGACCAAAGGTTTTGAATATTGATTAAGAGGATTAAAATAGTCAACATCTTCATTTTTAATCTCGCTGATATTTTTCAACTCAGATATAGAATGATCTTTTACAGAAAATCTATAATAGCGGTCCTGCTTTCCAATGATAAGATTGTCGGGATAAAACCCGAAAATCTGAACTCCGTCTCCTACAATATTTTTAAGATCTCTATCCAGAAATTGTTCTTCATTTCCTTTTTTAAGGTAAATAAAATCTTTTCCGGAAATAGTAAAACTTTTGATAAAATCGTATTCCTGAGGAAAAATGATGTTACCCTGCAGGTCTATAATGCCGGATTTTTTTGCTTTATCATTATAAACACTGAACAAATTACCCAATAAAGGATTTACATATTTAAAAGTCTGTGCATACAGCTTTCCGTCTTTCTTACTGAAAACTGTTGTCTTTCCGTTTTTTGTAAGATAGATATATTCTTTTTTGCCAAAATATTCCGGGGTGATATCGTTAAAGATTTCTTCGGCAATCGTATTGTCTTCTGCATCAATCAAACCGTACTTTCCTGTACTTTTATTTTTAGTAATCAGATAAGGATAAGCATTGATGTTTACAACCTGTTTAGAAAATTTATGCAGCGTTTGTCCGTTATTACCAATGATTTCACTTTCTCCATTTTCATTAATGATAAGTGCCCTGTCATCTTCAAAGCTGTAGTCTTCTTTAAATTCCCGCGTGCTGAGCTGTTTCCCGTTAAAATCATACAGAAACCATTTTTTATCTTTTAAAACAAAAAGTCTGTTCTTCCCTGAAAAACGGATTTTTTCCGAATAAGGAATGATTTCCTTTCCGTTAAAATCATAAACAGCTTCTGAATTCTGTTTTGATGAAATAATGCATTCTTCACTCCACCAGGGTGTATTAAATTCCTGATCGTTCAGAGGAATAAGTTTTTTTCCCTTTTCGTCAATAACAGCTGATTTTCTGCCATTTCCTTCCTCAGAATAAAGAATAAACCGGTTTTTGAAAACATGCAGAATACTTCCTTTGTAAGGAGATTCAAATGTAATAGTTCCCAAAGAATCCACAATTCCCTGTTTCTTATAATCAGTATCGTAGAATGTTCCATATCCTTCAGAATAAGAACTGATTTCTTTCCCCGTCTTTTTCGACAGGATCACCTTCATATATTGGTTAGTTTGTGCTGTACAGACTACAGAACACAATACAAAAACTAATTTTTTCAAAGAAAATTAAATAGAATTATTGACAATAAGGACGATCTCTCCTTTTAAAGTTTTACTCTTGGAGAACTCAATTAATTCATTGATTGTTCCTCTTTTAGTTTCTTCAAATTTCTTAGAAATCTCACGGCTTAAGCTTACTTTGGTTTCTTCTCCGAAGAATTCTTTGATCTGTTCCAGAGTGGTATTAATCTTATGAGGGCTCTCGTACAAAACGATGGTCTTTTTTTCTTCTGCAAGCTGCTTCAGTTTGGTTTGTCTTCCTTTTTTCTGCGGCAGAAATCCTGCGAATAGAAATTCATTATTAGGAAGCCCCGAAACAACAAGTGCCGGAATGAGCGCCGTAGCTCCGGGAAGGCAAATCATGTCAATATTATTATCTGCTCCTGCTTTGGCCAGCAAATATCCGGGATCTGAAATACCGGGAGTTCCTGCATCGGTAATAATAGCAATATTCTGCCCGTTTTTAAGGTCTGTAATCACTTTCTCCGTTGCCTGATGCTCATTATGTAAATGATAAGACTTTAAGGGCTTGGAAATCTCAAAATGTTTTAAAAGTATTCCTGAAGTTCTGGTGTCTTCACATAAAATATAATCTACTTCTTTCAGAACATTTACTGCCCTGAATGTCATATCTTCCAGATTCCCAACGGGTGTGGGAACAAAATATAGAATTCCGCTCAAAATTATAAGAATTTATTTTCCACCAATATCCAAAGTCTCTGTGCATATTCATCCACCTTATTCCATTTTCTGTCATAGTACAGATCACTCAGGTATTCTTTGGCTTCTTCCAGTGTTCTGAATTGGTTCAGCTGATAAACGGTATCATTCAGATCTGCCTGGCTTCCTTCAAAAAGCATCTTCGTGAAGGCAAGTCTGTCATTCAGATCCAGCTTAAATTCAGGTTTCAGCTTATCTGCTTCCATGAATTGGGTTGGAATATTGGATTTCAGAATACTTCCTGTATCTTCTTTAACAACAGGAGCTGTTTTTTCTTCCTTGGAAAGTTCCAGGTGGTCGTCATCAAAAAGTGACTGAACAGCCTTCATTCCTTTGATATTGGCTAATTTTATTTTTTTCTCCCGATGGTATTCTTCTAAATTTTCGAAGCTTTCATCGGAACGATGTTTATCTGTTTCTTCGGGAGCAGGCTTGTCGATTTCGACAATCTTTCTGCGATCATAGACTTCAGCAAGAATACTTTCTTCTTTTACAGGTTCTTCAGAGTGGTCATTTTTGATCTCACTCAGAATATTTTCTACATTGGAAGTCTCTGTAGCCATTTCTCCCTGTTCTATGGAAATGTTTGAAGCCACAAATTGTTCTTCGTTTTCTTCAATCAGTATTTCATCATCCAGCGTCTCTGTATCAAAAATGCTTGGAATGGTTTCTGTAACGGAAGATTTCACATCATCTGCTACCGCATACTCAGGTTCTTTCTTCGATTCCTCTCCGGAAATTAGTGATTCCTGTTCTTCTATTTCATGCAGCTGATTATTAAAAACCGCTTCTTCTGCTGTTACTTCATTATAAAACAGATCTTCGTTAAGATCTTCATCCGAATCCGGTGTAGAATCTGCAAGGATTTTATCCTCATCCACAAAACTCAGAACAGCTCTTTGTTCTTCTGAAATTTCATTTTCATCAATTTCATTCAGCTGATTATTAAAAACTGCTTCTTCTTCTTCCAGCGTTTCATTTCCAAAATCCTGTTCCTGATTTTCAGGTGCGTTTTCAGTCTTATTTTCTTCTACAAAGCTTACGATATTTTCATGGAATTCGTTTTCAACAATTTCATTCAGCTGATTATTGAAAACGGCTTCTTCTTCAGATTCCTCAGAAAAAACTTCATTTTCATCAATTTCGTTCAGTTCATTATTGAAAATAGCCTCCTCTTCGGTTACTTCACTTCCTGTATCATGATGTTCTGTTTCTCCTGAAACAAAAGAGACATACTGATGCTCCGGATTTTGTGCCGTATTATCTGTTACGAAGTATTCGATATTTTTTTCCAGCAGTTTCAAAAAAGAAATCCTGTTAGCAAGCTCATCTACAAGATCTTGCTTGGAAAGTAATTCGTCTATATTACTTATTTTGTCCAGATTATCAATGATATTCATGGATTCAAAAAAAATCTTTTCCTTTAAATCTTGGATATTCTGCATAATAAGATTCTTATTAAAATTGCTTACTTTTGATGTTAAAAATATACGGCTAATTTAACAAATGTTTTTAGAAAATACAATTAATCATTCCAAACAAAGTGGTTGGATGGAAGTAATTTGTGGCTCTATGTTTTCCGGTAAAACCGAGGAACTTATCCGCAGATTGCGAAGAGCGGAAATGGCAGGACAGAATGTGGAAATTTTTAAACCCAAAATGGATGTACGGTATTCTGAAGAAGATGTAGTTTCCCATAATCAGAATAAAATCCGCAGTACAGCAGTAGAAAACCCTAATGAAATTCTTCTGCTGGCTTCCAATTGTGATGTAGTAGCCATTGATGAAGCTCAGTTTTTTGATGAAAGCATTGTTGATGTTGCCAACCAGCTCGCCAATAGCGGGATCAGAGTCGTTATTGCAGGATTGGATATGGATTTTTTGGGTCGTCCATTTGGACCAATGCCCAATTTGATGGCGACTGCAGAGTATGTTACAAAAGTGCATGCTATTTGTAAGAGAACCGGTAATCTTGCCAACTACTCGATGAGAACTTCACAGGGAGATAATCTGGTGGAACTGGGAGAAACAGAAAGTTATGAAGCAGTAAGCCGCCGTGTTTTTATTGACGAAGTACTTTCAAAAAGAAAATAATCGGATAAAGCAGACGACGAAATCACTAAATTGTAAAACTGTTTGCTATAAACCGTAAAATATATTCACTAATATAAAATGAAAAGCGAAAAAGCTACACTGTAAAATATTTAAAAAGGAAAAACCGGATGATGTCATAAATCTTAGCCCTTTTACTATTTTACCTTTTTGCCGTTTCGCTAAAAAAGCAGAAAGGGTACCAATGAATTATACAGTACAACACATTGCAGAGATCACCAATTCACAGTTCATTGGTGACGGAAGTTTATTGATCAAAAATATAGCATACGACAGCAGGATTATTTATTCTATCAAGAATACAGCTTTCATTGCGATCAATACTCACAAAAATTCCGGTGAAAAATTTATTGAGTCTGCAATGGACAAGGGAATCAATGTCATTATTTCTGAACATCATTATCCGGCGTTTGAAAATATAACCTGGATCATTGTTGAAAATTCTGTAGAGTTTCTTCAAAAGTTAGCAAAGTATCATTTTGAACATTCTCATTTACAATCCATCGGGATTACGGGAAGTAATGGTAAAACTATATTAAAAGAATGGCTCTATCAATGTCTGTGGAATGAATTTCCTACAGTGAAAAGCCCTAAGAGTTTTAATTCCCAGATCGGCCTTCCGCTGTCTCTTCTTCAAATCAACAATTCTCATCAACTGGGAATTTTTGAAGTGGGAATTTCAAAACCGCATGAAATGGAAAAACTTGAAAATATTTTCCACCCTCAGATCGGACTGCTCACGCATATCGGAACTGCTCACGCGGCCAACTTTTCTTCCGAGGAAGAATTGATTAATGAAAAAATTATTCTTTTCAAAAATTCTGAAGTGATCATTTATAATGGAGATAATTTTTTGGTTGATCAAAAAATTAAAAAATCCTATTCTGATAAAAAATTAATTTCTTACGGTTTTAAAAAAGAGAATCAGGTTTTCATCAAAAACAATATTTCCAAAGATGAAAACATCATTGTTGAATATTTGGGTGAAGAAATCAGTTTTCCTGCGCATCAGAGAGACGAAGCTACATTAACCAATGCTATGGCGCTTATCTCCGTGCTTAAGGAACTGAATATCGAAAATAAAAAGATCGTTGAAAAAATCAACCTTTTAAAAGCCGTTGAAATGAGGCTTGAAGCCATTGAAGGAATTAAAGGCAATATTATCATCAATGATTCTTTTAATCTTGACCTCGACTCTTTGAAGACTGCCCTGCAGTTTTTGAATGAATACAACAAATCTAAAAAATCACTGGTCTTAACAGATATTGTAGGAGTAAACTCCAACGCCAAAGAATTATATGAAGAAGTTTCTGAACTGGTGAATGAGCAAAATTTTGACTCTGTCTTCTTAATTGGTGATGAAATATCAAACTTGAGTGAATTATTTAAAACTAAAACATATACTTTTATTGATACTAAAGAGCTCATTGAAAGCAAACATCTTACTGAAATAGAAAATCAGATTATTCTGCTCAAAGGAGCCAGAAAATTTGAGATCGAAAAACTGAAAGATATTCTTGAACTCAGAAAGCATGATACGGTATTGGAAGTAAACCTTAATGCAATTCTTCACAATATCAACTATCATAAATCATTGCTGAAACCGGGAACTAAAATGATGGCAATGGTGAAAGCCAACGCTTACGGGCTGGGAAGCTTTGAAGTATCAGAATTTCTTCAGCATCATCATATAGATTATCTTGGGGTAGCCTATGCAGATGAAGGTGTAGAGCTCAGAAAAAAAGGAATCACTACTCCTATTATTGTGATGAATCCCGAACAGCACAGTTATCAGACAATTATTGAATACAACCTTGAACCTGAAATCTACAGTTTCAGAGTTTTGGAATTATTCTATGAAGCGGTTCAGAAATCCGGATATGATAAGAAGTATCCAATCCATATCAAGTTGGAAACGGGAATGCACCGTCTTGGTTTTAAAGACTTTGAGCTGGATCAATTAAACGAAACTTTAAGCCATAAAAATGTAAAGGTTCAAAGTATGTTCAGTCATCTATCTTCTTCTGATATGCCTGAAGAAAAAGAATTCACTTTAAAACAACTGGAGGTTTTCGAAAAAAATTCCAGCTATCTTATTGAAAAATTAGGCTACACTCCTATACGCCACATCCTGAATTCAGCAGGAATCACAAGCTATAAAGATCATCAGCATGACATGGTAAGAATTGGTATCGGAATGCTTGGAGAATCTGCAGATCCTGAAATTCAGAAACAATTACGATCTGTGGTAAGCTTTAAAACCGTAATTTCACAGATATCAACCGTTGAAAATGGTGAATCTGTAGGCTACAGCAGAAGATATAAAGCAGATCATCCTACAAGAATTGCAACGATTCCTGTAGGATATGCAGACGGAATTCCAAGATTGATCGGAAATCAGGTAGGAAATGTAGGTGTAAATAAAACTCTTGCACCTATCGTCGGAAATATCTGCATGGATATGATGATGATTAATGTAGACCATATTCCCAACGTAAAAGAAGGTGATACCGTAACTGTTTTCAACGCCAAACCAAGCTTAAAAGAATTCGCAGGATACTGCAAAACGATAACCTATGAAGTATTAACCTCCATTTCCCCGCGGGTGAAACGGATTTATATAAAAGATTAACTATGAGAAAACTCCTGATTCTGCTTTTCATATTCCCACTGTTATTGATCCATTCTCAGGTAAAAAAAAATCTGGTAATTCCGAAGAATCCAAAAATAGGCCTGTCTCTGGCCGGTGGCGGAGCCAAAGGATTTTCACATGTTGGAGTTCTTAAAGTGCTGGATTCATTGGGAGTGAAAGTGGATTACATTTCCGGAACGAGTATGGGAGCCATCGTAGGCGGATTGTACGCCGCAGGCTATTCCGGAAAAGAAATAGAAAAAATAGTCATGGATACGGATTTCTATTCTCTGATTATGGATCCGAAGTCCCGGCAGGAAGCAAGCTTTTTCAACAAATCCGTAGACAAATATCTTTTATCCATTCCGCTTAAAAACGGAAAAATTACACTTCCCTCTTCCATCAGCACCGGCCAGAGAAACGTTTATCTTCTGAAAGAACTTTTCAAAAACGTTTCCAATATTGAAGACTTTTCTAAAATGCCTATCCCATTCCTATGTGTTGCCACCAATCTTGAAAGCGGAAATATGCAGATTTTTGAAAAAGGAGATCTCGTACAGTCTATTATGGCAAGTTCTGCGTTTCCTTCTTTAATGGATCCCGTAAAAATTGGTGACAGCATTTATATAGACGGAGCAATGACGGTAAACTATCCGTCAAAGCCTCTAAAGGACAAAGGAATTGACATCGTCATTGGTGTGGACCTTAATCAGGATCTTTCTAAAAGAGAAGATTTAAACAATATTATAGCCATTCTGAACCAGGTCATAGATTTCGGTATCAAAAGAGATACCCGAAGACAATACAGATATACAGATATCAATATTAAACCCAATCTGAAAGGAATGTCTGCTACAAGCTACGATGATAAAAAGAAAATTCTGGACAGTGGATATGTGGAAGGTATGAAATATTCCCAGGTATTAGACCAACTGCCAAAGAGATCATTTGACCGTCTCAGACAACAGGTGAACCCTATATATTCCAATGTTTATAAAATAGACAGTATTTCTATTGAAGGAAGTAAAATTTACGGAAAAAACTACACATTAGGGAAAATGGGATTACGCCTTCCCTCTTTGCAGACCTACGGAAGTATTAATAAAATGATTGATAAACTGGTTGCCACCAACAACTACAAATTTATCAATTATGATATCGTTCAGGAGAATGACGCCAACTACCTGAAGCTTTACGTGACTGAAGATGATGCCCGTCATTTTTTAAAATTCGGATTGCATTATGACGAAGTTTTTAAAACGGGGCTTCTTTTGAATTATTCTGCCAAAAGACTTTTATTCAAAAATTCAAACCTTTCGGTGGATCTCATTGTAGGAGACCGCCTCAGATATTACCTTAATTATTTTGTAGATAACGGATACATTCCGGGAGTTGGTCTCTATTCTTCAGGAATGAGCTTTGATATAAAGAATGTAGATAATTATGTAGTAGACCGCTGGGAATGGATCAGAAATGAAGCTTATATACAGTCTACCTGGAAGGATAAATTTGCCATTGGCGGCGGTATCAGCCACGATTATTTTAAAGCAGAAAACAGCAATGGAGATAACAGGCGATACAGCCGTTTTCTGAACCCTTATGTTTTTATTAAGACCGACACTCAGGATGATAAGGAATTCCCTACAAAAGGGGTTTATTTTGCAGCAGAAGGAAAGGTTGTAGATCTTTTAAAGTCTGAAGTTGATAAAAGAATTATTCAGATCAAAGCAGACCTTAAACTTAATATTCCACTTAGCAAACAATTCAGTTATCGCCTCAATCTGTTTGGAGGGATTACTATCGGTGAAAACCTTCCAGGCTATTATCAGTACAGATTAGGTGGAATTTTTGAGCAGAATCTCATCAATTTTAAAAGTTTTGGAGGATTCTATTTCGCCCAGCTTTATACAAACAATGTAATACTGGCATCCAATGATGTTCAGTTTAAGTTTAATAAAAACTATTTTATCAGCGGAAACTTTACCTTTGCCAACTTATCAAACGATATCAAGTTTGAGGATGCAGTTAAAGTAAATTATAGCTCACTGGGAATTACAGCTGGTTACAAATCTCCTTTCGGGCAGATAAAAGTAAACTTCAGCCACTCTCTAAAAAATAACCAAAAAGGTATATTCAGTGTTATTTTAGGACACTGGTTTTAAAAAAATGATACAGTTCTTTTACGAAAACTTACCAGAGTCGGTAAGTACAGATTACAAAAAATGGCTGGAAGATCTTATTCTTTCAGAAGGAAAAAAATTAGGAGAAATCAATTACATTTTCTGTGATGACGAATATCTTCTTAAGATCAATCAGGATTATTTGCAGCATGATTATTATACAGATATCATCACTTTTGATTATGTAAAAGGTAAGACAATAAGCGCTGAGATTTTCGTATCTTTGCAGCGCATTTCTGATAACGCCTCTACTCTTTCCCGAGATTATGAAGAAGAATTAAGAAGGGTTCTAGCCCACGGTATTTTACATCTTGCAGGCTACAAAGACAAGACGGAAGAGGAAGAAAAAGAGATGCGGAGAATGGAAGATCTGTACCTGGATAAATACAGGGATTTAAAGTTTTAAAATTGAAGAATCACTTAAAGTCCCATATCTAAAGTACTCTATTCTAGCAACAATATGAGTTTACCTAGAGTGCATTCTCCAAAAATGTTTCACGTGAAACATTGGTTATAAAGATAAGGTTTAAAGCTTAAAACGAGCGAGATAAAAATGATTTCAGAAATATATGATGTAATAGTAGTAGGTGCAGGACACGCAGGTTGTGAGGCAGCAGCAGCAGCAGCTAACCTGGGTTCAAAAACACTGCTTATTACAATGAATATGCAGACCATCGGACAGATGAGTTGCAACCCGGCAATGGGCGGAATCGCAAAAGGACAGATCGTAAGAGAAATTGATGCAATGGGAGGATATTCCGGAATTGTGGCAGATAAATCTGCCATCCAATTCAAGATGCTTAATCTTTCAAAAGGTCCTGCGATGTGGTCTCCGAGAACCCAAAATGACAGAATGCTTTTTGCCGAAGAATGGCGCTTAGCATTAGAGAATACTCCCAATCTTGATTTCTTTCAGGATATGGTGAAACAACTGATTGTTGAAAATAATAAAGTAGCCGGAGTAGTTACTTCTTTAGGAATTGAGATTAAAGCAAAATCTGTAGTTCTTACAAACGGAACTTTTCTTAACGGATTAATCCACGTTGGAGATAAACAATTAGGAGGAGGAAGAATGGGTGAACCGAGAGCTTTTGGAATTACAGAACAACTGGTCACTTTAGGTTTCGAGGCAGGAAGAATGAAAACCGGTACTCCACCAAGAGTAGACGGAAGAAGTTTGGATTATTCAAAAATGGAAGAACAGAAAGGAGATGAAAATCCTCAAAAGTTCAGTTATCTTGACACTCCGAAACTAACAAAACAACTAAGCTGTCATATCGTATATACCAACGAAACGGTACACGATATTTTAAGAGAAGGTTTCGACAGAAGTCCAATGTTCAATGGAACGATTCAAAGCTTAGGTCCTAGATACTGTCCAAGTATTGAAGATAAAATTAACCGTTTTGCAGAAAGAAACAGACACCAACTTTTCGTAGAACCGGAAGGATGGAAAACAGTAGAGATCTATGTCAACGGTTTCAGTTCTTCTCTTCCAGAGGATGTACAGATCAAAGCAATGAAACATATACCAGGATTCGAAAATGTAAAAGTTTTCCGTCCGGGTTACGCTATTGAATATGATTACTTCCCTCCTACCCAATTGAAACATACGCTGGAAACTAAATTAATAGATAATTTATATTTCGCAGGACAGATCAATGGAACAACCGGATACGAAGAAGCAGCCGGCCAGGGATTAATTGCCGGAATCAATGCACATAATAAAGTACATGAAAAGGGAGATTTTATCCTAAACAGAGATGAAGCTTATATTGGAGTATTGATTGATGACCTAATTACAAAGGGAACTGAAGAACCTTACAGAATGTTTACTTCCCGTGCAGAATACAGACTTCTTTTAAGACAGGATAATGCTGACATCAGATTAACAGAGAAAGCATATCAGCTAGGACTGGCAAAAGAAGACAGATTAAGACGCGTTGAAACAAAAATATCTGAAAGTCAATCACTTGAAGATTTCCTTCGAGAAACTTCTTTAAAACCAGGTATTATTAACCCTGTCCTGGAATCTATCGAAAGCAGCCCTGTTGATCAGGCGTACAGAGCAGCACAAATCCTTACCAGACCTAATATGACGTTAGAAAAACTGGATGAAATTGATTTTATTAAAGAAGTTTCTACCCAATATAATGATGAAGTAAGAGAGCAGGCAGAGATCAATATTAAGTATAAAGGATATATTGAGAAAGAAAAAGAAAACGTTGCAAAGCTGAATCGTCTGGAAAATATTAAAATTCCTGAAGATTTCGATTATACAAAGCTTTCCAGTCTTTCTGCAGAAGCAAAACAGAAGATGTCTAATGTACGTCCGAAGACTATTGCACAAGCTGGAAGAATAAGCGGAGTTTCCCCTGCTGATATTAATGTTTTATTGGTTTACCTAGGGCGTTAAAAAAATGTTTCACGTGAAACATTAGAAAATAAAAACAAAAATTAAGGTATTTATAAGCGTAAAACACTTCTGAATATCTTAATTTTTTTATCATATAAAAGATATTTACTTCAATGAAAATAAAAGATCATTTTCTTTCACAGGAAATATTTGAAATTAAAGAAACAGAAACTAAAGGAGTTTTTAAAACTACTCCTATTCCATCCAATATTTCCAGATATTATGAAAGTGAAGATTATATTTCTCACCACCAGGATTCCGGAAGTTTAAAAGAGAAACTTTATAAATTTCTTCAGTCTTTTAATCTGCAGTATAAAAAAAATATACTGGTAGACAGAATAAAAAAAGGATCAAAAGTTTTGGACTATGGATGCGGCGCAGGAGAATTTGTAAAATATATTGAAAATGATTTTGAAACCTATGGATTTGAACCGGATTCTGATGCCAGAAAAGCAGCACAGGGAAAAATAACCAAGGCTTTTATTTTAGATGATATTAACAAAATTGAGGAAAATACCTTAGATGCTATTACACTATGGCATGTATTTGAGCACATCGAGAATCAGGACGAAATGCTTGCTGTTTTTCATCAAAAATTAAAAGAAAAAGGAATACTTGTTATTGCAGTTCCCAACCCTACTTCCTATGATGCAAAACATTATAAAGAATATTGGGCCGCTTATGATGTTCCAAGACATATCTATCATTTTTCAAAGAACGGTATGGAAAACCTGATTTCCAAAAATCCTGACTGGAAAATGAGAAAGATCAAACCTTTGGTTCTTGATTCATATTATATCTCTATGTTGAGCGAAAAATACAAAAAATCACCCTTATTTTGGCTAAAAGCAGTGATCTTTGGAACAATTTCCAACGTAAAGGCATTATTTTCGAACGAATTTTCAAGTTTGATATACATTATCGAAAAAAGATAGAAAATCGATTTTTGCCCTATTTATGAAGGTCAATTTTCAGCAATTTTAAACTTAAAAACAAAAAACTCAGGATTTTTTCTTCTGAGTTTTATTTTTTTATATCTATTCAATCAATAATTTCTTTACCAACTTTAAATGCAATTTTTTAATCTGATTATCTTTATTAAAATTAACAGACCTATCCCCTACTCTATTTTTAAAATATTCAAAGAACAATCCAAAATCAATCTAAAGTTGAAAATCATGTCAGAATATTATACAATCTTTCTACGGCCATTAAAAGAGAAAAAAATATAAAAAAACAAATTATGAAAATAAAATTCCCAAAAAACAATAGTATTTCCTGCTAAAAATAAATCAGCATATAAATTCCCGAAAAAAAAACAGAAAATCGATTTTAAAGGCATTTATGAAGGTCAATTTTTCAGTATCTCAGACAAAAATAAAAACCACCAGTCAGACAAGACATTTTTTAAATTGATTCAAAAGATGCAGGAAATGAAAATAAGAACTGCCCTACCCTACACATCAAGAATAATGACAAAATATAAAAGTATCAGAAAACAATAAAGCGAGTTTGTAAAATTTTATCAGAAATTAATTCTTAAAAAAATTTCAATGCTAAAAGTATTTCAAAAAACTACCTAATTTTTTCTTACTATAAATAACATAAGAAAATCTGGTAATTGGTTCATTTTACAATACTTAAGAAATAATCAAAGCTAAACCAAACCATTTAAAAAATAAAATAAATAAGCTTATTTATTGAAATTCAACAAAATACAGAGCATTCACACTTATATGAAATAAATTAGATGCAAAATAGTATTTTAAAATAACTATCAGAATCTTCTAAGCAAGAAAGAAAAAGTAAATCTACCCTATTTCAAAAATAAAAGCTATAAGTTCAGTCATTAGGTTACCTACACCTATGAAAAAACTACCTGAAAAATAAATATCAAAATAAAAAACGATCGAAACTGCTTTTAAAATAGAGATCTTCAACCATGCAAAATTTACCAGAAAATTGATAAATAAAATTCAATAATCTATCTACTATTTCAAAATTACAAAGCAAAAAAATGAGCCAATGATCTCCAAAAATTCTGTTTAAAAAATAGAAAAAACACTAAAATTACGGAGATATAAAGGAAGATTCTGATAAGAAAAAATACTTTAAAAGCTTAAGCAGTTGAAAGAGAATTCAACTTAATCACATATAACTATAAGTTATATCTAAAATACAATGGAAATACCGATCGATAAAGGATTTTCTGTATATTCCGGAAATAAAAAAAGCCTGCTAATATAATTAGCAGGCTTTACAATATCTTGCCTTTTCTATTAATTATTGATTGCTGCTACCCCTGGTAACTCAAGTCCTTCAAGACTTTCAAGCATTGCTCCACCTCCGGTAGAAACATAGCTTACCTGATCAGCATATCCGAATTGCTTAACAAAAGCAACACTGTCACCTCCTCCAACTAAAGAGAAAGCACCAAGTCTTGTTGCTTCAGCAATACTCTCTCCTAAAGCAACTGTACCACCAGCAAAATTTGACATTTCAAAAACCCCGATAGGCCCGTTCCAAAGAATAGTCCTTGAATTCAACAATACATCATTAAACTGATCTCTCGATTTGTGACCCGCATCAAGTCCCATCCATCCTTCAGGGATTGCATAGATATCAGCTTCTTTTCTCTCCACATCATTACTAAAGCTTTCAGCAATGATAGCATCAGAAGGAAGATATACTTTTACTTTATGCTCTTTAGCTTTTCCTAAAATCTCAAGTGCCAAAGGAAGCTTATCTTCTTCTACAAGAGAATTACCAATTTTTCCTCCAAGTGCCTTAATAAAAGTAAATGCCATACCTCCACCAATGATCAGATTATCTACTGCAGGAAGAATATTTTCTATAATGGTAATTTTAGTTGAAACCTTAGAACCTCCTAAAATAGCTGTAACAGGTCTTTCCCCACTTTTCAATACTTTA
The DNA here is from genome assembly GCF_059587025.1 of Chryseobacterium sp. DZ-32. Taxonomy (NCBI): domain Bacteria; kingdom Pseudomonadati; phylum Bacteroidota; class Flavobacteriia; order Flavobacteriales; family Weeksellaceae; genus Chryseobacterium; species Chryseobacterium sp. DZ-32. The sequence goes on from NZ_JCAIOM010000001.1 coordinate 297,594, forward strand.
TCGATAGCCTGAAGCTCTTTAGCCATTAGAAAACCGAAATATTTAGTTGATGGAAAATACTGAGCGATTACTGCTGTGGAAGCATGAGCTCTGTGCGCTGTACCAAATGCATCATTTACATAAGCATCTCCTAACTTTGCAAGTTTCTCCGCAAATGCAGCATCCCCTTTTTCTTCTTCATTATGAAAACGTACATTTTCCAATAATAAGATTTCCCCAGGTTTTAAATCGGCAGCTGCCTGCTCTGCTTTCTCTCCGATACATTCATCCACAAACTTTACTTCCTGTCCTAAAACAGAAGAAACTTCGCCTACAATATGTTTAAGGGAAAATTCATCTTTAACCTCTCCCTTAGGTCTTCCAAGGTGTGTAATTAAGATGACAGAACCACCATCATTAAGGATCTTCTCCACTGTAGGTTTCACAGCAACAATTCTTGTATTGTCTGTCACTTTCAGTTGATCATCCTGCGGAACATTGAAATCCACTCTTACCAGAGCCTTCTTATCTTTAAAATTAAGATCATTGATTGTTTTCATAAATAGATTTATTTTTTGCTAAGCCTTATGAGACCGTCCTGCAGAAATCCGTTTTAGCTTTTGGTAAAATCTCGCAAGAACAATTTCATAAATCTCATTGAATTTTTGTTTCACAAATGTAAGGTTTTAAACTTTTTCAACAGTTTGATTAAAATAAAAGTTTTCAAAAACTTTCCCCGAACCCAATCACCCATTAATCAACAATTTTTTCTCTTTTTAAAAAAAAAATAATGTAGTTGTTGTTGAGTGTTGTGAATTTCGGGGATAAGTTTTATGATAATAATTGATAACATTCAACTTGTATCCAATTCATATTTAACTCACAATATAAATTCCTGTAAACCAGCTATTTCAAACACTTATTAACAAATGTTGATAACTTTGAAATGAAGCCATTATTAGTTATTTTATTATGGAAAAATCTGGGGATAGCTGAAGAAAACATCTGGAAAGTTGTGGTAAAAATCTTCGGAAAGAATTTCTATTACGAAATAAATTGATCTTTAAAAATAGAAAGTTGAGAAAAGTTTTCCACAGTTATTCACATACCTTTTCACAATTAACTCAGGGTTTACTAACACGAATTGTTATTATTCTTACCTTTGTAAGGAAATAGAATCTAATAAAGCTTAATAAGAGTATTATGAAAAGAAAAATTGCGATCGCAGCAGACCATGCCGGCTATGAATATAAGGAGATTGTTAAGAACTACCTTTCAGAAAGGTTTGAAGTTCAGGATTTTGGAACGTTTTCCACAAACAGTGTGGATTATCCGGACTTTGTACACCCTGCCGCAACCTCTGTGGAAAACGGAGAAAATGAGCTGGGAATCCTGATCTGTGGAAGCGGAAACGGAGTTCAGATCACTGCGAACAAACACCAGAAAATAAGATGTGCTTTGTGCTGGATGCCGGAGATTGCAACACTGGCAAGACAGCATAATGATGCCAATATGATTTCACTGCCGGCAAGATTTATAGCTAAAGAACTGGCGCTGGAAATTGTAGATCAATTTCTTTCAACAGACTTCGAAGGTGGAAGACACCAGAACAGAGTTGACAAAATTGCATTTTGCTAAATAAATAAAATAAGGCTTGTAAATCACTTTGCAAGCCTTATTTATTTTTTATTCGTACATTTGCAGTGTCCGATAGAAATTTATACTCTATTTTTCTCCAAAGCCTTTCTTATATTTGAAATATATTAATAGAAGGTTTTTCTCTTTTCTTCTCCAGAATTGTATTAAATTTATACAAAACTAAAGCTCCCGTTGTAAGTAAACTGAAAGATAATTTCTGATGATTTACGGAAAGATTCTAATGATGAAATTGAATGACCTTATACAAAGGAACGAATAAGGAAGATTTAGAAAAAGGTTTTATTTGAGATAAGACCAAAACAATTAAAAGAAAATTAAAATGCCAAAAAAAAGAAAATATATAAGTCATAAAAATGATTTAAAAATGATGGAGATCGGAAGAATGATCCTCCGTTTTATGAATGCAAATTCATCCAAAATTTATAATTATAAGCAGATCGCTGACGGAATAGATTACAAAAATCCAAGACAAAGAGAACTTGTGATCCAGGCACTGCATAAACTTCAGGGATCTGAGAAGATTAAAGAAGTGGAAAAAGGAAAGTATATCGTGAACCTGAAAATCGCAGGAACGCTTACCGGAACTATTGATTTCAACCAAAGTGGAAATGCTTATGTAAGTGTGGAAGGATTGGAAGATGATGTCTTCGTTCATTCCAAAAATGTGAAGGATGCGCTGCAGGGAGATAAGGTTCTTATTATAACTTATCATTATAAAGGAAAGAAGCTGGAAGGCTCTGTCCTGGAAGTTTTGGAGCGTACCAGAACAGAATTTGTAGGAACATTTCAGAAGGTTACCCACAAGGAATTTGGATTTGTGGTTTGTGATAAAAAAACAATCAACACAGATATCTTTATTCCGAAAGGAAAGTTCAACAATGCTGAAGATGGTGATAAGGTCATTGTAAAAATGACAGAATGGAGGCCGGGTGACAAAAATCCGGAAGGAGAAATCATTCAGGTGCTGGGTGCTCCGGGAGAACATGAAACAGAAATCCACTCTATTCTTGCAGAATATGGTCTTCCTTATGAGTTTCCACCGGAAGTAGAAGCAGACGCAGATAAAATCGACAGAAGCATCACAGATGAAGAAGTTGCAAAACGCTGGGATATGCGTGATATCTGTACTTTTACGATTGATCCTAAGGATGCGAAGGATTTTGATGATGCTTTATCTATAAGAAAGCTTGAAAACGGAAACTGGGAAATCGGGGTTCATATTGCAGACGTATCCCATTATGTAGTTCCGGGAACTATTCTGGATGATGAAGCTTATCAGAGAGCCACTTCGGTATATCTTGTTGACAGGGTTGTGCCGATGCTGCCGGAAGTATTGAGTAATGATGTCTGTTCACTTCGTCCCCATGAAGATAAATATACTTTTTCTGCAGTTTTTGAACTGAATGATAATGCTGAAATTCAAAAGCAGTGGTTCGGAAGAACGGTTATTCATTCAGACAGAAGATTTACTTATGAGGAAGCGCAGGAGCGTATCGAAACCGGACAGGGAGATCTGGCTGAAGAGATCAATACACTTGATAAGCTGGCCAAAATAATGCGTCATGAACGTGTGAGAAAAGGAGCCATTACTTTTGACAGAAGTGAAGTAAGATTCAATCTTGATGAAAATAATGAGCCGGTTGGGGTTTACTTTAAAATCAGTAAAGATTCCAATCACCTGATCGAAGAATTCATGCTTTTAGCCAATAAAAAAGTATCAGAATTTGTATCCCTTTCAAGAAAAGGTGAGATCACCAATAATACATTTATTTACAGGGTACACGATGATCCGGATCCTGCAAAACTGGAATCGTTGAGAGACTTCGTTGCTACTTTCGGATATAAAATGGATTTGGCCAATACCAAAAAAGTGGCTGCGTCTTTGAATAAACTTCTTCATGATGTAAAAGGAAAAGGGGAAGAAAATATGATTGAAACCCTTGCGATGAGAAGTATGAGCAAAGCGGTGTATTCTACAGAACCAATCGGTCACTATGGTTTAGGTTTTGAGTATTACAGTCACTTCACCTCTCCTATCCGTCGTTATCCCGATTTGCTGGCACACCGTCTTCTTCAGCATTATCTGGATGGCGGAAAATCTCCAAACAGAGGTGAGCTTGAAGAAAAAGCAAAACACTGCAGTGCTATGGAAAGATTGGCAGCAGATGCGGAAAGAGATTCCATCAAGTACATGCAGGTGAAATTCATGGAAAAACATCTGGGAGAAACATTCAGAGGAGTGATTTCCGGAGTGGCAGAATTTGGTTTCTGGGTTGAAATTCCTGAGAATGGTGCTGAAGGTTTGATCAAATTAAGAGACCTTGTGGATGATTCCTATATGTATGATGCGAAAACCCATGCTGTATACGGAATAAGACATGGAAATAAATACCAGCTTGGAGATGAAGTTCAGATTAAGGTGGTGAAAGCAAATCTGATTCAGAAGCAGCTTGACTTCCAGATTGTGAAGTAAAGAATTAAGTATTAAAGAAGACTGTTGATAAAATTATAAAGGCTGATGTGTTACCAAACCGTCAGCCTTTTATTTTCTAAATGTAAAAAGTATGAAAATGTACTCTCCTCTACTCTCCTATTTCTTAATAAAAAAATTACATTAAACTCTTATTAAAATCCACTTGATATATCACAACTTTATTGAATAATTAAATCATAAAGTCTAACTTTGTATTAAACGAAATGAATTTTTATTCATTTTAAAACACTACTTAATGCTAGAACTTGTACTATCTGCCGTCATATTAGGATTTATGCTAAGCCTGGTTTTCATAGGACCTATTTTTTTCCTGCTTATTGAAACCAGCTTTTCCAGAGGCCCCAGACATGCCTTGTCACTGGATCTTGGCGTTATTACAGCAGATTTATTATGCATTGTAGCAGCCTATTATGCCAGTACAGATATTGTAACGTTAATAGATAAACATCCGGGATTCTACAGGATCACTTCTATTCTTATTTTTGTTTACGGGATTGTAATGCTGGTAACCAAAACCAAAATGCATATGCCCGGCGAAGAAAGGATTATTGGACAGAATTATATTAAGACATTTTTCAATGGTTTTTTCTTTAACCTTCTCAATGTGGGAGTCATTCTTTTCTGGCTGGTAACGGTAATTTCCGTAAGGAATCAATATCCGGACACCAGCAGTTTTGTTTTATACATCAGCATAGTTCTGGCCACTTACCTTTCTATAGATCTTGCCAAGATATTTCTTGCCAAGCAGTTTCATGATAAATTAACACAAAAACTGGCCAACCAGATCAGAAGAGTTGTTGGCTGTATTCTCATTATCTTCAGTTTCTTTATTTTCCTGCAGAGTTTCAAAAAATTCAATCAGTTTGAAAGACAACTGGAGGAAGCAGAAAAGAAAGAAGTAAAATATCAAAAAGCAAAATGAAAAAAATGATCTTTCCAAAGTCTCTTAAAAAAGGAGACAAAATAGCTGTTATTTCCCCTGCAGGAGCTGTAGATGCCACTCAACTGGAAAAGGGAATAGAAATGATTAAGAGCAGAGGTTTTGAACCCGTTCTCGGAGAACATCTCTACACTAAATTTTCAAACGGATATAATTATGCCGGAACAGAAAAGGAAAGAGCAAAAGATATCAACTGGGCTTTTAACGATAAGGAAATAAAAGCTGTATGGGCTTCAAGAGGAGGCTATGGTTGCCAGCATCTTATTCAGCATCTGAAGCTGAAAAATTTCTCAGAAAACCCGAAATGGTATATTGGATATTCTGATAATACAGTTATCCAAAGTTATCTGATGAAAAAAGGTTTTGTTTCCATCCATGGACAAACCATCAAAACATCCAGCTTTGGAGTTACCGGAGAAAGTTATGATCTTATTTTCGATATCCTGAAAGGGGAAAAGCCAAAATACAGCCTTAAATCTCACCCATTCAATAAAAAGGGGAATATTCAGGGAGAACTGGTCGGAGGGAATTTAGCCCTTATCTATGCCCTTCTTGGAACCAAATATTCATTTGACTTTAAAGACAAGATTCTGTTTATTGAAGATATCGGGGAAAACTTCTATGCACTGGACCGTATGATCATGAGTCTGGAGCTGGCAGGTGTTTTCAATAAAATCAAAGGATTGATTGTTGGTGGAATGACCAATATGGGTGATGAAAAGGAAAATCAAAGCTATGATGAAAGTTTTGATGAGTTCGTTTATAAACTGATCTCAGACAGAATTTCAAAATATAAATTTCCCGTAGTGTTTGCTTTCCCGAATGGACATATTAAGGACAACAGACCCCTTTTAATTGGTGCCAACGTGAAAATGAAAGTGGATGCTAATGTAAAAATAGATTTTTAAGGCACTACTACTCTCCCATCTCCAGACTCTTAACTATACACTATGGCTCATCACAATGATTTTGGAAAAATAGCAGAGAATCTCGCTGCTGATTATCTTCAGAAAAATGGCTATAAAATTAAGGCCAGAAACTTTCGTTTTAAGCAAAACGAAATTGATATCATTGCTGAAAAAGATAATCTGATTATTATCGTGGAAGTGAAAGCAAGATCCACCGATGCGTTCATCCTTCCTCAGGAAGCTGTAACCAAAACAAAGATAAAATCTATTGTTTCTGCAGCTAATCATTATCTGGAGGAATGTAATAACGATCAGGAAGCCAGGTTTGACATTATTTCTGTTCTTCCCGATGAAAACAAAAATTTAGTAATTGACCATATCAAAGATGCTTTTCAGTCTTTTGATGCGAATTAATAAATCAATACAACAATGTTTGAATGTAACAGAATCATGACATTGATAGAGGAGTGCATTCGGACATTTAACAACCAATTTTATGAAGACAATATTAATCACCGGTGCAACTTCCGGTATAGGTAAAGCCACTGCAGAGCTTCTTGCAAAGCAAGGAAACAGAATTATTATTTGTGGAAGGAGAAGTGAGGTGCTGGAGTCTGTAAAAACAGAACTTTCTCAATACGCCGAAATATTTAGTTTAATATATGATGTAAGAAATCTTGAAGAAGTGGAAGCAGCCATTAATTCTCTTCCTGAGAACTGGAAAGATATTGATGTTCTGATTAATAATGCCGGCAATGCTCATGGGTTAGATCCTCTCTCTGCTGGTAAGACGGACGACTGGGATTCTATGATTGACGGAAATGTGAAGGGATTACTGTATGTTTCCAAAATGATCATTCCAACTATGAAAACTAAAAATTTAGGTCATATTGTAAATATCAGTTCTGTAGCAGCAAGACAAACCTATGTGAATGGAGTAGTGTACTGTGCAACGAAGAAAGCAGTAGACGTTATTTCGGAAGGGATGAGATTGGAGCTTACGGAATTTGGAATCAAAGTAACCAACATCCAGCCGGGCGCTGTAGAAACAGATTTCTCTCTGGTAAGATTCAAGGGAGATAGTGAAAAAGCTTCAACGGTTTATGAAGGTTATGATGCTCTGAAGGCGGAAGATATTGCTGATGCTATTGCTTACTGTGTGAACGCACCGAAACACGTTACCATTTCAGATATGACCATCTATCCAAGTGCTCAGGCTGAACCAAGAACGATTTATAGAAAATAGTCCAAAATAATGGAGTAAATTTGTAGAATATTATAAAGCGATTTTGCTTTTCGCGATTTTGCTGTTTAGCTTTAAAACAAAAAAATGAAAATTCTATATCTGGAAACATCATCGAAAAACTGTTCAGTAGCCATATCAGATAATGAGAAGTTATTGTGCCTTTGTGAAGAAGTTTCTGAAAACTATAAACAGTCTGAAAGTCTTCACACTTATGTAGAGTGGGCATTGGAAGGAGCGGGGATAGCGCTTAAAGATATCGAAGCCGTTTCTTTAGGAAAAGGTCCCGGATCTTATACCGGCCTAAGAATCGGAGCAGCCTCAGCTAAAGGGTTTTGTTATGGACTCAGGGTGCCTCTGGTAGCAGTGAATTCTCTTGAAAGCATGATAGAGCCTTTTTTAGGCGATAACTATGACTTCGTTATCCCTTTGATCGATGCAAGGAGAATGGAGGTTTATACGGCCGTTTATGACGGTAAAACAGGGGAGGAGTTATCCAATACCGAAGCCAAGATTCTGGATGAAACATCTTTTAAAGAATTTAAAGATAAAAAAGTTCTGTTTATAGGGGATGGCGCTAAAAAAGCAAAAGAGATCGTAAATCTTCCGGATGCAGTTTTTAATGAAAACGTTTATCCGTCTTCCCAATATCTGATCAGAAAAACGCTGGAGAAAATAGAAAATAAAGAATTTGAAGATATGGCTTATTTTGAGCCTTTCTATCTGAAGGACTTCCACGGAGTAAAGAAAAAGAAAAGCGAAGAATAAATCTTCGCTTTTTTATTTTATTGAGGTCTTGGCGGGATCTTGGAACCCGATTTTGTTTCGTTTGGCTGTTTAGGACTTTGCTGTGGAGCAGTATTCGTATTAATGTTCTGCATCGTATCCAGCTTCTGTACTTTTCCACTATTCATTTGTGGAACTCCCGTATTTTGGGTGTTAGGTTGTACAGGTGCTCCTGACGGTTGTTGAGGAATATTATTTCCTTTGTTGTCCGTTGCCTGGAAGCTGAGGTCACTTTTCAGATAATTCAGCATTTCTTTAGCTCTTATTCCTTCAGGTGTTTTGGAATAATTCAGGGCAATCTGTTCCAGCTGGAGAATCATAACTTCTTTTCCACTTGATTTTCCTGCATTGAACGCATTTAATAAATACAGCTTAGGAACCAGAGCATCTTTCGGAAACTTCTGAATCGTCTGATCTATAATATCTTTACTTTCCACAAATTTTTCTGATTCAAATAGCGCATATGCCTTCTTATATTCGTTTTCAACTTCTTCAGTTGATTTTACAAATGATTTATTTTTAGGATTTCTGGCAAATTCAGCGTAAGAAGTATAAGGATAATCAGCTAAGAGAATTTGTTTTGCTCTTTCAGAAGCCTGTGGATTTTTCTCATAATTCATGGCAAAAATCTCATACAATGCCTGTAACATCACTTTTTCTTCCGGTTTTACATCTACAAGATCATAAAGCGTTTTCGTAGCCAGTGGAGTATTGGTAAAATAATTCTGATACATAATTCCCAGACCTAGTGAAGCAGTGTCTCTGTCCTTTTTTAACTGAGATAATTTCCCCTGATCCGTAGGAATCTGTTCAATATAGTACGCAGGCTCAAAACGTCTTGGATTAGGCGCAGAAGTTACTCCCAACGCTTCATTTTTCATATCCTCAATAGAGGCCATTTTCTTGGAAGAACGCCAGTTATCGGCCAGGGCACGGTCTCCCCAGATCTGCTTAAATGAAGAGGTTCCTTTGCTTACCGTTCCTGAATTGCTGAAATAAAAACCTTTTGTAGTGACTCCAAAGTCTTCAAAAGAATTGCCGCTATTGGCAAAAATAGAATTGGCACTGTAATCTCCGGTATCAAAACCTTTACTTCTTTCTGCACGTCTTCTTTCCTGCTCCTCTTTCTCTTCTTTAATCTTTAATTTGGCAATATATTTTGTGAAATAATCTGTTTTCTGACTGTCATTCATCTTTGCCAGCGTAAGGATACTGTCATTCTTTTTGATCAGATAGTAGTTTTTGGAAATCTTTTTAATGTATTCAGACTGGTCTTTTAACAGTATTTTTGAAGGTTCATAAGTCATTACAGCAAGTGCAGAATCATAATAACTTCCGGCTCCGATATAATCATTCTTATCAAGATAGCTTTTTCCTATTTCATAATAAGCCAATCCACGGATCTGAGGATCAGAAACCTTTTCAAACAGTGATTTTCTGAAGAATTGCTGCGCTTCATCCTTTTTGCCTGCTTTATTGGCCATTAATCCTAAAGCGTAGTAAAATTCGTTCTTTCTGGAGCCATACATTCCCTTTTTACTGATTCCTTCCAGGTAATTTTTTGCTCCTGCATAATCACCTTTGCCGTTAAAAGTTTTGGCGATGGCAACCTGAGATTTTACTTCAAATTCGAAATCACTGGCATATTTATACGCTGCAGCATAGCTTTCTCTTGCTTTATCATTCTGATTCAGATTTTCCAGCACCTGACCTCTCAGATAAGCGATTCTGCTTTTCAGTTTTCTGTTTGTATTGAGCTCAAAAGCATTGTCAAGTTCCTTGGCAGCTTCTTCTTTCTTACCGGCATCAAGAAGAGATTCGGAATAGTAAATGCTCAGCAGTTTTGCATAACTTTTACTGATATCTTCACTTTTCAGTTTGGCAAATGTTTCATGCGCTCTGTGATAATCTTTGATTTGATCATAAGCAAGCCCCTGATAGATTCTTGCAAGTGCAATTCTCTTATCATCTTTCATACGGGTGAAGACATAATTGAGAGCATCCAGGGCCTCCAGAGATTTACCACGGTAAATTCTTGCCTGCGCAAGGATCATGTAGGCATCAAAAATCTGCTTGTTTTTCTCTTCACCATTTCTGGTTACAGAATATTTATTAATTGCTTTTAAAGCTTTAGCTTCTGCAATTTCCAGAGTAGTGGCTCCTTTATTCTCTTCTCCGTCAGGTCTTGAAGGACCGTTTCCCTGAGGTCCGCCGGGAATATTCGGAATTCCTGAATTGCCTCTTCCTGAAGGTCTGTTGGCTACTTCAGCCATCTTCATCGAATTTTCGGCAAAAGCCTCAGTCTGTCCAAGATCACTTCCTAAAGGCTGTTCTTCATAAGTCAGAATAGGAATGTAGGGAGCATAAAAGTTGTCCTTATGCCCTTTGTCTCTGGTGGTAAACTCACTGTTTAATGCATCTTTTGCATTAAATAATGTGTTATAATATGTGGAAAATCCTTTCAATACTCTTGATCGCTGCTCCGGCTTTTTGGTTTTGGTAGCACAGGAAGCAACAAGACATATGACTAAAAGGAATAATATATTCTTTTTCATTATTCAATATAACTCGCTAATCTGCTTTTTATTATCAGCAGTTTGATGATTTTGTAAAAATAATAAAATTTTATAATGAATAATATTTATATTTCTGGTAGAAATATTTTATTTCTTCTTTAATGGGAGTTTCGAACCTGATAATCTTTTAAATCAGAGAAGATTCTTTCAGTATTTTATAAACAAGATGGGTAGGGAGCCCCATAATGGTATAATAACTTCCGGTAAGACTTGTGATCTTTGCCATTCCCAGCCATTCCTGAACACCATAGCTTCCGGCTTTGTCGAAAGGCTTATAGTTCTGAATATAATAGTTTATTTCATCATCCGAAAGCTTGTCCAGAGTAACATCAGCCACATCGGTTTCAGTGATCGATTTTCCGGTGGTTTTGATGGTAATTCCCGTATACACCTGATGCGTTCTTCCTGAAAGGTTTTGAAGCATTTTAAAGGCATCCGCTTCATCTTTAGGTTTACCAAGGATCTGATTGTCGATAGCAACTACCGTATCGGCAGTCAGAAGTACTTCATCTTCCTCCAGACTTCTGAAAGCATCTGCTTTTAAGTCAGAAAGATAAGCGGCCGCTTCCTGTATTTTGATATTTTCCGGAATAATTTCTTCACAGTCTATTTTTACGACTTCAAATTCAAAGCCTAAACTCGAAAGAAGTTCTTTTCTTCTTGGGGATTGTGATGCTAAAAGTAATTTCATACAGATACTTATACAGATTGAGTATTATCGTCATGCCAGTTCCCCTGAACTTTCATTACCTGTTCAATGACATCACGAACCGCACCGGTTCCACCTTTTTTCGGGGAAATATAATCGGAAATTCCTTTTACTTCAGGAACCGCATTTTCAGGACATGCCGCAATAGCTGAATTTTCCATAATATGAATATCCGGAAGATCATCACCCATGGTTAGTATTTCTTCGTTCTTAAGATTGTATTTCTTCTTAAAGTCTTCAAAATCAATCATTTTGTTGTGGGACTTAGGGTAGTAGTCCTGAATACCCAGATAATTGATTCTGTGCTTTACCATTTCATCATTTCCTCCCGTAATAACCCCAATTAAATAATTGTTTTTTAAAGCTTTTACTACTGCATAACCGTCCAGGACATTCATTACCCTGCACATATTTCCTCCGGGAAGCAGATATACGCTTCCGTCTGTGAAAACTCCGTCAACATCAAATACAAATGCCTTAATATCTTTTAATTTCTCTTTATAGCTCATACATTTCCTGAATAGAATGATTCATTGTTTTATAAATTTCAAGACTTTCGTCTTTTAATAATTGTTCATGCAGCTGTAAAATTCTTACATCATTTCTTACTGCGGGGCCTGTTTGTGCCATTTTAGGTTCAATTTCATGAATTTTCTGAACCGTTTCATCAATCAGCGGCAAGAAATAATCAAACGGAATTTCCTGAGAATCTGAAATTTCTTTAGCCCTTGAAAAAAGGTGATTCACAAAATTGCAGGCAAAAACAGCTGTCAGGTGAATATATTTTCTTTTCTCGTAGCTGCTTTTCATCACCCTTTCTGAAATTTTTGAAGCAAGATCGAACAATATTTTTTGATCTTTTTCATTTTCCGCCTCTATAAAAAACGGAATTTTTTCATAGTCAAGTTCCTTGGATTTTGAAAAAGTCTGTAAAGGGTAGAAGCTGGATTTTCTATACTCACCAGCCAGAACTTCTTTGGGAAGAGATCCTGAGGTATGGGCCACCAGACAATCTTTTTTTGTAATAATTTTTGAGACTTCTTCAACAGAATGATCGCTTACACAGATGATATAAAGATCTGCTTCTCCCAGATGATCCGTAGAGTAAGGAATATTTAATTCTTCAGAGATTTTACTTAATTCTTTTTCGTTCCTCCCAAATAGCTGCGCCACAGGAATGCTTTTCAACGTGAAAGCTTTTGCCATATGATAGGCAACATTTCCGGAACCGATGATTACAATTTGCATATAACAAATATAAGATTTTAAGCTGAGCCGGGAAAGGAAGATCACTTCAGAAATCAGGGACTGTAATCTAGGCACGTTTATTGCGTAAGTGTCTCATATTATTTTTAATATTTAAAATGAAAATTGAATTTTTAATTTAACTTTCAGCTATTTTTGTAATCCAAAACAATGAAGGCATCTTATGAAGATTAAGGACGCGGAAATTATTTCGTTGATGCAAAATCCACGAACCCAGGATAAAGGGGTTCGTGCCTTGATGGATGCCTATCAAAGCAGATTGTACTGGCACATACGAAGAATTATTGTGGACGGAGATCTTGCACAGGATACTTTGCAGGAAACTTTTATTAAAGCATATCAGAATTTTCATCAGTTTAAAAATGATAGCCAGTTGTATACCTGGTTGTACAGAATCGCTACCAACGAAGCACTACAACAGGTCAACAAAATGAAAAAAATGCAGAAAACGGATGAGGATCCGGAGTATCATATGCAGAATCTCGTCGCAGATAATACAGAAGGAGATGCTGAGGAAATACAGATTTTACTGCAGAATGCTATACAGAGCCTGCCCGAAAAGCAGAAACTGGTATTTATGATGAGGTATTATGATGATTTGCCCTACGAAGAAATATCAAAAATTGTGGATATGTCGGTAGGCACTTTGAAAACAAATTATCATTATGCCAAACAGAAAATAGAAGAGTATATTAAAGAAAATTACGAAAAATAATTTTTGACCACCAAAGATGAAAGAGTTCGACATAGAAAAATTAGAGCGTAAAAACATTTACACAGTTCCTGATAATTTGTTTCAAAATATTCAGGAGAACGTTATGAATGATATAAAGGCAAGTAAAAAAGCACCTGTCTTTAAGCTGAACTGGATGTATGCAGCAGCTGCATCACTGGCTTTGATTTTTGGAGCAACTTATGTTTTTAATTCAGATAATGATTCCCCTGAACAGATACTGAACTCTAAAACAGCTTATGCTGCCAATGACGGAGCGCCGAAAACAGAAAGCGAGCTGGCTTATGAAACTTTAAAATCTGATTTAACTTCTGTTGAAAATAATGATCAAACAGTTGACAATCAAAAAAATAACAATGTCTACGCTTCTAAAAGTGTAAACGAAACCAAAAAAACTGCAGAGACCCCTGAACCGGTGAAAACTGTAAAGAAAAAAGAAGAAACACGAATGAATGAATATCTGGACTCGTTTTCTAATTCTGAAATTGCAGAGTTAGCAAGTAATTCGACTCAGGACGTTTATTTGGATATTTATAATTAAAAGAAAATGAAAAAGATATTATTGACGTTTTTGATTATTTATGGCTTTGGATTGAATGCCCAAAGAACGGATTATGATTGGAAAAAGATGGATCCTAAACAAAGGAAAGAAGTCATCAATAATCTTTCTCCGGAAGAGAGAAAAGAACTCCTGAAGAAATTCAGGGACAATATGATCATGGATAATCTTAATGTTGATCCGGATGATAAAGCCGAATTTACACAATTATATAACGAATATCTGGATAGCCAGAGGCAGATAAAAAGTCAGTTTAATTCGAACTTTGATCCTGAATCCTTAACGGATGACGAGGCTAAAGCAAAATTGCAGCAAAGTTTTGAATTGGGACAGAAGTTATTGGATAACAGAAAGAAATACGCAGATAAAATGCAGCAGGTAATTCCCTGCCAGAAAGTTTTGAAGCTGTTTCAATCCGAGAAAATGATGAAGGATAAAATGGACGAAAGAAGACCTCACGGAAACCATAACAATGCTTCGGGACCTAAACAGAACCCATAATAGTTTATTTTTTTAATGTTGGACGGCTCTTACAGATATTTCTGTGAGAGCCGTTTAATTTTGTTGTAAATTCCTATTTTTGCCGAAAATTAGCAAGATGAAAAAATTATTTTTCTTTTTTTTACTTTCATCTTTATGGCCGGCTCAAAAGACTGAAATAATTAAGCTTAATGATAATCTAAAAGACAAAAAGGGACTTACAAAATCACTCACTTTTATTGATAACAGATCAGATAAAAATATAGGTAGCATTTCAGACAAAAAAGATCTTGTTGAGCTGAAATTTGCAAATATTGACCTTAAAGGCTTTATCGAAAATAAATTCAATGAAGATAATAAAACAGTGGGAAATAATGATATTGTTCTGATGCTGGAAGACCTTAAAGTCTATGAAGAGCATGACAATAACCGTACATTCCCTTATGCGAAAGCCAGAATTAAACTGTCAAGCTTTATCAAAAGAAATGATAAATATTATTTTATAGGAAGATATAATAATGTGATCGTTTCCAATCCGAAAATAACTGTACATTCTTCTAAATATCTGGCAGATCATATTTCTGAGGTATTTACTCAGTTTATCAAAGCTTCTTATTATCCGAATATTACCCAGGGGTATTATATTCCTGAAAACGAGATAAACAGGTATGAAGAGTTTTTACATAAAGGGTATAAGGCATTTAATAATGCTGTCCTTAAAGATGGAGTCTATACCACTTTTCAGGCGTTTCATAATCAGGAACCGAATTTGGATTATTCTGTTAAGAAAAATAAAAAAGGAAATGTAGTTCAGTTGAATTATAATGGTCAGGAAACATCCTTTTCCAATATGTATTGTTATGTTGAAAACGGAAAAGCTTATAAAACAACACCGGTAGGGATGGATGAAATAAAGAAGGATTCCAGAGGATTTTATATTTATTCTTCCAGAACCAATCTTTTTGCGGCCGCCCAAACCGGAGGATTATTTGTTGGAGCAGTTGCAGGAGGGCTGGTAGGGGCATTAATAGGAGCTGCCATAGATTCTTCATCCGGTACTAATGCAGGAGCTATTCATGGTGTCGGTTTCAGATCTACTATGGAATCCAATGTCTATCTGGATTCTTTAACCGGAGGATATGTTTTTGAAAAATAGGAATATTTTCGGAAGGATGGAATAAAAAAACAAGGGTTTTCAATCGGAAATTAAATAAATTTATACAATAAGATAATGAAAGACAATAATCTCTTGCTTTTTTTTATCTTTGCAAATTACAAGATTCTTAAATGAAAAACATACGAAATTTTTGCATAATCGCTCATATCGACCATGGTAAAAGTACCCTGGCAGACCGTCTATTGGAGTACACGAATACCGTTACCCAAAGAGAATTACAGTCTCAGACGCTGGATGATATGGATCTGGAGAAAGAACGTGGGATTACAATCAAGTCACATGCGATCCAGATGGATTATGAGTATAAAGGAGAAAAATATATTTTAAACCTTATTGATACCCCGGGACACGTTGACTTCTCTTATGAAGTATCCCGTTCTATTGCTGCCTGTGAAGGAGCACTTCTAATTGTAGATGCTGCACAGAGTATTCAGGCACAAACCATCAGTAACCTGTATCTTGCATTGGAAAATGATTTAACGATCATTCCGATTCTGAATAAAATTGACCTTCCGTCTGCAAATCCTGAAGAAGTAACCGATGAGATCATGAACCTTATCGGATGCGAATATGAAGATGTATTGAGAGTTTCCGGTAAAACAGGAGAAGGTGTTCATAACCTTTTAGAGCAGATTGTTGAAAGAATTCCTGCACCGGTAGGAGATCCTGACGGTCCGCTGCAGGCTTTGATCTTTGACTCTGTATACAACCCGTTCAGAGGTATTGAAGCTTATTTTAAAGTAGTGAACGGAAGTATCACCAAAAATGAAAAGATCAAATTCTTCGCTACAGGAAAAGAATATGGAGCTGATGAGGTAGGTACCTTAAAACTGAAGCAGGTTCCCAAGAAAACAATCCATTGCGGAGATGTAGGATATCTTGTATCCGGTATTAAAGATGCCCGTGAAGTAAAAGTAGGAGATACCATCACTTCATTTGAAAAACCTGCGGATGCTCCGATTGATGGATTTGAGGAAGTAAAGCCAATGGTATTTGCCGGGATTTATCCAATTGATTCTGAAGATTTCGAAGAATTAAGATTCTCTCTTGAAAAATTAAGACTGAATGATGCTTCTCTGGTTTTCGAGCCGGAAAGTTCCGCAGCTCTTGGTTTTGGTTTCCGTTGCGGATTCTTGGGAATGCTACACATGGAAATTGTTCAGGAACGTCTTGACAGAGAGTTTAATATGAACGTAATCACTACGGTACCAAACGTTTCTTATTTTGGATATACTAAAAAAGAACCTGAAGTTCCCATTCTGATCAATAACCCGTCTGAAATGATGGATCCTTCAACGATGGACAGAGTAGAAGAACCATTCATCAAGGCGTCTATCATTACAAAATCCGATTTCGTAGGAGCAGTAATGACTTTATGTATTGAAAAGAGAGGAGAAATCGTTAACCAGAGTTATCTGACATCAGAAAGAGTAGAGTTAATTTTCAATATGCCTCTTGCTGAGGTGGTATTCGACTTCTATGACAGATTAAAATCTATCTCTAAAGGATATGCTTCATTCGATTATCACCCCATCGGATTCAGAGCTTCCAAGCTTGTAAAAATGGATATCCTGATCAATGGTGATATGGTAGATGCTTTATCTTCATTGATTCACGATTCTAATGCTTATTATATCGGTAAAAGAATGTGTGAAAAGCTTCGTGAACTGATCCCGAGACAACAGTTTGATATTGCTGTTCAGGCTGCATTAGGTACGAAAGTAATCGCAAGAGAAACTATTAAGGCCTTGAGAAAAGACGTTACCGCAAAATGTTACGGAGGGGATATTTCCAGAAAACGTAAGTTATTGGAAAAGCAGAAAGAAGGTAAGAAGAAAATGAAGCAGATTGGTAGAGTAGAAGTACCGCAATCAGCGTTCATGGCTGTATTAAAGTTAAATGATTAATTATTAATCTATTATAAATTGAAAACCGCTTCTGATGAAGCGGTTTTTTTATGGATTATTTTTTACGCGTATATTTTATTTCCATAGTTTTATATTCCTTTCCGGTCTTGGAATCAGGGCCGTACATTTCAAGTTTTTGAGTATTATCATCCACAAAGGTGAATACTTCTCTGAAATTACAATCTTTTCCAGGTCTTGAAGGATCCGTCATTTTTCCTTTAAACTCAACCGATTTTGTGGAAGGATTCCAGTCTCCTTCGCTGTGCATGATTCCGGTTCCCATATTGTCGATCCATGTACTGACAAACTTTTTCTTTGCGTTATCATATCCCACAATACTCATTCCTTCAAAAGGCATCCCCATAAAGTCACCTTTATGATTAGTGATCTGATAACGTCCGCCAAACATCATTTTATTGGTCGCCTCAGATTTACTCATCATAGGTTTTGCTCCGTTTTCCATCCACATTGTCGTTTCACCTGTCCAGGTTCCATCAGACTTTGCAAGCATTTTTTGCATTTCTCCCGGTGTTGAGTACGCCATCCAGTCTTTCATGGCGGTTGCGGAGTCTACTGGCTTCCATTCAGATGTAGATGCTGAATCTGTTTTATCAGAACCACTGGCTGCTGTTGTTTTTCCTTTCTCACAAGCTATTAATAAAAAAGCTGCAGAAAGAATTGCTAATAAATTTTTCATAATAATTTAGTTTTAAGATGGTTAGAAAGATAACTTAAAGGTAAGAACTTTTATGTTAATTAAAATTTTTTTTAATACAGGCATAAATTGTAACTTTGTGTATTCATAACGCAAATCAATTTATGGAGTCTCCAAAAAAATTACAGGATATAAAAGTGGCTGTAGATGCCGTTATTTTCGGATATTTTGATAAAAAAGATCTTCAGATCCTTCTGATTAAAAGAAATATTGAACCTTTTAAAGGAGGCTGGGCACTTCCGGGAGGGCTTGTTCTTGATGATGAAAGTGTAGATGATGCGGTAAAAAGAGAATTGTATGAAGAAGCCGGTATAAAGCCCGATTTTTTGGAACAACTGTATACTTTTGGTAATCTGGGCCGCGATCCGAGAAACAGAGTGGTTTCTGTGGCTTATTTGGGGCTTGTAAACCCATCTTATCATGAACTGTTTGCCGATTCAGATGCCGATGACGCACAATGGTTTAGTATTAATAAACTTCCATCAGTAGCATTTGATCACAAAACCATTATTGAGACAGCATTAAAAAGACTTCGCACAAAAATTCAATACCAGCCAATCGGCTTCAATCTTCTCAATGAAGAATTCCCTTTTTCAGATCTTGAAAATCTTTATAAAACCATTGTCGGACAAGAAATTGACAGAAGAAACTTCCGCAAGAAAATCATGAGCTACGGACTCCTGAACGAAACCAATAACGTTAAAAAAGAAGGCAGCGGCAGACCCGGGAAACTTTTTACTTTCAATAAAGAAAAATATAAAGAGCTGGAAGAGCAGGGCTTTTATTTTGAAATCAAATAGTTTGTTTTAAACACAAATTTCACAAATGTCTTGCACAAATATTCATTAATATTTACAGGCATTTTCGGAATGCACATTATACAGTATTAAGACATTCAATAGGAAATATCTAACTCCGGATTGTATTATCGGTCTTCTGTCATTCTGACGGAGGAAGAATCTCGTAATTGATTAGGTTCTTCACACACTGTTGAACTACGTTCGCAGACCTTCAGTCTGTGTTTAGAATGACATTGATATAATAACAATTTTTAAGATCAAATTCCACCAGTTTTAGCTGAAACCTATCAAATTTGTGTCATTTGTGATTAAAATTTGTGTTATTCGTGTTTGTTAAGATTAATTTTTTATTGCTGGAAATCAATTAATTATATTTATTAGCGTAAAATTAACACAAATAAATTTGGTGTAAAGGCTGATATTCTTTTAAATTTGTGTCAAAATAACGCAATCATGAAATATACCTTACAAAATATTATAGAACGCTTTCAAAAAAAGGAAAAGATAAAATATCTCTTTTTCTGGGGACACACGGCAACAGATATTGTTACCAAATCATGTTTAAGCCAATGGTCTCCAGGAAGTTTTGAAGAAAACGGAATTACCTATAGAACAGCAGAACATTATATGATGGCTGCAAAAGCAAGATTATTTAATGATGCTGAAATGGAAAAGGAAATTTTAAAAGCCGCTACTCCGAATCAGGCAAAAGCTCTGGGTAGAAAAGTAAAAAACTTTGATCCGAAACAGTGGGATGAACATAAATATCAGATTGTAACTCAGGGAAATCTTTTGAAATTCTCTCAAAATCAGAAATTTAAAGACTTTCTTTTATCAACCGGAGACAAAGTTTTAGTGGAGGCAAGCCCTTATGATAGAATCTGGGGAATCGGGATGCTGGAAACAGATAACAGAGCTGAAAACCCTTTATTATGGAACGGAGAAAACCTTTTAGGATTTGCCTTGATGGAAGTAAGAGATGAATTAAGAAGATAATAACACAAACCAGACACAAAATAGTAATGATGGAAAAAATAGAACTGCACCCGGACATATTTCTCATTGAAGATTTTCTAACCGAAACTGAATGCGATCAATATATCGCTCTTGCCCAGGACAAAGTATTTGAAGAAGCAAAAATCAATGTATTCGGACGCCAGCAGATGAATAAAGGAATCAGAAATAATGACCGACTGATGATTTTTGATACTGCAATTGCTGAAGAGCTTTTTAATAAGGCTGTAGAGTTTCTGCCTCAGGAATGTGGTGGATATCAACTTTTTAACTTTAATGAAATGCTCAGGGTTTATAAATATGCTCCCGGACAGCAGTTCAAAATGCACAGAGATGGAAGTTATATCCGAAATGAAAAGGAGAAAAGTTTCTACACTTTTATGATCTATCTGAATGATGATTTTGAAGGAGGAGAAACAGAATTTGAAAACCTGTTTACAGTAGCTCCGAAGAAAGGAACCGCTCTTGTTTTTCACCACCCTTTAAGACACGAAGGAAAAACACTGATCAGTGGCTTGAAATATGTTTTGAGAACAGATATAATGTATTCAATAGTATAAGTCAACAGGATCGGAGAAAGGCATTGCTATGTCTTGTTTAATTAGCGTAATTTTAACACAAATAAAAATATTTGATCATGGAAGATGAATTAAAACCCAGATTTATCGAATCATTACAAAGAAATAATGATCAGATCAGAGAAGACCGTGCAAAAATCATCGGAGCAGATTCCGAACTGATTTACAGGCGCAGAGTCGAAGATATCGAATTAAAAATTAAAAGACTCGGGCGTGAACAGGAAGGGCTTATTGATATCAGTCCTTTAGACAGAAACAGTCTGACTTTTGCGGATTTCAATCCCGAAGCATTCGTTCAGAAAGACATGGAATTATCATTAACAATCAGAAATCTGAATATTCAGCTCGAAGTTACCCAAAAGAGATTTGAATATTTATTTGGAAAAAAATTATAGTCATGGGAAGTACAAGATACGATTTAGACGCTCGTTATGACAGAGCAAGCAAAGCAGGTTACGGAACAAAATCAGCAGGGGAAATTTTCACCCAGAATGCCAAAAGAATGGCTCACGAATCGATGAATCCTCATGGAGTTTCTTTCAGGGAATCCAGAGATTCAGAAGTTCACCCTCAGTCAGTTCCGATCATTTTAGGACTGGATGTTACCGGAAGCATGGGACATATCCCGCACGAGTTGATCAGAGATGGATTACCGAAACTCATGGGCGGAATCATCCAGGGAGGCGTTCCCGATCCGGCCTTATTGTTCCTTGGAATCGGAGATCATGAATGTGATGGTTATCCGCTACAGGTGGGACAGTTCGAATCAGGAGATGCAGAACTGGATATGTGGCTTACCCGAACCTATATTGAATCCGGAGGAGGTGGAAATGCAGGTGAAAGTTATCTTTTAGCATGGTATTTTGCAGCATTTCACACAAGAACAGATGCCTTTGAAAAGAGAAAACAAAAAGGACTGCTGTTTACCGTAGGGGATGAGCCTTGTTTAAAAACACTTCCTGCTTCCGCCATCAGGGAAATTATGGGAAAAGGGCAGCAAACCTATACTCATTTTGAATTGCTGGAAGAAGCACAGAAAAGATACGAAGTATACCACATCAGTGTTTTACATTCGGATCAGGCACTGAGAGCAGACAGAGGCTGGAAAGAATTATTAGGACAAAACTGTATTTCCATAGCAGATCACAGAGAAATTCCGAATGTTATTAAAAACATTATCTGTGATAAATTTAAAGATCAAACCTTTGGGACACCAGGAACAGGAGGGTTGGATCAGTTTCAGATGCTTTAGAATTTTCTGAATACCAGTAGTAAATTGATAAAGTGGTGATTAAGGTTTAAAAAATAAAAAGAGATGAAAAAGGCGCAAATCGTAATAGGACTTGGTTTTGGTGATGAAGGAAAAGGAATTACCACAGATTTTCTGGCTTCTCAGAATCCGGAGGCTGTTGTGATCAGATTTTCAGGAGGTCAGCAGGCTGCTCATACTGTAATGATTGATGAAAGAAAGCATGTGCATTCAAGCTTTGCAAGCGGCGCACTTCGTGGTTTGCCTTCATATTTTACCGGGCATTGTACGATTCATCCCGTTTTTCTACTTAATGAAAGAGAAGAATTAAAAGCAAAGAACGGAAACATTGAGCTCCATATTCATCCATTGGCAAAAGTTACCACTCCTTTTGATGTATGGCAGAACAGAACAAGTGCCCGTAATCTGGAACACGGAACCTGCGGAAAAGGAGTAGGAGCCACGATGAAAAGGCACGAAAGCCCTTATAAACTATTTGCTGCAGACCTGATTGCGCCCAGAGAGATGCTGATGGAAAAGCTGAAAGGAATTGCCTATTATTATGGCTTTATAGATGAAAACGAAATTAGTGAACTTTTACAGCCTTTTCTGGATGCTATTGACAGTATGGATTGGAAAATAAGTGACTATAACTATCTGGCTAACTTCGATCACCTTATTTTTGAAGGAAGTCAGGGTATTTTACTCGATATGGACCATGGCGTTTTTCCCAATGTGACTTATGCACATACGACTTCAAAAAATGCCTGTGAGATTTGTAAGCTTTTAAAGATTGAAGATATTGAAATGTATTATGTGACCAGAAGTTATGCAACCCGTCATGGAAACGGCTGGATGAGCAATGAAAAAGAAATGAATCTGAAAAACAATGAAGAAGAAACCTGTATATTCAATGAATATCAAAAGGAGCTAAGAACCGGAGAAATAGATTACAAACTGCTGAATTATGCCTTAAAACTGGATGGAGCTTATGCATTTCCGGTTAAAAAAAATCTTGTCATTACTTGTTTGGATCAGATTGATGAGGAATTTAAAGTAGAAAATCTTGATGAGGAATTTGATGTTGTCTATGGATCCTATTCTCCTTATTCTAAAGATTTTAAACGGATTTTTTAAATTCAGCAGTTAAAAATGTTAATTTTATTTGGAGAGGAGGAAATGATAGAGAATAAAAGAAAATAACCATGAAAACGATACAATATTTAAAAGGGGATGCTACGGTCCCACAGGCCAAAGGAACAAAAATCATCGCCCATATCTGCAATGATATCGGAGGCTGGGGAAAAGGTTTTGTACTGGCAGTTTCCAAGAGATGGGAAGAGCCGGAAAAAGAATATAGAAACTGGCACCGTTTCAGAAGTAAAAATAATTTTGCTTTAGGAGAAATTCAATTGGTTCAGGTTGAAAAATACATTTTTGTAGCCAATATAATCGGGCAAAAAGGAATAAAAACCGGAAGCAATGGTGTCCCTGTTCGGTATGATGCCATTGAAAAAGCTCTGGGAAAACTTTCCAATGAAGCTTTGCTGCTGAATGCAAGCGTTCACATGCCAAGAATCGGATGTGGACTGGCAGGAGGAAAATGGGAAGAAATTGAACCTATAATCGAAAGAACATTGCTTGTAAAGAATGTGGAGGTATATGTGTATGATTTTTAATAAATTAACCAACAATGAAAGAATTTGAAATAAGAGCAGATTATAAAAATGACACGCTGATCGTCTATCAGGCCTATAATAAAGCAATTGCAAAACCAGCCGTAGAGAATCAGAAATTTACAGCTCCTTTTTCATTCAACAGGATGACCTGGATAAAGCCTTCTTTTCTTTGGATGATGGAACGCAGCAACTATGGACAGAAACCCAATCAGGAATGTACCCTGGCTATACATATTAAAAGAGAAGCCTGGGAGAAAGCCTTAAGCAAAGCAATTCTTACTTCACCTGAAAAAAGGGTTTATCCCGATCCCCGAAAATGGGAAAAAGATTTTGAAAATGCCGGAATATATGTGCAATGGGATCCTGAAAGGAATATTAAAGGAACAAAACTGAATTACCGCTCTATTCAGGTAGGAATCAGCCGCTCATTGATTGAAGAGTTCAATGAAGAATGGATTGTAAAAATCGAAGATTATTCTCCTTTGGTTAAAAAGATTCTTAATCTTACCAAGTCGGGAGAATTCGACAAGGCAAAGAAACTGCTGCCGGTAGAAAAAAATTATCCTCTGTCAAAAGAGCTGGCTTACAGAATTGGAGCCACAGTATAACTAAATAACGAACGTCATGAAAACAACAACATTATACAGACCGGTAGGAGAAAAAGAAATGATATTGATTATGGAAAGCGGATTTAAAAAATTTCCTCCAAGACTGGAATGGCAGCCCATTTTTTACCCAGTTCTTAATGAAGAATATGCTTCAGAGATTGCAGAAAAATGGAATACCAGAGATGAAGCCGGAAACTATCTTGGTTTCGTAACCCGGTTTGATGTACTGGAAGAAGCAGCAGCTCAATATCCTGCTCAGAATGTAGGAGCAAGAAACCATAATGAACTATGGGTTCCTTCCGAAGATCTTAACAGCTTTAATAAGGCAATTGTAGGAGATATCAAAGTAATCAAAGTATTTATAGGAGATGACTTTAAGAAGGCTGCAAGTGCTGAGTTGGAAGATTTGATGATCAACATAAAAAACTAACTATGACTAATAAAGGAATGGCAAAAGATACTTTGGATATCTTAGCTAAAAAATATTATATTAACGAACATAACGAAAAAATAAATATAGAAAACGAGCTGGAAATCAGTAAAAAAGAAACCTCTCTTTTCACTCCGGAGCAGCTTTCTGAAATGAAAGAATCTCCATTGCCGGAAATCAGTTTTGAAACAAAAATTGAAACCTGGAAGTGCAGTTCTTTAAAAGCAATTTTACAATTAGCCGAAGAAGAAAATCAGGAGAAGATTATGTGTCTGAATTTTGCATCAGCAAAAAATCCGGGTGGAGGATTTATCAATGGAGCAGAAGCACAGGAAGAAAGTCTGGCAAGAACTTCCGGACTGTATGAAAGCTTACTTCAGGCATTTGATTATTACACAATTCATCGTGCAATGGAATCCTGTTTTTATACCGATACAATGATTTACAGTCCTAAAGTTCCTGTTTTCAGGAAAGATAAGGGAGAGTTGCTTCCTAAGCCTGTTCTGTGTAATTTCATCACGTCTCCGGCAGTCAATACAGGGGTGGTAAAACGTCAGGAACCGGAAAGAGCACATGAAATTCTTGATGCAATGGATCTTAGAATGGATAAAATGCTTTCACTGGCTTTACAACAAGGAAATGAAGTTCTGATTTTAGGAGCCTGGGGATGCGGTGTCTTCAAAAATGATCCAAAAGAAATTGCAGGATTATTCGGGAAATATCTTCAGGGAAAATATAAAAATAAATTTAAAAGAGTGGTTTTCGCAGTGCTTACCAAGAAAGAAGATATGGTGAAACCATTTGAAGAAATACAATGAAAATTGAATTAATAAAAGGAGACATCACAAAAATCAAGGCCGATGCTATTGTCAACGCAGCCAATTCATCCTTACTTGGGGGAGGCGGTGTAGATGGAGCTATTCACAGAGTGGGAGGATCTCAGATATTGGAAGAATGTGTTGCGATCAGAAATAGACAAGGAAAATGCAAAACGGGAGAAGCGGTAGTAACAAATGCAGGAAATCTCCCTGCAAAATATGTTATTCATACAGTAGGACCAGTTTGGAACGGTCACGAAGAAAAGGAATCCATTCTTCTGGCAAACTGTTATCATAATTCTTTGAATTTGGCAGAAAGCCTTGGTGTGAAAACCATTGCTTTTCCTAATATCAGTACGGGAGTTTATAGGTTTCCAAAAGAACTGGC
The DNA here is from genome assembly GCF_059587025.1 of Chryseobacterium sp. DZ-32. Classification (NCBI taxonomy): domain Bacteria; kingdom Pseudomonadati; phylum Bacteroidota; class Flavobacteriia; order Flavobacteriales; family Weeksellaceae; genus Chryseobacterium; species Chryseobacterium sp. DZ-32. Next base: position 323,289 of record NZ_JCAIOM010000001.1, read on the forward strand.
TGGAAAAATTGCTGTAGATGCGGTCAGAAATTTTAAATCGGATATCATTGAGAAAGTTATATTTGTTTGTTTTGATGATGAAAATGAGATAATTTACCAAAAACTTTTAGATTAAACCCATGAAAAAACTAACCATATTAAGCGGTGCAGGAATCAGTGCCGAAAGCGGAATAAAAACCTTCAGAGACGGAGACGGTCTCTGGGAAAATCATAATGTAACGGATGTAGCAAGTCCGGAAGGCTGGAAAAAAGACAGAGCTTTGGTTCTGGAATTTTACAATCAGAGAAGACGCCAGCTGCATGAAGTACAACCTAACGAAGCGCATCAATTACTGGCGGAGCTGGAAAAATATTTTGATGTTCAGATCATTACCCAGAATATTGATGACCTTCACGAAAGAGCAGGATCTACTAAGATTCTTCATATTCACGGAGAACTGTTCAAATCATGCTCATGCAACAATAAAAACCTGATTTATGAACAAAAAGAGGATATTAAAATTGGTGATAAAGCTGAAGATGGAGCGCAATTAAGACCTTTTATCGTTTGGTTCGGAGAAGATGTTCCTTTATATCAAACGGCAAGAGAAATCGTAAAAGAATCGGATATTCTGCTGGTTATCGGGACTTCTCTGCAGGTATATCCCGCAGCAGGACTGATTCATGATATCAAAGATGACTGCCTTTTAATTGTCATCAATCCTAATGAAACGGGGTTCGGATACGGACAGAGAGCTGTTGTAATGAAAGAAACTGCTACTCAGGGAATGAAATTATTATTTGATAAATTAGTCAATTTAGCCTGATGAAAAATAAAGTAAAAGCAGGAATTATAGGCGTTTGTATTGGAGATGCCCTTGGTGTTCCGGTGGAATTTAGAAGTAGAGAACAGCTTAAGCGATCTCCCGTTACTAAAATGCGTGCTTTGGGAACTCACCACCAGCCTGCAGGCACATGGAGTGACGATAGTTCTTTGACATTGTGTCTTGCAGATAGTTTATGTAATGGATATGATCTCGAAGATATTGCATTGAAATTTTTACAATGGTACAATGCAGAAATATGGACTCCTCACGGAAGGGTTTTCGACATAGGTATTGCAACTTCACAGGCAATTTATAGAATTGGAAAAGGTGTTTCTCCTACTTTATGTGGCGGAAATTCGGAGTTCGATAATGGAAACGGTTCTTTAATGAGGATTATGCCATTATTATTTTATATCAAGGATTTGACCATTCAGAAACGCTTTGAGATTATAAAAGATGTTTCCTCTATCACACACAGACATATCCGTTCAATTTTAGCCTGTTTTATTTATTTGGAATTTGCTTTAGAAATTTTAAAAGGAAAAGATAGATGGGAAGCATATAGGACGATGCAGAAAACAGTTCGGGAATTTCTGGATCATAATCCAATTTGTTCACAAAATGAAATGGATAAATTCCACCGGATTTTAGAACTAAAAGTGGGGGAATATGATTTAGCTCCTTTACATACTTTGAAGGAGGAGGAAATAAATTCTGGCGGCTATGTTCTTCACAGCCTGGAAGCCTCTCTATGGTGTTTTTTAAACTCAGAAAGCTATTCTGAAGCTGTTTTGAAGGCCGTCAATCTCGGGGAAGATACCGATACAACGGGAGCTATCACAGGAGGAATTGCCGGAATTTATTATGGATATGAAAATATTCCACAAGAATGGATTTCTGAGCTGATGAGAAAGGATGATATTGAAGCATTGTGTGAGAAATTACACCAAAAATTAATGAATTAAAACACAATCCATGAACGAAATAGAAAAGAAAAAAATAAGTAAATTTTTAAGCCTGATCCTGCGGCATCAGCCTGAAAGCATTGGGCTTACGCTCGATGAAAACGGTTGGGCAGATATAGAAGAACTGCGGGAGAAATCAGCAAAGAAAAGAATATATTTTACCTCCGAAGAATTGGATGAGGTGGTAGAAACGAACAACAAAAAGCGTTTTGCTTTGAACGAAGATAAAACGAAGATCAGGGCGAGTCAGGGACATTCTATTGATATTGATCTGGCGCTGGAAGCTATACAGCCGCCGGAATTTCTTTATCACGGAACTGCTGAAGCTAATATCAGATTTATCATGGAAAAAGGTATTGAAAAAAGAAGCCGTCAGCATGTACACTTAAGCGCTGATAAAGAGACTGCTGCAAAGGTTGGAATGAGACACGGCAAGCCTGTGATTCTTACGATCAGAACCGGAACCATGCATCAGGAAGGATTATCTTTCTACCAGTCTGCAAATGGGGTTTGGTTAACAGATTTTGTAGATGCAAAATATATTTCAAAGTAAAATGAGCAGAACATTAGTGGTTGGAGACATTCACGGAGGATTTAAAGCCTTACGGCAGGTTCTTGAAAGAGCCGAGGTTACGCCAAATGATCAGCTGATTTTCCTGGGAGATTATGTAGACGGATGGAGTGAGTCTTCTGAAATAATACATTTTTTAATGGATCTCTCCAAAAAGCAGGAATGTATTTTCATCAAAGGAAACCACGATGCATGGTGCGAAGATTGGTTAACATCAGGCAAAAATCCTGATGTTTGGCTTTTCAACGGAGGAAAAAGTACTGTTGAGAGCTACAAAGAATATCTTCTGGAAGATCTGGATCTTCACCTTGAATTTTTTCAAAGGATGAAAAACTATCATATTGACGATCAGAACCGGTTGTTTATTCATGCCGGATATGCTTCCATGCACGGCCCCGAAAGAGAAGTATATTCCAGTAATTACCGCTGGGACAGAACCCTCTGGGAAACGGCTGTTGCGATGGATAAAAAACTGCAGAAAAACTCAGAGCTTTATCCTAAGAGACTGCTTTTGTACAATGAAATATTTATAGGGCATACACCGACTCTTGATATCGGAATTACAGTACCGGCCAACAAAGCCAATATCTGGAATATGGACACCGGAGCGGCTTATACCGGATCTTTATCTATCATGGATATCGATTCCAAAGAATTCTGGCAAAGCGATCCGCTTCCTTTCTTATATCCAAAAGAAAAAGGGCGAAATTAATACTGTTGAGAACAAACCAAACAGGTTTTCAAAACCCGTTTGGTTTTTATCTGCAAAACAACTTTACCTTTTCAATCTTTTGCAATTTTGACTGCCAAGACATCCCCGTTTCTCATAAAAGATGATTAATTTTAAAGTCTGAAAATATGACTTCAATGAAACTGAAATATCTTTTATTCACATTAAGTTCTACCTTGTTTTTGGCTCAAAAATCATTTCAAACCCCTTTTGAAAAAGGAAACGGAAATCAAACTGTTACCTACGATGAAATGAATAGCTATTACCAGAATCTGGCTAAAAATTTCAATACCATTCAATACCTTAAAAAGGGAGAAGATGACAATGAAAAACCCATTTATGTAGTGGTTTATAATCCTTTTCCTGAAAAAGACCTTGAAAAATTAAGAAAAAACAAAGCCATTCTTTTTGTCAACAATGGAATTCACCCGGGAGAGCCGGATGGAATAGATGCTACCATGATGCTGATGAGAGATCTGGCGGCTAAAAAAATTAAAACTCCGCAGAACTTTATTATTGCTGCTATTTCCGCTTACAATGTCAGTGGAATGCTCAACAGAGGATCTTACTCGAGAGCCAATCAGAATGGACCGGAGCAGTACGGTTTCAGGGGAAATGCAAGAAATTATGATCTGAACAGAGATTTTATCAAGGCAGATTCCAAAAATGCCAGAAGCTTTCAGGAAATCTACCAGTGGTTAAAACCAGATGTTTTTATTGATAATCACGTCAGCAACGGAGCGGATTATCAATATACATTCACCTATATTTCTACTTTTAAAGAACGTCTGGGCAATACTCTGGGGAATTACTTCTACAATGATTATCAGGCTAAAAATCTTGAAGATATGAAGAAGCTGGGCTATGAAAGTACTCCTTATGTCAACATTCACGGAGATGTTCCGGAAGTAGGATTTGCCTCATTTGAAGATTCTCCCAGATATTCTACAGGATATACTTCACTTTTCAATTCCTTAGGAACTGTTCCGGAAACCCATATGTTGAAGCCTTATGATAAAAGGGTAGATGCTACCTACAAATATATGTTGGTGAACCTGCAGAATTTGGATAAAGATTATCATACCATAAAGCAGCTCCGCATTGAAAATTTAAAACAGTATCAGGCCGGAAAACAATATGGAATCCGTTGGAAAATTGACTCCACAAAATTTTCTATGATGGATTTTAAGGGCTACGAAGGAAAATATAAACCTAGTGAAATTTCAGGGAAACCAAGGCTGTATTATGACAGAAATAAACCATTTACCAAAAGTATAAAGCTTTTTACAACGGCTGTTCCAACGGGATATATTACCATTCCGAAGTATTATGTCATTCCACAATCACAATATCGTGTAATTGAAGAATTGAAGAGAAACAATATTCAGATGAGCCCCTTGCAGAAAGACAGCACTTTGTCTGTTGAGTCCTATAAAATAAAAGATTTTAAAACCGTTAAAAATCCTTATGAAGGCCATTATCTGCACTTTGAAACGACGGTTGATGCTTCCCGTAAAAGTTTGCTGTTTTCGGCAGGGGATTATCTAGTTACTACCGATCAGCCAGGGGTAAAATATATTATAGAAACTCTTGAGCCTGAGGCATTAGATTCATTTTTCAACTGGAATTTCTTCGATGGAATTCTGGCGCAGAAAGAATACTATTCTGCTTATATTTTCGAAGATACAGCTGCCGAACTCCTGAAAAAAGATAAAAAGCTGAAAGAAGCCTTTGAAGCAGCGAAAGCGTCTGACAAAAAACTGTCCGAAGATGGAACTGCACAACTGGATTGGATCTACAGGCATTCTCCTTATTTTGAAGAGAAAACTTTCAGGCAGTATCCGGTTTACAGAGTGTTGTAATTAATTGATAATAAGTAAATAAACTAAAAAAGGCGTTTCCATGGAAACGCCTTTTTTTAATTATCTAGGTAAGCCTCTTTTCAAAGCTATTTCTGCTCTTTTAATCGCCATTTTCTCCTTCCAGTCCATGTATTTCTTTTTGAAATTAGACTTCATAATATCGTCAAATTTACGCTGTACAGTAAGATTCCATAGAGAATGTGCTTTTACAGCCCATGATTTGTCCCAGGCTCTTAAAGAAATTGAGAAACTTCCGTCCAGATACTTCATCCAATGCCACCATCCGGTAGGCATGAATAAGGTATCTCCATGTTCAAGGAAACACTCAATTCCTTCCACACCATCCAGTGCAGGGAACTTGGTGAAGTCAGGATTTTCAATATCATAATCTTCCAGGGCATAGGTTGCGTACGGAATCTGATACAGTCTTTCTTTCCATTTGTAATCAAAAAGAAGAATATGTTTTCTTCCGTTGAAGTGAGTATGGAAAATATGAGCCATATCAATGTCAAAGTGAAGGAATGTCACTGATCCTTTTCCACCAAAGAACATATTCGGATACTTATCCAGGAATCCTCCCATTAGGTCTTTAGGAGAAATATAATCTTCCAAAAGTTTCGGGGCATATTTTATAGGGTCGAAGAGAAAAATTCTAAGATCGGTTGGCTCTCGCTGGATAAGATCTATATAATCTCCAAACTTCATTTTTGCTGCAGATGCATTGATGGGAGCCGAAGGATCTGCCTTTGAGCTGTCGTATAGCGGTACCTCCACATCTCCTACAACTTCCTTCATATATTCCATCGTCCATTTTTGATAAGCAGGCCACTTTTTTGCCATATTTCTGATGACAACGGGCCTTCTTGGCTTCAGATATTTTTCGTAGAAATCTTCTTTAGAAATGTCTTCTACAACATCTATAGGCTTTAAAATAATTCCCATTTTATAAATTTTATGTTACAAAATTATTAAATATATATATATGTACCAGAGTTTAATTTTTTTTTAATCTATGATTCAAATCAGATTTTCCTATTTAGAATAAGTAAGAATATCAATTTTCTTACTTCCCTTTAAAATTGTTGTTTATGCCTTCAATAAGACAAAATCTATTCAGATTATGTTACACAAAATCAAAAATTAATTTCACTCTTCTTTTGCAGAATATTTATGCCAAAGATTATCTTACCATGAAATAGATATTCATAAAAAAATGAGTAAACAGTTTGAGTTTTTTTAATTATTTCTTTTTTCATCGAAAATTCAAAAGTTTAAAAAATATCACTATGTTTGTAGTGATATTAATTTAACCTTTAATATTAAAATTCATCTTTATAAAAAGTGTAACAAAAAACAATAACCATTAACTAATTGAGCAAATAATAAGTATGAAAAAAAATATTTCTTTATTTCTGATGCTATTCTTTACTGTGCTTACTTTTGCACAGAAAACGGTTTCAGGAAAGATCACCGATGATGATGGGGTAGCAATACCCAGTGCCAGTGTGACGATCGAAGAACCCGGCAAAGATGCTATTCTTGCTTACGCCATTACAAATTCCAAGGGAGAATATAAAGTAACTTTCACTTCCGGAGAATCCAATGTGGATCTTAAAGTGAAAGCATTCAATCAGAAACCTCTTACAAAGCAAATCAGTAACAGCGATCAGACTCTAAACTTTAAAATGCAGTCTGAAGCCACAGAAATTAAAGAAGTACAGCTGAAAACCAAAATGATTACCGCCAGAGGTGACACCATTTCTTACGATCTTAAAGCATTCAACAGTAAAAATGACAGAACACTTGCTGATGTAATGAAAAAGATTCCGGGAATTGAAGTAAACAAGGACGGAACAATTCTTTATCAGGGAAATGCCATCAATAAATTCTACGTCAACGGAAAAGACCTTATGGAAGGAGGTTATGGAACCATCAACAACTCTCTTCCTAAAGATGCAGTACAGAAAGTAGAAGTTCTGGAGAACCACCAGCCGGTAAAAATACTTCAGGATAAAGTTCCTTCAGACCAGGCAGCAATCAATATCAAGCTTAAAAACTCTGTAACCATGACAGGTAGAGGTGAAGTAGGGACCGGTTTCGGAGATCCATGGCTTTGGAATGTAAAACTGACTCCCATGTTTTTCGGGCAGAAAAGCCAATGGGTAGTCAATTATAAAACCAACAACATGGGTGAACAGGTGGAAAATGAGGGGAATATTCTGGCGTTTGGAAGTTCATGGGAAGGAAGAAGAAGTAATATTTCTCAAAATAACTGGCTGAGTGTAGAAAATGCAAGTACACCAAATTTACCAGTGAAAAGGTATTTGATGAATAACGTTCACTATTTGTCTGCAAACTATTTAACAAATATTGATAAGAAGAAGGAATGGGAATTGAAGCTTAATGCAAATTATACAAATAACGCAGTAGAAAGAGAGGATTATAATGAAACAACTTATTTTCCAACTAAAGAAAGACCACAACAGTCTACTGTAGTGATGAGTACCAGAAATAATTTTTATACAGATAAACTGAAGGGAGAATTGATCTTTACCAAAAATGCTAAGAAAGGGTTCTTTAAAAATACCACAAGTTTCAGCCAGTTCTGGAATGCAGACAGAGCATTTGCTGAAAGAGCAGGAAGATCAGGAAATCAGGGAGTGGAATCTCCAACATCATCTTTCCAAAACTCATTGAGTACTATTATTCCATGGGGAGAAAAGATGGTGAATTTCAAATCATATATCAATTATCAGGATGATCAGCAGACATTGAAAGTAGATCCGGCAAGTTATTTACAGCTGCCATACAAACTTCCAAAGGTAAACCCGAACGATCCTAACGAAAAAGATAGATATGGCATTGTAAATTTTGCACCAGGCACTTTAGCGCTACAACAGTTCAGACTAAAAACTTTAGATACCTCACATTCAGCAAATATTAGTTTTTCTAAAAAAGGATGGACATTCACTCCTCAGGTGGGATTTGATTTCTCTACAGATAAGCTAAATACAAACTTTGATGGGCAAGCAATTCAAAATCCTTCTGTGCCGAATGATGTACCGCCAAATTTCAATGATGGTATTTATGAAAACAACCTGAAATTTACAGAAATTGTTCCTTCTGCTTCGCTAGGTGTTAATTATAAATCTGAATCTTGGAGTATTTTTGCAAATTTTCCAGCAAATTTCAATAGCATTAAAGCTGAAGATGATTTAAGAGGAGTTTCAAAATCACTAAATAAGACAACGTTTACTCCAAATGCTTTTATTCAGTATTCATTTGCTTCATTCTGGAAAGCAAGTTTGAATGGAAACATCAGCAATAATTTTGGAGATATTCAAACGGCTTATGCAGGTTACATGTTATTAAGCCCTAGAGGATTTAATGTAATGGATCCTAATAACCCGATACCTCAAATAACGTCAAAAATGGCAGGATCTAGAATTGAATACAGAAATCCATTAAACAATCTATTCTTTAATATTAATTATTCATTGAGTGATAGTAAAAGAAATTTGCTTTCTTCTCCAATTTTGGATGCAGCAACGGGGTCTACTTTAATCCGATACATTGAAAGAGAAAATCATTCAAAGAGTAATAGATTTAATGTTGAGGTTGGTAAATACTTCCCAAAATTCAAGACCAATGCTTCTGTGAGCTATGGAAATACATTGACAAAAAGTGATGCGTTCTTGGATGACACTCAATATTTGAGCAAAAACAATACTCAGACTTATGGACTTAAGTTCAATAATACCTATTTTAGCTGGGCAAGTGTAGATTATACACTTAATTTATCAAGAAACAAGCAAGATAATATAGGCTTGAGTTCTAATCAGAGCAGGCTCGGTGTCAATACAGGATTTAATCACAATCTGGCAGTTTATTTCTATCCTATAGAAGACCATACAATTGGATTCAATTGGGATCAGGTGAATACAAGTGATGGAAGTAATAAATATAAGAATGCGTTCTATGATATTTCTTACCAATTTTCATGGTCTAAAAAGAAAATTGATTTTGAAATTAAATGGTTGAATATTGCTAACAGAAAATTCTTTGAAACCTATAATATCAATCAAACAACAAATAGTTCTTCTTACACGAAAATTCAGCTTCGCCCAAGCCAGGTCATGCTAACCGTAAAATTCAACTTTAAATAAAACAAAAAACCAATCCATGCGGATTGGTTTTTTGTTGAGATATTAATTAAAAACTTTGCTGGTCTGCTGAAGGCCCATAGCTTCCCGGCAAAGGAATATTGTTCAGCCTGTAATACACTCCTAGTTGAGCCCTGTGATGAGTAATCTGGTTTAAGGCATGGCGTATTGCCCCATATTTGCTCCAGCTTGCCAGCTCATGGCCGTCATTTTTAATCGTCCAGCTGGGATTCAGATCGTTTTCTGTACTGTTTTCTAATGCTGTTTTTGCTGACTGGTAATCATCTTCCAGTTTTTTCATCAGTTCATCTCTTGTAGAAAGAATGGTAGGTTTATAATCTCCTTTGGCAAAATCCAGTTCAGAAGTTTTTAAAATTGTGTTCGGCCATTCAAAAACTTCTACAAGATGGGTGGCAAGGGGCATCATTTTCATACTTTTTTCATGTGGAGCATAATCATTTTTTCCTTCAGGGAATAGTTCAATAAATTTTTTTGTGGTTTGAAATTCTCCCTCCAGTTCGGATTTTAATTGAGATAAAGTGTCCATAATATTTTGTTTTTTAGAAACTTAAAGGTAAGCGTTTTAAAAATGAAACTGTTCTAACAGAATCATAATTTTTTAAGTAGTAAAGATTGAAAAGGAAGAATATTTTTTACTGGAAAATAAAATTTGAAAAAAACTGTAACAAAAGAAGACATATGATTACTAATTATATAAACTTGTTACAATGAAAAAGTTATTCTCTATATTTTTGATCACTCTGTTTGCTTTTGCAGGCGCTCAGGAGTCGAAAGAAACAGCCAACCGTTTCTTTTATGAACTGACTTTTAAGCCTAAGAAAGATTCAGCAAGAATGGATAAAATCATTACCATTCTTGATATCACGCCAAAAAAATCAATCTATCAGGATTATACAATGCCCGCTCAGGATTCTATCATTAAAGTTCAGATAGAAGAAATGGAGAAAACCAAATCTTTTAAGGATATGACCAAGTTGATTAGGTGGCCGAAATTTTCCTATAAAATTATTAAGACTTATCCTGACATGAAAGTACAGTATGTAGACAGAATCAGCAGAAATCTGTTTTCATATGAAGACGATCCGAAGCTGCAATGGAGTATTCTACCAGATAAACAAAAAATAGGCGCGTACAATGCTCAGAAAGCAACTACTGAATTTGGAGGAAGAACATGGACAGCATGGTTCAGTTCGGATATCCCTTTTCAGGATGGACCTTACAAATTTAAAGGACTTCCAGGGCTGATTGTAAAAATTGAAGATGGTGATAAAAATTACTCATGGCAGTTAAGCGGCAATAAAAAAATAGAAAACTACGAAGAATTATCTTATGCTGATAAGATTAATGCCAAAATGGGAATGATGAGCAATACAGTAACGCCTACATCAAAAGAAAAGTTTCTTAAATCTTATGAAGGATACAAAGCAGATCCTTTTGCAGAATCCCGTCCATATATGACTGCAGAGAATATGAGCAGACCAATGCCAGGAACAGATGGAACTGTAGGTGACTTTATGAAAAGACTTGAAAAACAAGTGAAAGATTTCTTCGGATCTAATGATAATCCAATAGAAAAAGAACAGCCTTCTGACAAGAAGAAAAAATAAGACTTCATATCAACTAAATTATATTTTGAATCACCCCAGATACAGCAATGTGTTTGGGGTGATTTCTTTTATGCTAAAACGTTATTTAGATTAAATTTAAATAGCGTATATTTGCAGGACTAAAAATTAGGCTTTGAAAGAGAAAGGATTACATAAATTAAGTGGATTCCCTAAAAACAAAATGGGGAAGATATTGGGATATGATAACGACCATCTTAAAATGCCCAATAAAATTATTGAAATGGGACTTCTTCCGGAGACCATTTTCAGAATTTTGTATCAGGCTCCGTTCAGCGGGCCAATGTATGTAGAATTTGGAGCAGAAAAAAGCCGGATTGCTCTTCGTGAGGAAGAAGGAGATTACATCATTGTTGAAGAATTGAATTAATGCAGGAAAACAAGAAAAAACAGATACTTTTAGTCGGGAATCCTAATGTAGGAAAGTCAACGGTTTTCAACACGCTTTGCAACAAAAAGCAGAAGACCGGTAACTACGCCGGCGTTACCGTTGCAAGTCATTCGGGGAACTATGTTTACAAAAACGAAGAAGTAGAGGTTATTGACCTTCCAGGTTCTTACAGTGTATACCCGAGTTCAGAAGATGAGGCTATTTTTTCCAAATATCTTATTGATGAGCAGAAAAACTATGCAGGAGTTGTTTATATTCTTGAAGCATTAAGTTTAAAAAGAGGACTGCTTCTGTTTCAGCAGATTCAGGATCTTGGAATTCCTATGATATTGATTGTCAATCAGATTGACCAGGCAGAAAGAAGAGGAATCACTATAGATATTCAAAAATTTTCCGAAGCATTAGGGATAAAAATTATTCAGACCAATGCCAAAGAACAGATCGGAATTGATACAGTAAGGGAAGCTGTTTATAATAACGAGTTTGTAAAAACAGATCAAGTTTCTTTCGAAACCCCGAATGAACACAGAGATTTTATTCAGAAACTGGCGGCACATAAAGGTTTCGATAATGAATATAAAGCCTGGATGAGCCTTTCATTGGGAACTGATCTTGGAAGAATCAGCGGAGTAATGGAACAGCTGAATGAACCGGATTCTAAAAGCTTAGTACCGAAAAGGCTGCAGGTTCAGGAAACCGTAAGAAGGTATCAGAATGTGGACAAAATTCTGGCTGATGTCATCTCTAAAAAGGCTCAGTTCAAAGAATTATTAACCGAAAAACTGGATAAAGTTTTAGTTCATAAATTCTGGGGTTATGTAGTCTTTTTAGCAATTCTGCTGATTATTTTCCAAAGTGTTTTCTTCCTTGCAGAATATCCGATGAGCTGGATTGAAGATGCATTCTCCTGGCTGGCTGCATTTACCAGCGAACATCTTCCTGAAGGCCCCATTAATTCATTGATTTCAAATGGAATTGTTCCTGGTATAGGAGGAATTGTGGTTTTTGCACCACAGATCGGAATTCTTTTGTATTTCCTTTACCTGCTCGAAGATTCAGGATATATGGCAAGAGTAGTATTCCTGATGGACAGACTGCTGCGCCCCTTCGGACTTAACGGTAAAAGTATAGTTCCGCTTGTATCAGGAACTGCCTGTGCAATTCCTGCGGTGATTTCTACAAGAAACATTGAAAATGTAAAAGAAAGATTGCTGACCATACTCGTAACACCATTCATGACATGTTCTGCGAGACTTCCGGTATACAGTATTATCATCGGACTGATTATTTCAGAAGGAACATTTTTAGGAATAAAATATAAGGCACTGGTATTGATGGGGATGTATCTTCTTGGCTTCCTGGTCGCTTTATTCTCCGCATCAATTCTCAAAAGATTTATTAAAAGCAAAGGAAAAACATATCTCGTAATGGATCTTCCTGCTTATAAAAAGCCGCTTTTCGGATATGATTTTAAAATGGTTTTAGGAAAAGTATGGGAATTCATTACGGGAGCCGGAAAAATAATTTTCATCGTAAGTATCATTATCTGGTTTTTAAGCTATTTCGGGCCAAGCCAAAAAACAAATGAGTTTGTAGCCACAGACGTTCACCTGGATCATTCTTACCTTGCTAAAATGGGTAAAGGAATAGAACCTGTAATTGCTCCTCTTGGTTACGACTGGAAAATGGGTGTAGGAATTCTTACAAGTTTCGTGGCAAGAGAAGTCTTTGTGGGAACAATGTCTACGCTCTATAGCCTGGAAGATGATGCTCCGGAAGTGAAAGTAATTGATAAAATGAGAAGAGATGTAAAACCCAACGGAGAAAAAGTCTTCAGTTTTGCAACCGGAATTTCGGTGCTTCTTTTCTACGCATTTGCAATGCAGTGTGTTTCTACACTTGCAGTAGTCTACAGAGAAACCAAAAGCTGGAAATGGACCAGTTTTCAGGTAGTCATGATGACAGGTTTGGCATATTTTGTGTCGATGATAGTATATCAGATTTTAAAGTAATGGACTCATCATTAATTATTCAGTACGTACTTGTTATACTAATTGTAGCATTCGCCTGCTATTCTTTATTTAAAGTACTTAAAAAGAATTTCGCTCCAAAGAAATTCAGCTCCAAAAGAACCCACTGCGATAAAGATTGCGGCTGTTCTTAATATTGGGTTCAACGGATATTGAAAAAAATGTAGTAATTTCATTTTTTCTAATATAAATTATTCGGGTTGAACTTTTTAAAAGCAGGATCATTAATAGTATTTTCTTTACTGGGCATTTTCGGAAAGGCACAAACAGATACCATAAATACCAAGTCTTACGCAGACAAGGTAATGATTCGTGTGAATCTTGACACCAATATTGAAAGCTATGTTTTCTCATCAGGAGAAGGTAAGAATGCGTTCAATATGGACCTGTCTATCAACAATAAAACGAAAACATCGTTTTCAATTGATTATAGAATAATAAGTGCGACAATATCATTTGCTCCCAGATTTTTAGAGGGAAATAATGATGATGAAATGAAAGGGAGAAGTTCTTACTCCGACTTAAGCTTCAGATTTTTTCCGGGAAGATTTATCCAAAATGTTTATTATAAAAATGTAAAAGGCTTTTATGTGGAAAACATGAAAGAATTATCTCCGGAATGGCAGGAAGGAAGAGATACATACATTCAGTTTCCTGATTTAAGGGTACAAACCTTTGGCGGGTCTACATCCTATGTTCTCAATAAAAATTTTTCAGCAAGAAGTATCTATACACAAGGAGAATGGCAGAAGAAAAGCCGCGGAAGCTGGGTACCGTTTATAGATTATGATCTTACTATTTTCAGAAATACTATTGACGGAGTTAAAAGCAAGAATACACAATATAATATAGGAGGCAATATTGGATATTTCTATAATTGGGTTATTGGAAAAAAAGTAAATATTTCACCTCATCTGGCTGTTGGGATTGGAGGTAAATTCTCCAGTTACAGAGAGCTTGATAACGGATCAACAAAACAAAATGCCCAATATGCAACTATAAGAATGCAGGGCGGTCTTCATGTGGGTTATAATACTGACCGGTTTCTGTTCGGAGGTAAAATAAATTTTAAAAGCTATGCCTACGATCAGAAAAACAGCCAGAGTGTAGAGAATAATAACCTTTATGGACTGTTATATATAGGGTATCGTTTTGCGCCACCGAAAATTGTGAAAAATACCTATGATAAAGTCCAAAAAAAGATTCCGGTTTTATAAGTTGAAGGGTCTTTTAAGTATCTTTGCGTTGGAAAATTTAGAGAAAACAAAATAAATTAAAAAAACATCATGTCATTAATAAAATCTATTTCCGGAATTCGCGGAACCATTGGTGGTAAAGTAAATGATAACTTAACACCGCTGGATGTTGTAAAATTCGCATCCGCTTTCGGAACCTGGCTTCAAAATAATAAAAACAAAAAAGATCTTACTCTTATCATTGGAAGAGATGCCAGAATTTCCGGCCAAATGGTTTCTTCCTTAGTTACAGCTACATTACAGGGATTGGGGATTAATGTGATAGATCTTGGCCTTTCTACAACTCCGACTGTTGAAGTAATGGTGCCTGAGCTGAATGCAGACGGAGGAATTATCCTTACCGCTTCTCATAATCCAAAACAATGGAATGCCCTTAAATTATTAAACGAAAAAGGAGAATTCATCAGCGGTGAAAACGGTGCTGAAGTTCTGGCTCTTGCAGAAAGTGAAGACTTCAACTATGCAGAAGTTGATGATCTTGGAAAATATGAAACAAGAGACGATGCTTTCGATATCCATATTCAGCAGATCCTGGATTTGCCAATGGTAGATGTGGATGCCATCAAAGCGAAGAACTTTAAGGTTGTTCTGGATGCGGTAAACTCTACAGGAGGGATTGCTATTCCAATGCTTTTGGATAAATTAGGTTGTGAAACCGTTAAATTATATTGTGAGCCAACAGGCCACTTCCCACACAACCCTGAGCCTTTAAAAGAACATTTGGGAGATATCTGCGAATTGGTGAAGAAAGAAAATGCAGATTTGGGAATCGTTGTAGATCCGGATGTAGACAGATTGGCCCTGATTGATGAAAAAGGAGAAATGTTTGGGGAAGAATACACCCTGGTTGCCGTTGCAGATTACTTACTGAAACATAAAAATGGAGTAGCTGTTTCTAATCTTTCTTCAAGCCGTGCTCTGAGAGATGTGGCACAGACTCACAACTCAGAATACTTTGCGAGCGCTGTAGGAGAAGTAAATGTAGTTACTCTGATGAAAGAGAAAAATGCTGTCATTGGAGGAGAAGGAAATGGAGGAATTATCTACCCTGATTTACATTACGGAAGAGATTCTTTAGTGGGGGTTGCACTGTTCTTAACGCATCTAGCCAAAGAAAATAAAACTGTCTCTGAACTGAGAGCAGGATATCCGGGCTATTTCATGGGTAAAAAGAAAATAGAGCTGACACCGGAGATTGATGTAGATGCTATCTTAAGCAAAATGGAGCAGGAATACAAGAATGAAGAAGTTTCTACAGTAGATGGTGTAAAAATAGACTTTGAAAACAACTGGGTTCACCTTAGAAAATCCAATACAGAGCCAATCATCAGAATTTATACTGAAGCTCAATCTCAGGAAGAAGCCGATCAGTTGGGAGATGATATCATTGCTAAAATCAAGAGTTTAATCTAATAATATAGGAAGAACGGGCATATTGTCCGTTCTTTTTTATATCAGAAATGTTTGAACATATCAAAGACAGATTTCCTTTCCCCAAAGAAAAGTGGAGAAAATTTCTGGGCAGTTTCCAGCGTATGGAAGTCCCTGCCAAGACTTTGCTTTTAAAAGAAGGCGAGGTGTCCTGTAATGCCTATTATATTGAAAAAGGTATGGTAAGAGCCTGGTACAATAACGACGGAAAAGATATAACATTCCAGTTTTTTCTTGAAAGTACCATGTTTTCATCCCTTGAAAGTTTTAAAAAAGGCCTGCCGAGTATGGTGTCATTTGAGACCATAGAACTATGTATTTTATACAGAATCAACAAACCTGATGTGGAAGCTTTCTTAGAAGAAGTTTATGAAAATCCAGAGCTCAGAAATTTCTTTATGGATGCTCTTTTTGAAAGAGTATTCGATTATATGAAACATTTCTTTTCATTCATTAAAGACTCACCACAGCAGCGATACCTGAACCTTGTCAGGCAAAAACCGGAAATTATCAAAAGAGTTCCGCAGCATTATATAGCTTCCTATCTTGGGATTACAACCGTACATCTCAGCAGAATCAAAAGTAAAATATTGAAAGAAAGATTGAAATAAGCGGGAAGATGGAAGCCGGAAGCCGGAAGTTTAAAAAGAAACTGCATAAATTCTGACTCATCTTAAATGCAATGTTCGCAAATAATAACAATATCATGTTTCCTAGCGACCGCAGCGTTTTAACTGTTTTAACTCTATTACCGTCTTTATAAACCCCCAGCTTCCTTTCCCAAAATCCAAAACTCATAACAAATGTTATCGCTTCGCAGCCTTCTTCCCTCCTAATTTTACGTAAAAATTAAAAAGAATGAAAGCAGCAGTAGTATTTGAAAAAGGAAGTATTCCACAATATGCAGATTTTCCGCCCCCTGAAGTAAAGGACAATGAAATTTTGATTTCTGTAAAAGCAGCGTCGATTAAAAACCTCGACAGGGCCAGAGCAGGTGGAAATCACTATTCAACTGAAAACCAGGAACACCAGCCGACAGTTATCGGAACAGATGGAGCAGGATATCTTCAAAACGGAGATAAAGTGTATTTTTTCAGCAAAAAAGGAACCGTAGCGGAAAAGGCAGTGGCTGATAAAAAAATGATCATTCCCATTCCTGAAAAACTGGACTTTTCTTTGGCGGCCGCATTACCCAATGCAATAATGGGATCCGCAATGGCCTTAAAATTCAAAGCAGGATTGCAACCGGGAAATACTGTACTGATTAACGGAGCAACTGGAATTACAGGGAAAATTGCCGTTCAGGTGGCCAGAATATATGGAGCAGGTAAAATTATTGTTACCGGTAGAAATGAAGAATCTCTGCAGTCTTTGCTTGAATTAGGTGCCGATGAGGTGATTTCGCTCAGGCTGGAAGATGATGATTGTAAGCAGAAAATAAAAGAAATTCATATGGAAACTCCTATAGATATTATTATAGACTATATCTGGGGGCATTCTGTAGAAGTTATACTGTCAGCTCTTAAAGGAGACGGAACTTTTTCGCATAAAACAAAACTCATAACAATAGGAGGAATGAGCGGTGATATCGTTCAGCTGTCTTCACAGATCCTAAGAGGAACCGATATTCAGATTTCAGGATCAGGATTGGGAAGCTGGACTAAAGAAGAATCTCACCTCCTGTTCTCAAAAATCATCCCTGAAATGTTTCAGGCAGCAACAGAAGGAAAAATTAAAATGGAAACACAGGATGTTGATATTAAAAATATCGAAACTGTATGGAATGCTGAGATACAAAGTGGAAAACGCCTGGTCATAAGAATTTAACCCCAATTTCCGTTTTTTTATCCACAATCCTTTTATCGGTTTTCTTTTTTTACTATTTTTATAATAGAAATTTATGAAATGGAATATTCAAAAAAAAGTTGCAACTTTGCATAAATATTTGAATATCAGTTTCAGATATATTATTAATTAAACGTTTGCCGAGGTTTGTAAGCAAATTCAGACATCAGGCCGACAAAGAGGACACTATTGGAAGAGTATTTTGGAAATGAACTTGTAAAAAAGTTCGAGGAAATGATGGAAAACAATGACGAATTCTACTTTGATACAGAAGAGTTGGAAGATATCATTGTTTATTATTTGGAGCTTGGTGATTTTAATTACGCTGACATGGCTGTTAATTATGGACTGAAGCTTCACCCTAATTCGTTGGATATTAAGATCAAAAGACTTGAAATCCTTCTGGAATGGGAAGACTATAATACGGCGAAAGAACTTATTGACGAACTGAAAGGCGCTTCTATGGAGAATACAGACTTTTTGGTTTGTTACGCCAAGTATTATTCGAACCTAGGAAATCCCAGAAAATCCATTGAAATCTGCAAAAAAGCTTTGACATTAGAGGAAGAAGAAAACTTTCTCCACAACTTTATTGCGGACGAATATGTGAATCTCGGAGATCCTTTTAACGCTCTTAAACATTACAGGAAAGCACTGAAGGAAGATCCTACGGATGAATATTCGCTGGAAAATGCTATGGTATGCTTCAGTGACCTGAATAAGAGTGAGGAGGCTATTGCCTTTCTTAATGAATATTTAGATGAATTCCCTTATTCTGAAACCGCCTGGTTTGAATACGGACAATTCTATTTTAACAGAAAAAATTATGATGAAGCGATAAGAGGCTACGACTATTTACTGGCAATCAACTCAAACTCTGTAGGAGTATATGCCAATAAAGCAGCTTGTTATGAAGCTTTGGGACAATACCAGAAGGCGATCGAAACGTATGAAGAAATGCTGGAGCTGGAATACACAAAGGCATTTACTTTTTATAAGATCGGATTATGTAATAAGGCCTTAAAACAGCCTATTTTGGCTTTAAATGCATTCCAGAAATCATTAAGAGAAGACCCTCAGTTTTATCTTGCCATGATGGAACAGTCTTATCTTTACGAAGAAATGGGCGGAATGTCTGAAGCATTGCATTTTGCCAAAGAAGCTACCCAGCTGAATGAAAACAATCTTGATTATCAAAAGAGATTAGCGTTCTTATTCATCGATTCAGGAAAATTTGAAGAAAGCCTTTCCTGTCTTAAAAAACTGGTAGATGCAGAACCTTCAAGGTTTTACAACTGGTATGCCTATTCAGAAGTTTTGATGTTAGTAGGAGAGTATGAAGATGCGGTAACAGTCTTGAACAGAGCCATAAAAAAACATTACAGAGCAGAACTTTTTTATCAGCTGAGCAATTGCTATTACAATCTGAAAGATCAGGATAAAGGTTTTGAATCTCTTCAAAAAGCATTGGAACTTGATCCTTCTTTAGCAAAGGATATGCAGAAAAAATATCCTTTCATTAAAGATGAGGTGAAAAAGGTAAAAGCCAGTAAAGTGAAGAAAAAGAACTAGAATAACCTAAAATAAAAGAAAAACCTGCAGAAATGCAGGTTTTTTATTGATAATTGTATTCGTAGAAAAACTTATCCGGGACACTGCTGTTCGGGTTTCCATTTGTATCAAGCGATTGCCTGCTTTCTTCAGATGGGTAACCGGCAGTATTAAAAGTTGTTGTATACTTATGCTGAGTTGTTCCGGTTGCTGTTCCCCCTCCGGCTGTAGTTTGGGTAAATTCTCCCTTATAAGCACTTAAGCTGTTCTTGATATTTGAGAATAACATGCTTATGCCATCGCTGCTCTCATTTCCATTAAAGATAATTTTGTCAAAACCTTTTACATTTTTGAAAGGATAGTTTTTATCCGTGTATGTATAAGTCTCTTTTTCTGTATAGTTAACGGTATTTCCATTGACAATTCCGGTTCCTGAGCCTGCATTGCTTACCATATTTCCATTATTATACGTGATTACACTGTTGATAATAGAAGAACCTGCCGCTCCTGAATTCGTTTGTTTTTTTACGCTGATTTCTGTAGTACTGGTATAGGTATAAGTAAATGTAACAGTGTTCTGTACGGTTCCGGTTGTAGAATATTCCTTCGTAACCGCTGTTGACATACGCCCGTTATTATATCCATATTCAACAGTGCTTTCAAGAATATTATTTTCGTAATGTTTAATGCCTGTAATATAATCATCGGTATACGTGAACTCAATTCTTTGCCCGTGATTAATATTGTTAATCATGCTGATGATTTTAGTTCCGTTGTAATTGATTTTCATGACAATCCCGTCCATTGTCATCTTTGTAGGAAGAATCACATTTTGATTAGAAGGATCACTGTTATCAAAAGGGGTATCATCAGAACTGGAGCATGATATTGCAGATAAGGCTACAGACCAAAAAAATAGAAGTTTTTTCATAGTTATAAGTTAAATCACCCAAATATAATTTAATTTATAATATGATTTTATTTTTTCGGATTGGTTCTTAAAAAGATGAGGCCGCCAATGATAATACCTGCACCTGTCAATTGTAAGTATGTCAGTTTCTCACCATCTATAATTCCCCAGATAATAGCCACAATAGGCATCACTAAAGTAACGGTGGATGCAAAAAGAGGGGAGGAAACTTTAAGTAAACGATAATTCATCATCATCGCCAGACCTGTTCCGAAAACGGATAACAGGCTGACAAACATAAGCCCCATCAGATTATCTTTCGAAAAACTGAATTCCGAAAAGAATCCTGTCCCTGTAAGCGCAAGAATGGAAGGCAGCAATAAAACAAAAGAGAATACAAAAGCAGATAAAACCGTAGAAGAGACTTCCATAAGCTTTGATTTTACAGTGGTTGTACTCAGTGCATAGCATAAAGTTGCCAATAACAGCAAGAGAATCGGAATCATTTTCAGTTCTGCGCTGTCACCACCTCCAAATGCCAGAATACAGACTCCTGTAAAGCTTATCAGTGTCCCTATAATCTGTTTTTTTGTCGTTTCAAACTTCCATACCAATGCGCCCACAATAATCACAAAAATAGGCATCATTGAGTTGATAATTCCGGCAATGCTGCTGCTTACTTCAGTTTCTGCAATCGGAAATAAAAACATAGGAATGAAATTTCCTGTAAAAGCAGCCAGAATTAACCACTTCAGATGTTTTCTGGGAAAAAGTTTATAATTGGAAATCGCGACCGGAAGTAAAATAATTCCGGCAATAAGAACCCGTAAAGAACCTACCTGAAACGGATTAAAATGTTCCAGTGATTTTTTGATCAAAATAAAAGATGATCCCCAGATAATACTCAGGACAATCAGAAGAACCCACTTTTCTTTATCTGCGTTCATTATTTTCGTGTAAGATTTTTAGAAATTCTTTTTTGGGAATCATTTTTGCCCCCAAGCTTTCCAGGTGTTCTGTATGGGATTGACAATCAATTAACTCAAGGCTGTTTTTATTGCTTTCCACAAAGTTGATAAAGCCCGCTTTTGAAGCATTACTTACCTTGGCAAACATGCTTTCTCCGCAGAATACATTTCCAATCTGCAACCCGTAAAAACCCCCTACAAGTTCTCCTTCCTGCCATACTTCAATACTTTTGGCCAAACCGTATTGATGAAGCTGGATAAAAGACTCCATCAGTTCATCAGAAAGCCACGTTCCCGACTGCCCTTTTCTTGTAGCCTGCTGGCAATTTCTGATTACCTCCCTGAAATTCTTATTCTCGGAGAAAGTAAAAACATTTCTGTTGAGTATCTTTCTCATAGATTTTGAAACTTTTAATTCTTCAGGAATAAGCACAAACCTTGGATCGGGACACCACCAAAGGATTTCCTCTCCGGGGTTGTACCAGGGAAAAATACCGAGCTGATAAGCAAACCAGATACGCTCTACGGACAGGTCGCCACCAAAAGCAACCACTCCCTCATGGCCATCATACAGCTCCGGGTCGGGAAATGAAATCTCGTTTTCGTCTAATCGGACCATTTTTAGCAAAAAAATCCCACTTCAAAAAGTAGGATTTATAATTGATCTTTTATTCTTTAATTAGAAAGGTAAATCATCATCGTCGTCTCCGGCAAAAGGATTCTCATTAGAAACCGGGGATGCAGACTGCTGAGGCATTGCCTGAGTAGGTTCTGAAGCATTATCAAAAACTTTCTCTACTCTCCACCCTGTAATAGAGTTGAAGTATTTAGTTTCACCCTGCGGAGAAACCCATTCTCTACCTCTGATGTTGATTCCTACCTTTACGTTTTCTCCTTCTTTAAGGTTATCTAATAAACTGATTTTATCAGATAAAAATTCTATGTTTATCGGCTGTGGATACTGTTCCTGGGTCAAAATAACCATTTCTCTTTTTTGAAACCCGCTCGCAAATGTTTGAGCATCAAAAAGTTTCTTTACCGTTCCTTGTAATTCCATATCGTAAATATTAACGATGTAAAAGTAAGAAAATGAAATGTAATAAAAGAAGCTGTGAAAAAAAAATGTGGAAATTTTATTTTTTTTTCCTGAAAAGTTTGGTAGTAAAGGAAATTGTCCTATATTTGCACTCACAAAAACGAAGCAAGCTCTTTAAAACTTACAATATAAAAAACCAGCGGATGTGGTGTAATTGGTAGCCACGCCAGACTTAGGATCTGGTGCCGTGAGGCGTGGGGGTTCGAGTCCCTTCATCCGCACAATTCGAAAAGGGCTCTTTAGAGGCGTTAAGAAGGTTGGAACCTCTGGTTCGAATCTTTTTTTTTGCCCACACCATGCCCTGGTGGTGGAACTGGTAGACACGCAGGACTTAAAATCCTGTGTCCGCAAGGACGTACGGGTTCAAGTCCCGTCTGGGGTACAAGACCCTCTGTAATATCTTACGGAGGGTTTTTTGTTTTAATAGAGAGTGTTCTTTAAATAAAAATCTTATATTTGTAAGAAATCAGGTTGAATCTGAGTATTCAGATCAGCGAATCAGCGGATGTGGTGTAATTGGTAGCCACGCCAGACTTAGGATCTGGTGCCGTGAGGCGTGGGGGTTCGAGTCCCTTCATCCGCACAATTCGAAAAGGGCTCTTTAGAGGCGTTAAGAAGGTTGGAACCTCTGGTTCGAATCTTTTTTTTTGCCCACACCATGCCCTGGTGGTGGAACTGGTAGACACGCAGGACTTAAAATCCTGTGTCCGCAAGGACGTACGGGTTCAAGTCCCGTCTGGGGTACAAAGCCCTCTGTAAAAGATTACGGAGGGCTTTTCTGTTTGTAACCTTTAGAGTATCTGACTGTTTCCCGTTTTCTTTTCCAGCCTTTCCAGTCTTTCAAAAATACCAGTGAAGATATTCTTGTTTCCTGTCGAAAAGTATCCTACAATCTTAAAGTATTCCTGATCGTTTTTGTTTTTTAGTTGATTATCTGTTGCGTATTGAAGGTTTCCATTGATATGAACCAGTAGATTGTTAATAGGTTCTGTTTTCGGATCTGCTTTGTTCAGAAATAAAATATCACCGGATTGATACTGGGGAAGCAGTGTTTTTTCAGGCGAAAACTCATAGACCAGATCAACAGATGCTAATATTTTTTGCAATAGTGCCGTGTTTGGATTATTTTCTTCTGTGTTTGTTTTTGCTTCTTTGCTATTTTGAATAGCCAGCTCCGGGAAAAGCATCAGCTGATCAATGTCTGAAACACTTACTAGCTGGTTTACCTGAAGGGTTTCAGTCAGTAATTTATCAAGATTAAGATTAAAATGATTCGCTACCTTTAGTATAGTTTCTATCTTAGGTTCTGCGCGCCCTTCCTCGTAAGAGCTGATCACTCCTCTGTTTAAATCAAATAAATCAGCAAAAGCCTTTTGGCTTAGTCCTTTCACCTGTCTTATTTTTTTAATATTAGTTCCAAAGAAGCTCATTTTGTCTAATCTTTTTTGCAAAGATAGAGAATCTGGAATAAATAATTGCTAATAATATTTGCAATTTGAAAATTTTATTTTATATTTGTGTAGACGAAAAAAATAAAACACTAAACCAGCCATCATGAGAAATCAAATATTCAGAACGGTTAAAGAATGGTTGTTAGATTATGAGTTCAACATCACGCTGGAGGATGAAGCTCAGAGAATCTTAATCATTGAAAAAGAATCCAACGGAATAAAAAACATGATCCTTATCGTGTCAGACTCTATTCTGATCATGGAACAGTTTCTTTTTGAAATTAAAAATCCCACCGAAAAAATTTTTCTGAGATTGCTTCAGAAAAACAGAGACATTGTTCACGGGGCATTCGCATTGGACGGTACAGGAAGACGTGTGATTTTCAGAGATACGCTTCCCACTGATAACATGGCACAAAACGAAGTAATGGCTTCCATTAATTCTTTAGGAATTTTGGTGGGGGAATTTACAACAGAAATGCTGGAAATGAGTAAGTAATTCACAAAAGATATTTAAAATGAACATTTTCAAAAGATTGTTAACGATAGGAAAAGCAGAGATCCATTCTGTGATCGACAGCTTTGAAGACCCGATCAATTTAACGGAAGAGGGAATCCGTGAAATGAAAGAACAGCTGGGAAAAAGTATAGAAGCACTTGCCCAGTTGAAAGCCCTTGCTATACGTAAAAAGAACGAAGCAGAGACAGAAGGGCAGACTGCCAAAGATTACTATAATAAAGCTATAGTCATTGTTCAGAAAGCAGAAAAAGGAGAGGTAGAAACAGCAGAAGCAGACCGTCTTGCCAAAGAAGCTCTGAAAAGGCAGACTGCTTCTCAGGAAAATGCAGATGCTCTTCAGAAAGAACATGAAAAACTATATGATGAATGCGAAAAAATGCAGGGAAATATCAACCACCTGAAGTCAAGCATTGCCAAATGGGAAAATGAACTGAAAACCCTGAAAGCAAGAGTTCAGGTGAGTGAAGCCACAAAAGATATCAATCAGAAGATGACCCAGATGGATACCGGAAGCACGGTAAGCATGCTGGAAAAACTGAAGGATCGTGTTGTACAGCAGGAAACCTTGGCAGAAGCTTATTCTGATCTTTCAAAATCAGGAAAAAACATTGATGATGAGATAAATGCCATAGTAAACAATAGCGATACAAAGGCTGAAGAAGCTTTAAACAGATTAAAAGAAACACTAAAAAAAGGCTAATATGACCTTTCAGGAATTTTTAAATGTAGCATTTTCTCCGGTGAATACGGTGCTAACAGTCCTGCTCGGGCTTTCAGTGATCTATTGGCTCTTTACCATTCTTACAGGGCTGGATATAGATGTGGGAATTCATTCCGACGTAGATGTGGATGCAGATATAGACGTTCCGGATGGCCATGTTCATACCCCTGATCATGATCCTTCAGCATGGATGCACTTCCTGAAATTTCTGAATCTGGATATCGTTCCTATAACGTATTTTCTCACCCTTTCACTGCTGATTACCTGGCTGGGGTCATTTTATCTGAATTATTTCATTCCACTTCCTACATGGGCAGGAATACTGATTATATTCCCGCTGATGATTGGAGGAATGCTGTTAACCAAAATCATTCTGAAACCGCTGAATCCCTTTTTTAAGGAAATCAATCATAAAGGTGAATTATCGTACGCCTTTTTAGGAAGAGAAGGCCGCCTGAAATCAAGCATTCAGGATGATAAAATAGGGATGATGGAAGTCTTTATCGGAAGCGATCCTATGACGCTGATGGTGAGAAGTAAAGACGGAAGCAGGCTGGAGCATGGAACCCGGGTTATGATTGTAGATGAGGAACCCGAAAAAAGGATTTACTACGTACAGAAATCAATAAGATATTAAAATAAAAAACTAATAACCATGCTAACTATTTTTTTGATCTTGCTGAATTATATCCAGGATATCATCTTCCAATTCTTATAAAAACAAAAAAACACATCTATATAAACTATAAACTTATAAAACTATGAACTTACCTTTAATTGCTGGAATTGTTGTTGCTGTCGTAGCGTCAATCGGATTGATTTTCTGGATTTTATCGATGTATAAAAAAACTGTTCAGGGAATTGTTATTTTAAGAACTGGTTATGGAGGTACAAAAGTCTTCTTTAATGCCGGTATTGTCATTCCCATTATCCATCGTATGGAATCTATGGATATCTCTGTAAAAAAACTGGAGATTTCAAGAGAAGGAAGAGCAGGATTAATCTGCAAAGACAATATGAGAGCAGATATTCAGGTGGCGTTTTTTATCCGGGTCAACAAATCAGTAGATGATATTGTGAATGTAGGTCAAACTATTGGTTGTCAGCGTGCTTCAGACGCCCAGACATTAAGAGAACTTTTTGAAGCTAAATTTTCGGAAGCTCTTAAAACGGTAGGAAAGAAATTTGATTTTACAGAATTATACGAAGCAAGAAGCGAGTTCCGCCAGGAAATCCTTGATATCATCGGAACAGATCTTAATGGCTATGTTCTGGACGACTGTGCGATAGACTACCTTGAGCAGACTTCTATTGACAAACTGGATAAAGATAATATCCTTGATTCTGAAGGGATTAAAAAAATTACTGAACTTACGGCCACTCAGAATATCAAAGCCAATCAGGTTCGTCGTGATGAAGAAAAAACCATTACAAAACAAAATGTAGAAGCCAGAGAAGCCATTCTGGAACTTGAAAAACAGCTGGCAGAAAAAGAAGAATCTCAAAAAAGGGAAGTGGCTAATATCAAAGCCCGTGAAAATGCAGAAATTCTGAAAGTAGAAGAAGAAGAGCGTCTGAGATACGAAACTGTTCGTATTGCTACAGAAGAAAAATTGCAGATTGCAGAAGAAAATAAACTTCGTCAGGTCGTTATTGCTGCCAAAAATAAAGAACGTGCAGATCTGGTAGAAACCGAAAGAGTATTAAAAGATAAAGCCCTTGAAGCTACAGAAAGAGAAAGAATTGTCTCTCTTGCTCAGATTGAAAAGGAAAAAGCAATAGAACTGGAGAAAAAAAGTATTCAGGATGCGATCCGCGAGCGTTTAACCATGGAGAAAACCGTAGTAGAAGAGCAGCAGGGAATCAAAGATCTGGAAGCTTTCAAAACTGCAGAAAGAAACAAGCAGGTAGAAATTACCGTTGCCACTCAGGAAGCAGAGAAAAAGCTGATCGAGGAAACAAGAGCTGCAGAATCCCGCAGATTGGCAGCAGAAAAAGATGCTCAGAAATATGTCATTGAAGCACAGGCGAAGAGAGATGCAGCAGAAAAAGAAGCTGAAGCCCGTAAGATCATTGCAGACGCGAAAGCAAAAGAAGAAGCAACTGTAGGATTATCAGAAGCTCAGGTAATGCATGCGAAAGCAGATGCTGCAGAAAGACAAGGTGTTGCAGAAGCAACTGTTATTGAGAAAAAAGCTGATGCCAACAAAAAAGAAGGAATTGCTCAGGCAGAAGTTATCAAAGAAAAAGCATTGGCAGAAGCAGCAGGAATCACAGAGAAAGCAGAAGCCATGAAGAAACTGAACGATGCCGGAAAAGACCACGAAGAGTTCCGTCTTCAATTGGCAAAAGAAAAAGATGTGGAACTGGCTCAGATCGCTATTCAGAAAGATATTGCAGAAGCGCAGTCTATGGTTCTGGCAGAAGCCTTCAAATCTGCAAAAATTGATATCGTAGGAGGGGACAATACTTTCTTCGACAATGTTATAAGACAGGTTTCTGCAGGAAAAGGGCTGGATAAGTTCATCAGCCACAGCGAAAACGCACAGATTGTAAAAGAAAACCTTCTGGGTGATGGAGAAAATATCATCGGAAAAGTGATGGGAATGGTGGATAAATATAAAATCTCTTCTGATGACATCAAAAATATGAGCATTGCTTCTTTGATCTTTAAACTGAATGGCGTAGCCAATCAACAGGAAAAAGGAATTCTGGAAAGAGCTCTGGACATGGCTAAACACCTGGGTGTGGAGTACAAGCCGGTGAATAACAACCATGTTTAATACAAGAGTGCTTTAAATGCTTAAAAGATTCTAACACTCAAACCTTATAGGTTTTTAAAACCTATAAGGTTTATATCAAAAAAATTTTCAAAGTACCACAAGTTATACAAAGAACTGCTGTAATTCAGCAGTCATGACAACCTAAATAAAAACGATGTCAGAACAACTTAATTCCGGAACTTACGAAATTATTCAGAACCGTTTAAATGAGCAGAAGAATGATCTGATTCTGAGACTTCAACAGCTTAATGAAAACCGTAAAAATATATTTGGCGGAGTAGATTTTTCGCTTGTAGCCAATGAAAGAATTTCTACGGATCACAGCTGTATTGCCAAAGATATCTATTCACTGGGTGACCACCTGATTTTCGGGTCTAATGCACATCTGGGACTTCAGACGGAAATCAATATTTCGGACGTTTTTTCAATATATACAATCAATAATGACCGGTTTGAACCTCAGGATCACACCCTGATCAATGATGAGGTTTTCATTGACGAGTTTAAAAACCTTTACAAATATTACAGAAATACTTTCTTTGCAAGATTTACCTTCACGGAAAACTATCTTTATATGGTTTTTCAGCTGTCGGAAAGTACTACAGATATCAAAGCCTTTAAATGGCTGATTAAAGGGAATCAATTGACGTATATCGATTCGAGAAGTGCCTCCGAAACCTCATATCCTCAGCAGCATGGCTTTGTATGGACAAAGGCAACAAGAGATATGCAGAGATCCGGAAAACATCCTCATATTTCCTTAGCAGATAAAGTTTTTGTAGAAAGCATCGGTGGAGATATTACCATCAAAGTAGAAGACAATACAGATACCGGGAAGGGAATTTATTCTGAAGATGTCATTCACAAAGATCAGAATCTGGATGATGCAGAGATTCATTTCTGTGATCTGGATAATCTTGTTTTGTTTAAAATAAAGCCTTATCAGGAAACAGAACGCTATTTTATTTATAACCACAAAGAAAAAACCGTTTCCAGAGCAGATGCTCTTAAATATTCGGGGCTTTTGCTTCCCGAAAATCAAGGGGTATTGTTTTCAAACGGATATGCGCTTCAGACCGGAGGATTAAAAGTGATTTCTCAGGATCAGAACAGGCTTTACTATCTAAAAACCATTACGGAACCAAACGGAGAGAACTTTTTGTATGTTTTTTATGATGATAAAACGAATAACTATCAGCTTATTTCTTACAATATCATTACCCAGACCATAGAAACTCCCATCCGCTGTAGTGGATTTACGTTTTTGCAGGACGGGAAACTGATCTATCTCAGAGAAAGCATAGAAACAACCAAACATCATCTGTCCCAGATCTGGCAGACTCCTTTTTCTAAAGAACTGTTACCCAATATTGAAAAAGCAGACAGTTTACTTTACAAAATAGGAAATAAGGATATTGTACGAGTCATGGCAGAAAGCCAGGAGCTGATTACACTTTTAAATAAAAAAGATTCTTACAGTGGTTTATATGATGATATCGTAAAGCTCTCAACCTTTATTCTGGATACTTACTATTTCCTTGGTGAAGATGAGGTCCAGAAGCTTGATGCACCATTGAAGGAGATCAGAGCGATTGCCCATTCTGCCATCAATGAATACGAAAAAGTAGTAGAACAGAGAAAAAATACAGAAGAAGCTTTAGAAAAGATAAAACAGTCCTGTGAGAAAATTCTTGATGATACCAAAAGGCTTCATTATTCTCAGCTTACAGAGTATATTGATGTCCTTTCTCAGATCAGAACTTTAAGGGGAGAAGTGACAGGAGCAAGAGAGTTTAAATATGCAGACACTGCTTTGCTGGATAAATTGGAAAAATCCCTTGCAGACCGTTATACAGAACTTTCAAATGCCTGTGTGGAATTTCTGCTTCAGGAAGGAGCATTATTGCCATACGAAGAAAGAGCACAGCAGATTTCCGAAGATATCATTGGATTACAGAAAGCCATTGATGCCAAAACAATTGAAGAAAATATCAATACGCTTTCCGGGCAGCTTGAATTATTGGTGGATATCGTTAATAACCTTAAAATTGAAGATACCTCCCAGTCTACCCAAATTATTGAAAACATCTCTTTGATTTTTGCCAGGCTGAATCAGGAAAGACTTGGGCTCAGCAAAAGAAAAAGAGAAATTTCAGGAAAAGAACTGGCTTCAGATTTTCAGGCTCAGATTACCTTATTTGACCAGTCTGTAATCAATTTTCTGGAGCTTTCGCAAACTCCTGAGAAATGTGATGAATATCTGACCAAACTTTCTATTCAGCTGGAAGAAATGGAAACGAAATTTATTGATTTCGAAGAATTCATTCAGCAGATAGGAATCAAAAGAGAAGAGGTTTACGGACATTTCCAGAATAAAAGGGTACAGCTTACCGAAGCAAGAAATAAAAGGACGCAGAATCTTTTTGATGCTGCACAGAGAATCCTGAAATCGGTACAGACCAAAGCAGAATCTTTTGACTCAGAAAATGAGATCAATGGCTATTTTGCAGCAGATCTGATGGTAGAGAAAGTGAGGGATCTTTCCAGGCAGCTTGCAGAACTGGAAGATTCAGCAAAATCGGAGGAGGTTCAGACCTTGTTAAAAACCCAGCAGCAGGAAGCCGTAAGAAAGCTGAAAGATAAAAAAGAGATCTATGCAGACGGGGAAAGTATTATTGCATTGGGAGACTATAAATTTGCAGTCAATCAGCAGAAGCTGGACCTTACTTTGGTGCTAAGAAATGCTCAATATTACTACCACCTTACCGGAACCAGCTTTTATGAACCTTTAAACTTTACAGCTGATGAATTCAAAGAAGTATGGAATCAGGAATTTGTTTCGGAAAATAGCAAAGTAAAAAGGTTTGAATATCTTGCCTGGAATGTGTTTTCCGCTCACAAGGAAATAACCTCAGAGGCTGAAAACGAAAAGGCTGTACAGGAGTTTACAGCAGAGCATTTCGGAGAAGGACTGGTAAAAGGAATTCATGATAAAGATGCTGAGACAATTGTATTGAAACTTCAGCAGATGCACAATGAACTGGGACTGATGAGGTTCACAGCAGAGGAAAGATCATTAGCACAGCTTTTCTGGTTTTTCCTGGAAAATGATAAAAAAGAATATTATACCAAACAGTTTGAAGCAGCCGCTATTATTGCTGAATCATTCACTATAAAGCAAGGATTTGAGTATTTAAGCAGAGAACTTTCAGAAGAAATGAAATCTTTTGCATCAGCCCATGGTATTTTTAAAGAAACGGATTGTATCAATGCTGCCACCTACCTGAAACAGGAAGATAAAGAAAACTTCCTGATTTCAGAAAAAGCAGCAGCATTGTATGAATTGTTCCTGAAAGAACTGAAGGAAAAAGGCAAAGACCTTGAGTTTATTAACCAGCTAAAGGTGATGTATGAATATCCTAAGGCATGTTATTATATTGCGGAAAGCGCGGTAAATGCCTTTGGTTCAGAGGTTAACCAGGATATTATGCCGGAGGTGGCAGCATTTATCATTACCCAAAAATTTGATCCGAAAAATATCAAACACATTGCGTATGAAGTAGCCATAAAAGAGCTGAAGTCGCTTGAAAAAGAGACAGAATATGATCTTAACTACTTTGAGTTTGTATCCCGCCTTAGCCATTTTAATACAGTTACCGTTCCTAAATACAAACAGCTTCAGGAATTGAAATACAACTGGGTAGATGAAAAGAAAAAAGCATTGAAGCTGGATACTTTCAAGCCTCAGGTATTAAGCTCATTTGTGAGAAATAAACTGATTAATGATGTTTATTTTCCTCTTATCGGAGCGAATCTTGCCAAGCAATTGGGAACAGCAGGTTCAGACAAAAGAACAGACAGAATGGGAATGCTTCTTCTAGTATCTCCACCCGGATACGGAAAGACAACCCTGATGGAATATATGGCAGAGCGTATGGGACTGGTATTTATGAAGATCAACGGACCATCTTTAGGATACGATATTGTATCAACAGACCCTTCTGAAGCCAAAAATGCTGGGGCAAGACAAGAGCTTGAAAAACTGAATCTTGCGCTGGAAATGGGAGATAATGTTATGCTTTATCTTGATGATATCCAACACTGTAATCCTGAATTTTTACAGAAATTCATCTCTCTTGCAGACGGACAGAGAAAGATTGAAGGAATATACAATGGAGAAAGTAAAACTTATGACCTTCGATCCAAAAGATTCTGCCTTGTCATGGCTGGAAATCCATACACAGAGAGTGGAGAAAAGTTTAAAATTCCGGACATGCTGGCCAACCGTTCAGATACATACAATCTGGGAGAAATATCCGGATCGAAAACAGACCTTTTTGACCTGAGTCTTATTGAAAATGCTTTAATGTCTAATGAATATCTGACCAGGCTGACCAATCCGGGAATTGAAAATCTGTATGAACTCTATGATTGTGTGATTACAGATAATCCTGCCGATAACCTGAAAGGAAATTTCAGCTCCAGTGAAATATCAGATTTCAGATCAGTACTGAAAAGCACGATCACAGTGAGAAATATGGTGTTGAAGGTGAACAAAGAATATATCGCGTCCGCAGCCATGTCAGACGATTACAGAAATGAACCGCCATTCAAACTACAGGGATCTTACCGTAATATGAATAAGCTGATTGCACAAATACAGCCTATTCTTAAAGATAATGAAGTTACCCAGATTGTCCTGAATCACTATCAGAATGAATCTCAGACACTGACAACCGGAGCAGAAGCCAATATGCTGAAACTGAAAGAACTGATAGGAATTCTTTCAGAAGAAGAAACAGAACGATGGAATGAAATAAAGAAAACCTTTGTTAAAAATAAAACTCTGAAAGGACTGGGTGAAAATGATAGAATGTCGCAGATTGTAGCACTGCTTGCGCAATTCGGAGACGGACTGGAAGGAATCAAAGAAGCTCTTAAAAAAGCAGAACAATAACCATGAGACTTTAAATAGTTGTCAACAGACTGTTTCTATGTGAAACAGTCTGTTTTTTATTTCTATGCTATTATCAATTGTGCGAATAACGATTTCTTCCGGAAAAAATCTGCTTTATATGCGACAGGAAAAAGATCAGATAAAAAATCTGTACCCATAATATTCTATAGTTCTGTATCTGTGTCCAAAATTAAATCCTCCATAATTTTGTTTAGCTAAAGAAGAAATATGGAAACAATCACTCAACAACAGAAACAGTTTCAATATGCTGAGGCTTATATATCAGACATGTGGATGCTGAAAAATATCTTTCTGGAAACACAGAATCTGAAAATAGCAGATCAGAATTTCGGACTTCCTTTTCTTTTGGCTAAAAATGGGAAGCAGATTGTTGCTTTTGCCAGTCTTATCGTGAATGAAAAGGATGAAATATCTTTCAGGATCTATGATAAGAATAAGATGTCAGATACCGAA
Source organism: Chryseobacterium sp. DZ-32 (assembly GCF_059587025.1). Taxonomy (NCBI): domain Bacteria; kingdom Pseudomonadati; phylum Bacteroidota; class Flavobacteriia; order Flavobacteriales; family Weeksellaceae; genus Chryseobacterium; species Chryseobacterium sp. DZ-32. The sequence goes on from NZ_JCAIOM010000001.1 coordinate 356,416, forward strand.
AAGAGAAATTTCTTTTCCCGTGCTGAAAGATATTTTAAAAATACTCACAGCCCCAATTTTAAGGATCCGGAACAGTTAAAAAGCAGTATCAACAGTATGATCAGCTGGCTGAATCCCGAATAAAGACAGGATAAAATTGTACATTTACTTAAAACCCGGATTCTATGCATAAAGATGTTCTGTACCTCAAAATAGCCAATTCTGTCACAGAGCAGATTAAAAGTGAAACCCTGCAGTTTGGAGACAGGCTGCCTTCATTGCGAAGTGCCCAAAAACTATATAATGTAAGCCTGAATACCGTAAAGCAGGCTTATATGGAATTGGAAAGCCGTTCTCTCGTAGAATCGCGTCCGAAATATGGCTACTATGTAAGCCAGACTTCCCAGCGAAAACTGGCACTGCCTTCCGTGGCACCAATGAAAGATTCAGAGAAAAAGAATACACCACAGGACCTTATTGATAAAGTATTTGGTGTCATCGGGGGAACAGATATCACACAGTTTGGATTGGGCATTCCGGGGAAAAGCCTTCTTCCGGTGGCCAAGATGAAGAAATGCATGATTGATGTGATCAAAAGAAAGAGCGACAGCGGAACCAACTATGAACCTGTACAAGGAAGTGAGGTGCTTCGCCGGGAAATTGCCAAATGGTCGATGGTGATGGAAGGGAAAATCACAGAAGATGATCTGGTGATTACTTCCGGAGCTATGAACGCCGTTTATAATTGCTTAATGGCAGTTACTCAGCCTGGAGACTCTGTGGCGGTGGAAAGTCCTGTATACTTTGGAATTCTTCAGGCCATCCAGTTATTAGGACTTAAGGCTGTGGAAATTCCTACGCATCCAATTACAGGAGTAGATCTGGATGAGTTAAAAAAGGTAATGCCAAAGCTTTCTGCGTGCTGTTTTGTGGTGAATTATAATAATCCGTTGGGATTTCAGATGCCTGATGATAACAAGAAAGAACTGGTAAAGATGCTTACTGAATATAATGTTCCTTTGGTGGAGGATGATGTCTATGGTAACATTTATTTCGGGGCGGGAAGACCCAAGCCGTGTAAATTTTATGATGAAGCAGGAATTGTGATGTGGGTAGGCTCGGTTTCCAAAACATTGGCACCGGGTTTCAGGGTTGGGTGGGTAGCTCCCGGAAAATTTAAAGAAAAAATTATCCGTCAGAAACTGGTTCAGATGGTAAGCGGACCTTCTTTGTTTTCTGATGTAATTACGGATTTTCTTGCCCACGGACGTTATGATCACCATCTCAGAATGTTCAGGAAAAAGCTGTACGCAAATTACCTTCAGATTCAAAAAGCGGTAACTGAGTATTTTCCGGATAATACAAAAATTTCAGAACCCAAAGGAGGCTTTATGCTTTGGCTGGAGCTGGATAAAAGAATTTGTACGGAAGATCTCTACGATGTGGCTTTTGAGCAGAAAATCAATTTTGCTCCCGGAAGAATGTTTTCACAGCATAATCAGTATCAGAACTGCATGCGTTTGAACTATGCACTGGAATGGACAGACAGGGTGGAAAATGATCTGGAAAAGCTTGGAAAAATGATAAAAAACAGAATTAAATAAACCTTATAGCGATGAATGATAAAAGTAATGAAGTAAAAATCGTAGCCTATGAACCTCAGTATAAAGAAGCTTTCAAAGCTTTGAATGAAGAATGGATCAAAACATACTTTGTCATGGAAGCCGGCGATTATAAACTGCTGGATAATCCTGAAGAGCATATCTTACATAAAGGAGGGCACATTGTTTTTGCTTTGCTGGATGGAGAAGCAGTAGGAACCTGTGCATTAGTAAAAACAGAAGACAGTCCCCTCACTTTTGAATTGTCAAAAATGGCAGTAAGTCCCAAAGCGCAAGGGAAAAAACTAGGTTACCTTTTGGGAAATACTTTAGTGGAAAAAGCAAAGGAATTAAAAGCTGAAAAAGTATTTTTGGTTACCAATTCTATACTGGTTCCGGCCATCACACTTTATGAAAAGCTGGGCTTTATCCATACTCCCATCAGCAATGCTGAGTATGACCGTGCCGATGTGCAGATGGAGCTGATTTTTAATAAGTAGGCAAAAAAAATATTAGAACTCGGATAGGAATATCCTTGTTCTAATATCAAAATTTAAATCTAATTGCTTTACTGTTTTATTTCTTGATAAAAGTCCTGGTCAGTGATTTTCTGCTGCCGTTGATTTTTATGAAATACACTCCTGAAGGAAGATTTTCAATATTAATTTTTTCATCATAATATCCTCTTAAAGACTGCAAATGCGAAGTTGAAACAACCGATCCTTTATTGTCAATGATTTCTGCTTTAATTTCCTTATCCTCACATTGATACTGGATTCCAAGGAATGTTGAAACTGGATTAGGATAAATTTTAAAATCTTTAATGATTGCTTTCGTTTCTTTTGCTGCCAATATTTCTTTGGAACATGCCGGAATTCTATTCACTCCATCTATTCCCCATGAAGACTGTACCGGAATACAAAGCCAGTTCAATACCGTTGGGAAATGATCTGTTTCTCTTGTTGTAGAGGTATAGTCGTACACTTTAAAATTATTAACAGTATTGGCATTATAAGTTGGAGAACCTGTAACAGTCATATGATTAGCGTTCGGACTTGAATCAGTCAATGTATTTCCTGAAGTTCCATTACACTTCCAGTTGGCCAGTAATTGAGAATAATAAGGGTGCGAAGAGGTAATATCCTGGTTGGCCCAATTCACAATAACATCATTGGGAAGAGCAGATTTCCAGATTCTTATGTCTTTATAAGAAGCCGCCAGATTGATTCCATAAACATTGGTTCCATCCTGGTTTAATGTAAGAGGAAGCCCGGAATCAATATTTCCGATGGTATTCATTTTAGCAAAAGTTACCGGAACGCCGTCTTCATATAATGTTACAAGACCATCTCTGTCAAAACTTGCAGCAATATGTTTCCATTTGTTGGTTTCCACTTTTCCGCCAACAAGATCAATCCTGTTGGTTCCATCTCCAATATTCATTTTGAAAGTCTGCCCTGAGTAGCCTGAGAAAACAAATCCTTTATTTTTTCCGTTTGCCCAGTTTTTATTACTGATCATCACCGGATCACTTGAATAAGAAGCATTAGGTTTTACCCAAAATTCAATGGTAAAATCCTGACTGGCTCCAAAATTGAAAGAAGTCTGGCTGGCTGGTTTGGCATAAGTCCCTGCCGGGAAATTCAACTGATTAAAGGTTTTATTGGATTCCAGAACGGTTTTGCTGATCTGTTGTGGAGTAAATCCCGGGTTGGAATATACTGTAAAAATGTTTCTTTCAGAAAGGTTTCCGCCTCCGTGTGAAGAGTCTATAGCTCCATGATCTGTTGTCAATACCACCAACCAATCTTCATTGTTGTATGATGGCCTGTTTTTCATCGCTGCAACAATTTCTCCGATATAAGAATCTGTTGTTTTAATGGAATTTACATACTGTGAAACTGTTGATGAGAATCCATAAGAATGGCCTGCATGGTCTACATCATCAAAATCTACAAAGAGAATATCCGGATTATCATTCTGTAAAGCCGTAACAGCTGCATTTTTTACAGCAAGATCCGTTGCCAGATTGGTTTTTACATCTGCGGTTTGAATGATTTTGTCGTTGATGGGTGACCAATGTGCCAGAGAGATAGTTCTTAAGCCAGGGTTGTAATTTTCTGCTCTTGTCAGAAAATCAGGGTAATTGACATAGTTCGGGCTTGTGAAATTATTGTCCTGAACATTATGTTTGGTGTGCCATACGCCGGTCAGCATGGTGCTCCATCCGTTTCCGCTCCAGGTTGTAGCAGCACAAAGCCCGTCGGTAGAATAGATCGATTGGCTGATAAGGTTTTGAATGTTGGGAGTAGGTGTAGACATCATGACATCTGCACGGCATCCGTCAATACCAATAAAAAGAACTTTTTTAGTCTGAGCTCCAAGGAAACAGCTCATTACAACAGCCATTGAGAATAGTTTTGTTTTCATGGGGAAAAGGGTTTTTAGAATTGTGAAAGTTTACAAATAGTAATTTATTTTTAATTATTGTAAAATTAGTTTACTATTTGTAAACATTCGTGAACTGAAAGTTAATTAATTGATAATTAAAAAGATCACCGAAAAAAGCTTAGATATTAACCACAAAAGCCACAAAAGAAAAATGACTCTGTTTATTTTAAGTTACATGCTTTGTGAATAGAAGATCAAAAAAGGTTTCTGGAAATGTTGGTTATAACAAATACCTAATGATCCGTACTACATTCCCCTCCTCCGGAGGGGTGTCAAATTGGAAATTTGACGGGGTGGTAAAAACACAAACATTTCCAATAGAAAAACCATGAAAACATTTGTGTCAAGAAGTATTTAAAAATAATCTGAAAAAATGGATTAAAGGATTCCCTCAGCTTCAGAAATCGTATTCAGAATATAATCAGGAGCTGCCTTTTCAAGTTCTGATTGGGTCTGAGCTCCGGAAAGAACCGCCACTGTTAATCCGCAACCAGCATTTTTGCCCTCTTCAATATCAATCACAGAATCCCCTGCTTTTAATACTTTATGAGCTTCAGTGATATTGAATTTCTTCATGGCAAGATGAATCATTTCAGGGCTCGGGCGGCTTTCTGAAACATCATCAGCGGTAATTAAAGCATCAAAATGAATACTTTCTTTCCAGTTGAGTTTATCTAAAAGCTGATGGGCTATTTCTGAAGTATAGCCTGTATTCAAAACGATTTTCTTGTTTTGAGCTTTCATATTCAATAAGAAATCTTCCGTTCCGTTGATGGGTTTTACATCCAGATTTTGATAAGATTCTTTCAGTTGTTCAGAAAAATTCTCAAAAATAGCAGAAGCATCTTCTTCGTTCCCATTGATTTCTTTTAAAAGACTTGTGATGGCTTCCAGTTTTTCCATTCCGGCACAGATGGATAATACTTTTTCCAGGCTTACCACATAGCCATAATCATTCACAGCGTTGGTAAGTGTTTTGTAAACTACATTATCCTCATCAATTGTTGTTCCGGCCATATCCAGAACGAGTAATTCTATATTTTTCATGTAAATGTTATGCGTAAATTTTTTCAATATTAAATTTGGAAAAGCCACCGCTTCCCGTCATTCCCTTTCCTCCGATACCCGTTACAATATGAATGTTAGCGGATGGGCTGTGCTCAAAAATATCTTTTGTTTTGCACTGGGAATAGATTCCGAACCATCTCCTCTGAATTTCATACGTAGGAAGATCAATAATTTTCTTAGCCTCATGAATCATGAATTCATCAATCTCCATATTAAGATCGTATCCGAGATCATCGGCATTTTTAGCATCAGCATATTCGTGAGAATCTCCTATGATGACAGAACCGTCAAGTGCCTGTTTGAATAAAATATGAATTCCATACTTCTTTTCAAACGAATTGGGATCTTCTAAAGCCTTGATTTTCTGAAAAGAAGGACATTCGCTGAAAGATTCATACCTTCTCACAGAAAGTCCTGTAAGGATATTTCCCTGAAGCGAATAAATTCCTTGGGGCTTTGTTTGAAGCATCTGCAGCTTACTCACTTCCAGATCACTGTCATTGAATACTTTAGTATATAAAGTTTTAAACTCGTGTCCACCGCAGATTATGATTTTGGAAGCGTTAAATTCCGTTCCATCAGCCGTTACCGCTGTACATTTCTGATCATCTTCATGGGTTTCCAGTACAGATGTATTGTAGAAGATCTGTAAGCCCATTTTTTCCTGAAGCAGCTTGTGAAGCTTTACAATCATATCTGCAGAATCTACGGAAAGTTCCTGTGGGAAAAACAGACCTCCTTTGCAATAGTCTGAACGAAGACCGTCAAATTTCTTGATGCAGTCGTTTTTAGATAATAAAACAGATTTATAATCATTATTTCTGTTGATTTCATAAAGTTCTTCAATCAACTGAAGCTCTTCATCATTGGAAGCAATATAGATGGAACCGTTTTGTCTGATGGTAAGGTCTGCCTGATCATGAAGTTCATGGTAGATGGCCAGACTTTCCCTCCCGAAGTTCTGCCATTTAAGATCCATTCCGGAGGGTACTACCTGTCCGAAATTTCTTACCGTGGCACCCTGAGGAACAGAATTCCTTTCCAGTAAAGCTACCTTAAGATTTTTCTTCAGCGCATGATAAGCATGGAATGTTCCTAAAATTCCGCCTCCTACAACGAGTAAATCAAATTTTGTTGTCATTGTACTATAGTTTATAAAATTTTCGACGTATCGAAATTGATGAATTGATTAGATTTAGATTTGGGTTTTGACTTTTTTCTGAAAGCCAGACAAGCAATCACCGAAAGAATGAAAACCGTTATGGTGATGATATAATTTAAGTTAATATAAAAATGTAACCACGAAGTCTGGGCCGAGCCAAAGTTTTTATACAAAAGAATCAGAACACTTCCCAGGTAACCGAAAGAATCTACAATATAAATCAGAAAACCTACATTTCCTTTGATTTCAAAAGCGGCGATCATCCGGTCAAAATAAATTCCATTGAAAGGAATATAGCAGATGTACATTCCGAAGCCGGAAATTGTCATCCATAAAAAAGGCGACAGAGAACCCTGCTGAAACAGATAAGTAGAAAGTCCTACCGTAAGAATTCCCGCAAAAAGAATATAATGATAGTAGGCAAATGCTTTTTTATTGTTCTTTACTTTTACCATAAAGCTTAAAATCACAAGAACCATTACCGCAATAGGAATTTCCGTTAAAGTGAAAATAGAACTGTCGAAAGTAAAGTTCAGTCCATCCCAGATCTCACGGTTGAAATTATCTCTGAAATCCCTTAGAACCGTTAAGCTGATATATAAAAAGATGATACATACGATGGGAACAAAAAATTGTTGGATCAGGGCTCTTCTTTCTTTACCATTCAACGGCTGTCTCTTGTTTTTAAGCAAAATATCTTCTTCTGAAGGTTTGGGAATTCTTTCAAGAAGCAGCCCGAAAAGAACCAATGGAATTATGAAAACAAGTCCTGCTGAAAATGGCATCCAGAATTCTGAAATGGAGAAAGTATCCATTAGAAATTTTCCTACTGATTTTGTAAACCCTGAAGAAACCACAAAGCTTGAACATAAAAACAATCCGATGATTTCAGTGGCTTTCCGTCCTTCAATATACGAGAAAACAATTCCCCAGATCATTCCCAGTGGAATACCGTTGATAAACATAAACAGAATATTGTAAGGAGCAGGAACGGCTGCAAATCCTAACAATGCAAGCTCTGCAACAGTAATAAAAATAAAAAGATAAGTAAGTCTTTTCTGGGGTTTCAGCTCGGAAATAAATTTGATCCCGATGAATTTGGAAACAAAGTAGCCTACGGCCTGTGCAATGATAATCAGAATCTTATAATCTACCCCAAAATAAGAAAGTCCTGCGAAGGAAGCTACGGTAAAAGGTTTCCTGAAACCGTACATGCAGAAGTAAACACCGAAAGCAGCAAAAGCAGCCTTCAGTGTTACCAGTGTTTTTTGATTGATGGTTCTGGCCATGGTTCTGGTTTAGAAATTCAGTTTTACTCCAAGATTGAATCGGACTCCATAATATTCCACCTGTTCCGGACGGTCTTCGCTTTTACCGAAGTGATAGATCAGTGGTTTGTTCAGGATATTATTCACATCCGCATATAAAGTCAGGTATTTGGTAAACTGGTAAGAACCTCCGAAGTCCAGATTACTATACTTGCCATAGTAAGAATCATTGGTATCTTCCTCGGCATATTCTACAGCATATTTTCCTTTATAATTGTAAGCCAGCCTTGCATTGAATCCTTTTTTCTCAAAGAAAAGCTGCGCGTTGTACAACTCCTTTGCCTGATAGGGAAGGGCTACCGTTCTTCCGCTTGGCTTTTCCATTTCGGAAGTCATGAATGTGGCATTCAGCTGTACTCCGAAATACTGTAAAAACCCTGGAAGGAAATCGAATCTCTTATTAATTCCAAGCTCAATACCTCCCAGCCATGCAGCTTTTCCGTTATTGGGAGCGGTAAACTGTACTCCGTTGTTTCCGTTATAGTTTCCGATAAAAGAGTCCTGGAAAATAGGATCCGTAATGGATTTATAAAAAACGCCACCGCTTAGAATCCCTACGTTGGAAAAATAATATTCTCCCATCAGGTCAAAATTCAAAGAATAGGTAGGATTAAGATTTGGGTTTCCCCCTTTGAACTCGTTATCTGCTTCAATATAAGTTCCTCCCGGAGTAAGATCGCCAAAATTCGGTCTTGAAAAAGTTCTTGTCGCAGCAAAACGAAGATTGGTTTTATCGTTTAACGTATATTTTAAATGAATCATTGGGAGAACAGCCAGATAGTTTTTAGTATTTTCTACCGGTGTCAGTACGTTATCATTCACGCTGTATCCTCTTACTTTAGTATTGGTATTGGATAACCTGATTCCTCCTAAAATGATGATTTTATCATTCAGTTTATAGGTTGTCATTCCGTAAGCATCTGCATGTTTTTCAAACACATCAAAGTTTCTTCCTAATGCTTTATTATATTGCAATGCTTCGGAATCAGCAGTATTGATTTTTAAATGTCCCTGGTTGTCATACCAAAACTGGTTCATTCCTGTGGTTGAAAGTACCGGACCAAAAGTATTGCCGATGTGGGCATTCATTTCACTTAAATATTTCGGTCCGTTGGGCTGTGTTGTGAGATATTGTGAATAATCTGATAGAAGAGGGGCTGTTCCACTGCTCCAGTTGTAGAAAATATCGGAGAATTTTGCATTACGTTCTTTATCTCTGTATTTAAAACCATATTTTAAAGTCAGTTTATCAGAAGCATTGATCTCATGGTTGAAAGCCGCTACGATTTTATCCTTTTCCTCCACAAAGACTTTATAAAATTCAAGATCTGTAAATCTCATCTGAGAAGCATCCATTTTAAAGTTCGGGTCACTGTAGAAACCAAATAAAGCATCCGGATTTTTATAATCTAATTTTCCACCGTCAGCTTTCCAATATGCTCTCGGACCATTTCCATGATTTGAAATATAATCAGGATTGATGCCTACACCAGATTGAGTGTACTTGATGACATAGTAAGAATTGTTTTGCTTATCAGGGATATTTCCATACTTGAATTGGTTGTTGTAGTAAGATAAATCCCAGTCGATTTTTCCTTTATTGAATTGATGAACTGCTCCCAAAGAAACAGAAGTAAGTTCTGTTATCAGTAAATTGTGGATATTCTGGAGCTCTACTCTTGCTGTATTATTAGCACTGCTGAATTTATCAAAACGGATTCTGTGTTTATAGTGGGTTTCATCATCCGATAAAGTACCATACATTCCTTTTAAATAGAAGGTTGTTTTTGGAGATAATACATATTCAAAAGCGGTATTGATCCCTGTTGTTTTTCTGACTCCGTTATAATCACGAAGTTCCAGTCTGAAAACTCCTTCATCGCCACTTCTTCTAGCCTCAAAATTATCTGTAGACCAGTTTCTTATGAAATGCGCAAAGTTGAATAAATACCCGAACTTTTTATTCTTCGTTCTTCCCCCATACAAAAATCCAAGGTTGTAAACTCCTTTATCAGACTTTGCATTATAACCGCTTCCCACAGTAGCTTTAAACTCTGTTTTCATCGGTGGAGTTTTGGTGATAAAATTGACACCGCCGCCTATTCCGTCAGCTTCCATATCTGGGGTAAAAGACTTGTTTACATGTACATAGGAGATCAGTTCTGTAGGAAAGAAATCAAATGCCGTTGCTCTGGAAGTCGTTTCTTCCTCTGCGGTGGGAAGTCTGTTTCCATTAATGGTTGTGGATGCCCAGAATGGCGGAAGTCCTCTCAGGGAAACAAATCTTCCTTCTCCCTGGTCTCTTTCAATAGAAACTCCCTGCACACGCTGTACGGTTTCTGCTGCATTTCTGTCCGGTAGCTTTCCGATTCCGTCTGAAGCGATGACATTGGTGATATTAATGGCATTTTTCTGAAGGTTTAAAGCTCTCGCTTCCGTATTTTTTAACGTTCCGGTAACGACAATTTCGCCAATATTTTTTCTCGGTTGGGATAGTTTGATAATTCCTAAGTCAACCGTTTGTTCCGGTTTAAGATCTACATTGATATCTGAAGATTCATAACCAATGTAGCTGATTTGTAGAGTGTACTGGCCTTCTTTGATATCATTGATGGCAAATTTCCCTTCAATATCAGTCGTTATATTTTTAGATAAGCCTTTTATTTTGACTGTGGCCCCGGGGAGAGGCTGGCTGTCGTCAAGCACAGTTCCTATAATTAACTGTTTTTGCGCTGAAACAAAGACTATGAGACAGACAAAAACAAGGGTGAATAATTTCTCTAATTTTGTTTTCATTTTTACATATATTAAATTTTTTATGCAAATCAAGCTAATAATTTTAATATATATAAATATTTTGTGTTAAGTATTGTTTAACAAATAAGTTCTGTTTGTTACGTTTATTTTACCTTTAAATGTATTAATGCCATCCTTTAAAAACAGATCTAAACAATTTTTAAATTCACTGTTTCAGCATTTTCCACAAATATTTCCTGAAAATAAAAGGAATTGAAATTTCCCAAAAGCAGGCTTGATTTGGTTCATATTTCGTTCATCTTGGAAGAATGACGAAAACCAGAAGTTGCATATTTGTAAACTTTTGTGTGTGCTGTAAAGTCAAAAATTGAAGAATAATGTAAAAATTGAGATATGATGTAAATGCAAAGTTTAATAATTATAATGCTAAATTATAAGTGTGCAAAGGTTACGACGTTGTCGTTGAAGAAGCTTGATTATTATATGTGTATTTATAAGGAATCTACACTACAATTGTTATTCTGAATGAAATGAAATGTAATGAAGAATCTCGCGTTATTGAATGCAAATAAGAGATTCTTCCTTCGTCAGAATGACAAAAGAAAAATAGTAAAAGCTTTGCGTTAAAAAAATGAATAGTTAAGCCGTATAAAAATAAAGAACAAGCATTACACAGCTTTCATTGCTGATGCTTACCGGAACGTGAGGAAACTTTCCGTTGAAATACAAAGAATCTCCTTCTTTTAAGATGACTTCTTCATTATCAATCACATATTTCACTTCTCCTTTCAGAATATATTTAAATTCCCAGGCATCCGTAATGACCTTTTCCCTTTTAGAATTAGGTTCAAGCGTCAGCAGAACGGCCTCAAAACCTAAAGAATGAAGGCTCTTGCTGAAGATGTGCATATATTTAAACCCCTCAGCTTCCACTTCTTTTTCTATAATTTGCTGGCTCTCCTTCGGGACATAAATGAATTTGGCATTGGACTTTTTTTCAACTCCTTCAAAAAAATAACTGGCATCAATCTCCAGCGACTGAATCAGATCCAATAACACAGGTAGTGAAGGAATCGTTCTTCCGTTTTCAATTCTGGAAACAAGTCCGTTGCTCACATTCGCTTTGAAGGCCAGCTCATTAATGGTTAAATTATTCTTTTTTCTAATATCCTTTAATCTCTTGCCGATACCTATTAAAAAGTCATTCATACTGTGTGTAATTTAACCTGAATTATATTCAAACAAAGGTAATATTATTCTATAGAGTTTAGGTACAGGAGGGAATCAATTCATTGAAAATTATTATTTGCTACTTGACTCTCTGATATTCCTCGCTTTTTCTCCCAGGAAAATTTCCCTATTTTTGTAAAACTCCTTATTTCATCTATGAAAAAAATTATTCTTATCGAAGACGAAACCAGTGTGGTGTCCTTTATTAAAAAGGGACTTCAGGAAAATGGATATGAAATTTCTGTAGCTTTTGACGGCCGTACAGGAGTTCAGCTGGTGCAGGCTAATGATTTCGATCTGGTAATTTTAGACATTATGCTTCCGGAAATGAATGGTCTGGACGTGTGTAAAGAAATAAGAAAAACCAATCAGAGTGTTCCGATTTTATTTCTGACTGCTTTGGGAACTTCTGAAAACATCGTTCTCGGATTGGAAAGTGGTGGAGATGATTATCTGGTGAAGCCTTTTAAATTCATTGAACTGGTAGCCCGTGTAAAGTCTTTACTAAGGAGAAGCAACAACAACGGTCCGCAGGAAATTGCCGAACCGGAGCCTGATAATGAACATGTATTCCAGTTTTCGGATCTGATGGTGAATGATTATACCAAGAAAGTAACCCGAGCCGGAGAAGATATTTCTCTTACTTCCACAGAGTATAAACTGCTGCTGTACTTCCTGAATAATCCGGAAAAAGTAATTTCGAGAGCAGAAATTCTGGATGCGGTCTGGGGCGTAAACTATGAACTGGGAACCAACGTGGTAGATGTTTATGTCAATTATTTAAGAAAAAAACTGGACAGCCAGGATGATAATAAACTGATTCATACCGTTATAGGAATGGGCTATGTGTTGAAAAAGACATAATGAATGTTTAACAGAGTCATTACAAATCAAACCAAAACGATGGTACTTTTGATGCTGGTTTTTACCGCCATCATTTTGCTATTCAGTGGTTTGGTGTATTTTTCTATCGTTAATTTTTCACATCAGAGGTTTTATGAACTGCTGAAGATAAGGACGGCAACCATTGTTCAGATCGAAAAAAGTAAAGATCATCTCGACCTTCCTGAAAACTATATTCTCAGCAACCTGAATGATGAGGAACTTCCGATGGAAAGAGACTATGTTTTTGCTGTTCCTGCCGATTCCAATTTCAAAAAAATATCTCAGGAAGTTCATATCCCCGATTATTTCTTTAAAAATATTATCAGAGAAGGAGAATCCAATTATAATGATGAAGAATTCTATTATATAGGACAAAGTTTCAGATATGATGATAAAGATTATATTGCCATCGCTTCTGCCAAAAACCATTATGTTGTTTATTATCTGGGCTTTTTAAAGAGAACACTGCTTACCTGTATTGTACTGTCTCTGTTTTTCAGTATGATTTTTTCTTTTTATCTGTCCAAAACCTTATTCAGGCCGATCTTAAAAATTACAGGAAAAGTAAAAGAAATCAGTTCTGAAAACCTTCACTTAAGATTGGAATCACATCCTGATAATAAAGAGCTTAATGAGTTGGTAGATACCTTTAATGATATGCTCAACCGCATTGAAACGTCTTTTGAAACCCAGAACCACCTGATTGGCAATGTTTCCCACGAATTGAGGACGCCTCTTACATCCATCATGGGAGAAGCCGATGTTGCGCTTTCTATCAGCAGAACGGCTGATGAATACAAAGAAACCCTCGGAATCATTCTGGATGAAGCTGAAAAGCTGGATAAAAAGATTAAAGCACTCTTAATGATTGCCCAAACCGGATTCGACGGGAAAATCCAGAAAATGGATAAGGTGAGAATTGATCAGCTTCTTTGGGACGTTATTGAAACCTTAAGGCGAATTGATTCCCGAAACAATATCTATCTTGATATCAGCATGCTTCCCGATAATCCTAAGAAATTAAAAGTTCAGGGGAATGAGCAGCTACTGCATCTTGCAGTGGCCAATATCATCAGTAATGGCTGTAAATATTCTAATTTTCAGCAGGTTAAAGTCTCTCTTGGCGCCACCAATACAGATGTCTACATCATTATAAAAGATAATGGGATCGGAATTCCTGAAGTGGAAATGAATAAAATCTACGATCCGTTTTTCAGAGCTTCCAATACCAATAATTATGAAGGCTACGGGATCGGACTTCCACTGGCAAGGAATATCGTCAGAATGCACCACGGTGAACTGATTGTAAGCTCTCACGAAAACCAGGGAACAACGGTACAAATGCGTTTTCCTAATTTCTACAGCACTCAGAAGGGGGAACAAGCCAAAGTGTAAACCAGAATAACAATAGGCAAAATCGCAAATTGACGAAAAAGCGAAATGGCAAAAATGCAAAGAGCTTTTCGCCATATTAATTCCCGTTAACAATTTTCTAATCTTATTTTAATCTCTTTAATCACATTTTAATTCCATTCCAAAGATCTTCTAATATGGTCGTTCTAGTTTTGTATCATCAAAAAAGATAAACACAATACAAAATAATAAGAACATGACTAAAACAATTTTAATTGCAACAGATTACTCTCTTGAGTCATTGAATATATTGAAAAAAGTACTTAAAGAGAAAGAAGCAGCAGAAGATCAGAACCAATATAACATTTTTCTGACTTCCGGGTATGATTCCGGAGATTCTATCAGAGATCTTTTGTTCAGTACCAAAACATCGGTATTCAATAAAATAAGGCCTGCAGAATTCTGTGATGCTTTGGGAATTATCAGCAATAAATATCCTCATCTGGTCAATAAAATCATCTGCGACATTTTCACAGGAAGTTTCCAGAGAACATTCAACCAATATGTAAAGGCGGAAAACATTGAGGAAGCTTATTATTCTCCATCCATCAAAAGCAGAGGAAACGGAAAATTTGATCTGATTCCTTATATCAGGAAATGCAAAGAACTGAAATCTCATGAAATTACGGTCGAAGTAAGAGAAAAACTTCCGGAAAGAGGAAGGCTGGCAGAGATTTTTGTAGAAGTCTGAAAATTAAACACAATTTAAAAAAATAAAAAATGTTAAGAAATTATAGTAACAGCAGGACATTGGGAGACAACATCAGGTTGGGAACGCTGACTGCCTTCACGGCAGGTACTATAAACATTGCTTCCCTGTTGATATTCCTCTCTTTTACGTCAAACGTAACAGGACATTACGCTATTTTAGCGGCAGAAATCAGTAAAGGAAACTGGACACAGGTAGGAGTTGTAGGCGGATGGATCTTTTTGTTCTTCTTCGGAAGCTTCCTGTCCAACTTTATTGTTATCAATTTTAATAAGAAAAGTAAATATTTCGCCCATGCCATGCCGATTGTGATGGAAATCATATGTCTTCTGTTTGTAGGAATATACGGACAGTTTTATTACCAGAAAACATTGGAAGAAACAGAATATTTAGTGGCTTTGATGCTTTTTGCCACCGGACTTCAGAACGGTCTTACCGCAAGTATTTCCAACTTCTCTGTGAAAACGACCCACCTTACCGGAACCACTACCGACCTGGGAATTCTGGTATCCATGTTTACCCAGAAAAAATACAGAAAAAACGGGGAGCTGATTGGCAGGGCAAAACTTCTCATGAGTATTATGCTTGCTTATGTAATGGGCGCTGTATTCTCGGGGTTAACATATTACTATCTGGAATTCAGAGTATTCTATGTGATCAGCATATGTCTTCTGATTGTCATCGGATATGATGCTTATAAAATTCATATTCGTCATTTCAACACAAAATACAGATACAGCAGGATTTATAAAAAACCTAATCTCTTTGCTTATCTGTATGATAAAATCCATGGAATTCCTAAAAGAGAAAAGAAAAGAAAGCTTGTCTTTGAGGATTAAAATATAAAACACACTATTAATTTTTTGTATAAACTAGCTGTAAGTGCCCTTATTTTATCATAGAATAGGGGCATTTTTCTTAAAAATTAATTTAATTATGTAAAAATGACTTGTTTTTGTCCTGTTTTTAACGATTGTTGAAATAAAGATTTCCGGATTGGAGCAATAAACTTGCTAACGCCCTTCATTACAAACATTAAAAAAACCGGTTGGGGATAAATAGGCAAAAATGTTGATAATTAAATATTAAATCACGATTTTAGTATTTTAATTCCCGTTTTCATTGACTATTTTTGTAAGTTGATTTACGTTTTTATGTCAGATATTATTCAGCTTTTACCGGATCATGTAGCCAACCAAATTGCAGCAGGAGAGGTGGTGCAGAGGCCTGCATCCATCGTGAAAGAACTTTTGGAAAATGCTATTGATGCAGATGCAACGAAAATTGAACTGATCATCAGAGATGCCGGGAAAAACCTTATCCAGGTGGTGGATGACGGAAAAGGAATGTCTGAAACAGATGCCCGTATGGCGTTTGAAAGGCATGCTACCTCAAAAATCAAAGGAACTGAAGATATCTTTAAGATAGCCACCAAAGGATTTCGTGGTGAAGCGCTGGCTTCTATAGCAGCAGTTTCCCAGGTGGAGCTCAGAACAAAACAGAAGGATACTTCCATTGGTACCAATATCTATATCGAAGGAGGGGTTTTCCAGTTTCAGGATCCGGTTCAGACAGCAGACGGATCAAATTTTTTAGTAAAAAATCTTTTCTACAATGTTCCTGCAAGAAGGAAATTTTTGAAAAATAATAATATTGAATTCAGACACGTAATTGATGAATTTCAGCGTGTTGCACTGGCTCATGAGAATCTGGAGTTTTCCCTTTTTCATGATGATGAAGCTGTTTTCAGACTGAGAAAAGGAAGCCAGATGCAGCGTATTGTGGATGTTTTCGGAAGAAAGCTTCAGCCGCTTCTGATTCCTATTAAAGAAGACATTATCTGGTGTAAACTTCATGGTTTTGTTGCTAAACCTGAAGGGGCCAAGAAAGCAAGAGGCGAGCAGTTCCTTTTTGTTAATGGAAGATACTTCAGAAGTGCATACTTCAATAAAGCAGTACAGGAAGCTTTTGAAGGCCTGCTTCAGCCTGGATATGTGCCATCCTTTTTCCTTTTTCTGGAACTTGATCCGGAGAAAATAGATGTTAACATCCATCCACAGAAAACTGAAGTGAAATTTGAAGATGAGCATCTTATTTTTGCTTTGCTTCGTTCAACCATTAAGAGATCTTTAGGGATTTACAATGTTTCTCCAAGCCTGGATTTCGACAGAGATCCCGAACTGGATGAAATGATGAATAAACCTATTCCGAGCAAAGGAAATGGAGGAGGATCCGGCGGAGGTGTTTTCAAAATGCCTGAAATCATTGTAGATAAAGACTATAATCCGTTTCTGGAAGAGAAAAATGTAGTACATCCGGAGGAAATTCAGAACCTTACGGAAATGTACCATCAGAATATTACAGCAGAGCCTTCAAAGATTAATCTGTTTGAAGATGAGGATTTTGATGAAGATCTGATGAGGCTTCCCAATGGATACTGGCTTTTTAACAAAGGAGATGTCACTTTAATGCTGGATCTGGGAAGAATGCACAGACTGTTGGTTTCTGAAGGAAACAAATCCACCAGAAAATCAAGCACAAACAGCCATGCTCTTCTTTTCTCCCTGGAGTATCATATGAATGAAATCGAAAAGGCAAAATACAATTCGATCAAAAAATATCTTCCGGAATTAGGGTTTGACATGAAAATTGCTCATGAAAGTGTACTTCGAATAGATTCACTTCCGGAAGGGCTGAAAGAAACCCAGGCCATGAAATTCCTGGAGAACCTTTTTGAGATCCTGGATTACAAGACGGAAGAAGAATTCATGCAGTATTACCATAACCAATGGAATAAAATGCAGTCGAAATCCAGATTTGACTTTATTTATAAAAAAGATGCGGAACAACTGATCAAAGACTTTACAGCATTAGGCTTCCCGGAATTTTTACCGGATGGCAAAAGATGCTTTTATGAAGTTCCGTTTAATGACTTTAAAAACAAATTTTAAAAAATATGTTTAACAATATACCACCCATTACAAGGAACATTATTATTATCAACATTATTGTTTATTTGGTTGCTAATTTTATGCTTCCGAATTTATACGATACACTTTCTGGGTTTTATCCATTCTCTCCCAATTTTAAATCCTGGCAGGTTATTACCCATATGTTTATGCACGCTCCATTTAGAGAGCCTGGGGGTATAATGCATATTTTATTTAATATGTTTACATTATTTAGCTTTGGACCTATTCTGGAGCAAACATTGGGAGATAAAAAATATCTGATACTATATTTCGCAAGTGGACTAGGCTCGTTTTTCTTATTCAATCTTTGGAATTTTGTAGAAGCTCACCAAATTATTTCTGGTTTACAAGATATGGGACTTAGCGCGGCCGAAATTTATCCAAAAGCCGCACTTGATTATGTGGGAAGTCTGAAGATCAGTGCTACAACAGTTGAAGGACAGGAATTATCCAGTCAATATTATAACCTGCTTATATCTCGTATGATGGGTGCTTCCGGCGCTATTTTCGGAGTAGTAGCAGCTTTTGCCACATTATATCCCGATGCTAAAATCGGAATTATGTTTATTCCTGTTCCGATTAAAGTAAAATATCTTTTACCAATTATTGTTGTAATTTCAATATATCTTGGAGTATCAGGAAACGGAGGAGGCATTGCCCACCTTGCTCACGTAGGAGGAGCTTTGGTTGGATGGCTTTTGGCAAGGATATGGAAAAAGCATTTATACAGATTCAACTAAAGTAACATTGTGAAGATTTTCCGACTCATAGTATTTATTATCCATCTGGGAATTTTGTTTCTGCTGCTGGGTACTTTACTGAACGCTTACGTACCGCCAAAGATTTTTCCATGGTTTAATCTGCTGTCATTAGGATTCCCGGTTCTCATGATTTTATATATGATCCTGACCATATTCTGGGTATTAAGCTGGAAAAAAAGGGCTTTTGTATTTATGTTGGCGGGTTTGGCATTTATGAATCCTGTAAAAAGATGGGTTAACTATTCTGATCAGAAAGGAAACGCTGAAATAAAAGTGATTTCTTTTAATACAAGGGCTGGCAGAATAGGAAACAAAGAGGTAGGACCGTACCTGAAATCTCAGGATGCTGATGTTATTCTTTTACAGGAGGACGCGGGTATTAAATATCAGTTTGATGGTTATCAGAAAGCAAATCCCGGAGGCGGCTTAACAATTCTGACCAGGCATAAAATCATTAAACAGCAGATTATTGATCCTCAAGATGAAGAGGTAAGAATTCCCGGTGTGCTGGCTGATATAGAAATTAAAGGCAAAACCTACAGGTTCATTGATGTCTATCTCAATCCATTTCGCTTTCAAAAAGAGATGGTGAAACTTAACGGAGATACCGATAACGACGAACAAAAAATAAAAGATGTTGTTAAGAGACTCATTCCTACCTTTAAAAAACATCAGGATCAGGTAGCGCTTATTCGTGAAGTAATTGACAATTCGCCTTACCCTGTTATCCTTACAGGTGATTTCAATTCTGTTCCCAATTCTTACGAATATTATCATTTATCTGATGGGCTTGACGATGCATTTCTGACTGCAGGAAAAGGAAGTGCAACCAGTTTTCACGATTATAAATTCCCCATCAGGATCGACTATATTTTTTCTTCAAAGTCATTAAAGGCAATATCTTACGAAATTGACCGTTCTGTAAGTATTTCAGATCATTATCCTGTCGCAGTAACATTTTCTACGGAGAATAAATAATCATAAAAAGAGTTAAAATTGTCTGCTTGGTAGGATTTTTGTTGAAAGAAAATCGTACCAAGACCGTTTTTTCATGAAGTCGAACCAGATATTACTATTTATACATATCGTTGTTGCTGTTTTGCTGTTATGCACATTGGGGAATGCATGGATTCCACCAAACATTTTAGGCAACCTGAATCTTCTGTCTCTTGGTTTTCCTTATCTGATACTGGCACATGTAATTCTAACGCTGATCTGGATCTTCAAAAAAGAAAAAATAGCCATTGCTTTTGTATTAGGTACATTTATTTTCTATAATCCGATCAGACGATGGATCAACTTTTCCCCAAAAACAGAAAATTTAAAAACAATCCGTGATATTAAGGTATTGACTTTTAATGTGAAATATGGAGAATATGGCTGGGATAAAGTAAAAGATTATATCAAGGCACAGGATGCAGATATTATTCTTGTACAGGAAAAAGATACAAACCGTGTTATACAGCGTGATCTTATAAAATACCCGTCGGTTATTCTTAAAACCAAGCATAAAATTGTAAGACAAGCAGAGCTTATTGACGAGAAAGCACGTGGAAATTCATTTTATGCTGATATAGACATTAATGGAAAAGTAATCCGAATTATTAATGTGTATCTTGAACCCTTCAGACTTCATAAATCTATGTTTACGAAACTTGATAAACTAGGTTTGGGAAATGTATCAACGCTACTTTCTCATATGACTCCTACATTTCAGGCACATGAAGACCAGGTAAAAAGAATCAGAAAAATGATAGATTTATCTCCTTATCCTGTTATTCTGGCCGGAGATTTTAATTCTGTTCCCAATTCATATGAGTATTATAACCTTGGAAAAGACCTTCAGGACGCATTCCTGGTTGCCGGAAAGGGCAGTGCCAGCAGTTTCCATGATTATAAAGTGCCTTTGAGAATTGATTATATTTTCAGTTCGAAATCAATCATTCCGCTAAGCTATAAAGTAGACCAGTCTGTGAAATTATCGGATCACTATCCTGTAATTGCGGAATTTCTATTAAATTAGTTCCATGAAAAATTTACTGGCTGCGATTTTTATTTTTATCATTCTTTTTACTGCTTGTTCGAAGAAAGAATCACCGGGATTCGGGGCTGAGCAGGAAGTTAAAATAAGTTATGATACTACTGCTGTCGATTCCTTTTCTACAGGAGCCGTTTCAGTGGATATTGCACGCAAAATACGAATGTCTTCTCCCCAGTATATTGATTCTGTAAAACAGGCTAAAAAGCTTCAGGACGAAGAAAATAAAATTAAAGCCGAGCTCGAAAAAGAAAATAAAGCAAAACAGGAAGAAGAAAAGAAAAAAGCAGAAGCCGAAAAGAAACTAAAAACAGCAGAAAAGACGGCTGCGCAGGAAACTAAATCAGAATAAATCCAGATTCCATTAAAAAATAAACAATATGAAAAAACAAATTTTAGCTGCACTGGTGATCTCAGTATTCACGGTAGCATGTACAAAATCAACAACAAAAACAGAACAGGTAGAAAATCCTGACGGATCAGTTACCACTACAACCACTACCACTACAGAAACACCAAACGTTGTGGATACTGCAAAGATCAACAACGCTAAAGAAGATGTGAAAGCTAAGGTAGATGAAGCGGGTAATAAGATTGATGATGCCGCACAGAAGGCAAAAGATAAGATTGATGCCACTGCAGATAAGACAAAACAGGATCTTAATAAAGCGGGTCAGGATATCAAAGCTGAGGCCAACAAAGTAGGGCAGGATGCAAAAGAGGCTGCCAAAAAAGGGGCTTCGAAAGTAGAAGAAGCCGCGAAAAAAGTAAAAGAAGATTTAAGCAAATAAATAATAAAAGCCGTAGTTCAACAGAATTACGGCTTTTTTATATGCAATTGAGAGTTAGGAGTCTTTCTCTCTTATTTATTCATTTCCAATAATGGATCAATATATTCTCTGTCATTGCTTAGTCTTGGTACCTTATTTTGTCCGCCTAGCTTTCCTTTAGCTTCCAGCCAGTGATAGAACAGATTTTCTTTGGCGATATGTACAATCGGCCTTTTCAGAGTCATATTGTTGTATCTTTTCGCTTCATAGTCTGAATTGATGGTCTTTAAGTGTTTGTCAAAAGCATCAATAAAGTGTTCCAGATCATCCGGGTGCTGGCTGAATTCAAAAATCCATTCATGAGCGCCTCCTTCGTTTCCTTTCATGAAAACCGGTGCTCCCGTGAAATCTGTGATCTGTGCTCCTGTTGCTTCGCAGGCTTTTGCAAGAGCAGATTCTACATTGGTAATCATCAGTTCTTCCCCAAAAGCATTGATATAGTGCTTTGTCCTTCCTGTTATTTTTATTCTGAACGGATTGATTGAGGTAAAGACAACGGTATCACCAATCAGGTATCTCCAGAGTCCTCCATTGGTCGTGATCACCATTGCATAATTTTTTCCTAATTCCACATCTTCCAGGCTTACGACCTTAGGATTTGAAAAATGGAACTGATCCATTGGAATAAACTCATAAAATATCCCATAATCCAGCATTAAAAGCATCTCATCACTGTCTGATCTGTCCTGGATACCGAAGAAGCCTTCGGAAGCATTGTAAATTTCGTAGTAATTGATGTTTTTTCCGATGATCTGTCTGAATTGTTCCCTGTAGGGCTTAAAGCTGATTCCACCGTGAAAAAACACCTCTAAATTAGGCCACAGCTCCGAAATACTTCCTACATTGGTTTCCTTTAATACTCTTTGCAGAAGAACCATCATCCAGCTTGGTACTCCAAGAATACTTCCCACGTCTTCATTTTTTACTTCGGATGTAATTGCTTTAAGCTTACTTTCCCATTCTCCCATCAAAGAAACTTTCTTGCTGGGAGTAGTGGTAATTTCTACCCAAAACGGAAGGTTGTCGATCAGGATCGCAGATAAATCTCCAAATTTTGTATTAAAATCCGCATAAAGCTCGGAACTTCCACCTAAGCGTAAGTTTTTATAATTAAAAAGCTGGTTTTCGGGATGGTTGTTGGCATAAATCGAAACCATGTCTTTTCCGGCTTTCATGTGGCAGTATTCAAGGCTTTCGGCAGAGATCGGAATGAATTTGCTTTTAGCATTGGTGGTACCCGATGATTTGGCAAAATGTTTAATAAGCCCCGGCCAGCTTACGTCTTTATGTCCCTGTCTTGCTTTTTCAATAAAAGGTTCCATTTCTTCATAGGTAACAATAGGAACTTTGTTTTTAAAATCCTGATAACTTGAGATAGAATTGAATCCGTATAATTTACCATATTCCGTATCTTCCGCATGAAACAGCTGAGAAAAGAGTATACCTTTCTGGGTTTCAATCGGATGGTCTATAAAATTCTGTATCTGATCAATCCTTTGACGGATAAACCAGTTAACTACGGTATTGAAAAGTGCTTTGGTTGCCATTTCAACAAATATAATGATATTTGAATTTTCAGAAAATTTTTTACGGCATTAAATAAAAAAACCGTTACAAATTTTGTAACGGTTTGGTATTTAGTTGATTGCTTGTTAGCAATATTCATCGTATGCGGCCTGAAGATTTGCTGCGATAGCTCCTGCAGGGTTCCCTTCAATGTGATGTCTTTCCAGCATGTGAACCAATTCACCATCTTTGAAAAGCGCTACACATGGAGAACTTGGAGGGAATGGAGCAAGGTGTTTTCTTGCTTCTACTACTGCTTCAGTATCAAATCCTGCAAATACAGTCGTTAAATGATCTGGTTTTTTGTCTCCTGTCAAAGAGTATACTACTCCTGGTCTTGCAGCACCTGCCGCACAACCACATACAGAGTTGATGACCAATAATGTGGTTCCGGACTGTTTCAAAGCTTCTTCTACCTGAGCCGGAGTTGTTAAATCCTGAAAACCTTTATCTGTAAGCTCTGCCTTCATAGGCATTACTAAATCTGTTGGATACATATATTTTGTTTTTTATCCCTACAAAGTTAAGCAATTCTTTGCGTTTGTTCAATATATAAAAACTATCAATTGATTAGTCATATAAAATTAACCGACTGTTAATATTGCAATAATATTCTAAAAAACGTGAATTAACTATAGGAATATTAAAATATTATTATTAAATTTGAAATGATTCTGAAAAACAAACGACCGTGAAAAAAACATTTAAAGCTTTCCCTCAAGCAATCAACCACTTAAATACTCTCTGAAATATGGTAGTAGCTTAATTCTTTTTCAGTTTAGAATTAAAAACTGATTAACAAACTTTAATATCCAAAGAAAGTGAAGCCCGGAACTGAAGAGTTCCGGGCTTCTTAATCAAATCGATATGCAAAGGTTGTATATCCTAAGTTATGGAATGAGACACAGTTTTGCAGGATTGAGATCAACTCAAAATCCCAAAACTAATCGCATTAAGAAAGGAGCTTTTTAGCCATCTCGGAAATACTTTTTCCGTCTGATTTTCCGGCTAATGCTTTTGATGCAACTCCCATTACCTTCCCTAAATCTTTAACGGATTCAGCTCCGGTTTCAGAAATAATATTTTTAATTTCTGTTTCCAATTCTTCAGCAGAAAGCTGTTTTGGCAGAAACTGCTCGATAACTTTCATCTGAGCATCTTCGACTTCTGCAAGGTCATTTCTTCCCTGTGCCGTAAATTGGTCGTAAGAATCCTTACGTTGTTTTACCATTCTCTGAAGAATAGCAATTTCCTGTTCTGCTGTTACTTCGGCACCGATAGCCTCTGTTTTAAGCAGTAATATCTGAGATTTTACAGCACGCAGAGAATCCAAAGCCACTTTGTCTTTAGCTCTCATTGCTGTTTTTATAGCTTCGTTTATTGTATTTTCTAAACTCATGGTTTGTTTGCTTTTGGCTTCTGGCAGTTGGCTGATAGCTTTTATATGGTCTCGAAAGCCATTTGCTAGTAGCCAACTGCCAATAGCAATTTAGTCTACATCTTTATTTAAAAATCTGTTTTCTCTGATCTGCATGGATCCATTGTTATCAGACAGGTAAGTATTGATATTCTGGTCTGAAGCATTGTTTCCGTCGATCGAAATATTTTTTCTTTTAAAAGCCGGAATAGATTCGAATTCACTTGTGCTGTCAAAATTCTGGTAGCGCGAGTTGAATTCTTTTAATTTATTTCTTCTTTCAATAACTCTGTCCTGATCAATCGTTTTATTCACGAAAGTGAATTCTGATTCTTCAGTTTTTGGAGTTTCAATTTCTGTTTTGTTTTCAAAAGATGGTCTTGTTTCAACTTTTGGCTCTTCCTGTTTCTGATAGAAAGTTTCAATCTTTTGAGCTGGTTCAGCTACAGCGGCATTTGTAGGTGTATTAAACTCTGCTTTTGGCTGTCCGAAATCCGTATTAGGTTCATTTCTGATAGGCTCATTTACAAAGAAACTGAATTCAACAGGCTTTTCATTTGAAAACGAGTTGTTAAAAGGAGTTCCGGATTGTGGTTCTTCTTTTTTATTTTCAAAATCAAATGAGAAAGACTGGATCTCAAGATCATTAGGATCTTCACTCTCCTCATCAATAGAGAATAAGCTGTATTCTTCTTCTCCTTCCTCCTCATTTCTCCAGTTCTGTTCCGGAGTATTTACCGTACCTTCCTCTTTATCAAAGAATTTTATTTCAGTTCTTGGCTGTTCTTCTTCAATAATCATTTTTTTTTCAGTAGACGTCACATTGAACGGAGTGTCGTGTTCTTCGTCATCAAGTCTGAAAAGGTTTTTCCCACCAAAATCATGCGTTGCTTCAGGAGCTGATTCTCTTTCTTCTCTTGTTTTGAAAGGAGAATTTTTAGGTGCTTCAAAACTATCATTAAGACTGATTCTGATTTTCTCTGTAGGCCCTGCAAATTTTTTATTGTCATTAGAGAATCCAGTGGCGATCACAAGAACGCTTACCGCATCTCCTAATTCTTCATCTGCACCTACCCCGAAAATGATATCTGCTGTGTTTCCAGCTTCTTTCTGAATGTGGTCCATGATAATACCGATCTCATCCATGGTCACTTCCTCAGCACCACTTCTGATCAATAATAATACGTTTTTAGCACCTGTAATCTTGTTATCATTCAATAATGGAGAATCAAGGGCTTTTCTTACCGCTTCTTCAGCTTTATTTTCACCTGAAGCTGTTCCTGTAGACATCAATGCAGTACCTGAATTCTGAAGTACAGATTTAGCATCTCTAAAGTCAATGTTTACATCAAAGTAACCGGTAATAACCTCTGCCATACCTTTCGCAGCATTGGTTAACACTTCATCGGCTTTTGAGAATCCCTGCTTGAATCCAAGGTTTCCGAATTGCTGTCTTAGTTTATCATTGTTGATGACAATAAGTGAGTCAACATTGTTTCTTAATTTATCAAGACCGTTTTCTGCCTGTTCCAGTCTTCTTTTCCCTTCAAAGCTGAAAGGAACCGTAACAATACCTACGGTAAGAATTCCCATGTCTTTCGCTACTTTAGCAATGACAGGAGCGGCTCCGGTACCTGTACCACCACCCATTCCGGCAGTGATGAACACCATTTTGGTGTTTTGACCCATAGCAGCTTTGATATCTTCAATACTTTCGATGGCTGATTTTTCTCCTACTTCAGGATCGGCACCAGCTCCAAGACCTTCTGTGATAGAAGTTCCCAACTGAACTTTATTGGCTACCGGGTTATTATCTAAAGTCTGAGCATCCGTATTACAAATCACGAAATCTACTCCGTGGATTCCTTTCTCGTACATGTGCTTCAGAGCGTTATTTCCACCGCCCCCTACACCGATTACTTTTATAATGGATGAATTTCCTTTTGGTAAATCAAATGAAAATCCTTGTGTACCTATATTTTCCATAACTATACTTTTAATAATTGATAAGTGATAGATGATAATTGATGAATGATATTCGTCTTTAATTTAATAAATATTAATCTATTTCAGGTATCATTGATCATTAATCTTTTATCATTTATATTTATTTACTCTACTTCTTCAAAGAATTTTTTTACTTTTTCCATAAGCGACTGCCCGAAGGTCAATTTCGCTTTTCTGTTCTCTTGCTTTTCATTTTCGAAAGACTGCTGCTCCTGAACCGGGGCTGCCTGCTGAACAGGTTGAGCTGTTTCTGCCTGTGCTGCAGTAACTTCCGGTTTTGGCTGCTCTGTAACAACTTCTACAACTTCGTCAATATTCTGTTTTTTGTCTCTGATCTTTAAACTTTCCATCAGTAATCCGATAGAGGTAGCAAATTCAGGGCCTTTCAGATACTGATTTTTATCATTGGCGATATATTCATTCGCAAAACCGATTCTGCTGTCGAAACCTGTCGTATAATTGGCCAGCTGACGAAGGTGTTTCAGGTTTGAACCACCACCCGTAAGAACGATTCCGGCAATCAGTTTTTTCTTTTGTTCAAAAGCACCGTAAGCTTTCAGCTCTGTATTCACCATTTCCAAAACTTCTTCTACTCTTGCATTGATGATCTGCGCTAAAGTTTTTAAAGAAATCTCTTTGTCCGGTCTTCCGTGAAGTCCGGGAATGGTTACAAAAGTACTGTCTTTTTCTAATTCGGGAACAGCCGAACCAAACTTTACTTTCAGTTGTTCTGCATGTTTTTCTATGATGGAACAGCCTTCTTTGATATCTTCGGTAATAATTCCGCCTCCGTACGGAATCACACAGGTATGACGGATGATATTATCTTTAAAGATTGCAATATCTGTTGTACCACCACCAATGTCAACAATGGCTACACCGGCTTCTTTTTCTTCTTTTGTAAGGACAGCTTCAGAAGATGCCAATGGTTCTAAAGTAAGGGCTTCCATTTCTAATCCGGCTTCACGAACGCATCTTGCAATATTTCTGATGCTGCCCATTTGCCCTACTACGACGTGGAAGTTGGCTTCTAAACGTTTTCCATGCATTCCGACAGGTTCCTGAATTTCCCCCTCGGAATCCACTTTATATTCTTGAGGAAGTACGTGGATAATTTCTTCTCCGGGAAGCATAACCAGCTTTTTTACCTGATCTTTTAATGCTTCGATGTCGTCGTCTGTAATAAATTTGTCAGGATGTTCACGCATAATATAATCGGAGTGCTGCAGAGAACGGATGTGTTTTCCTGCAATACCTACCGTAACTTTGCGGATAGGAACTCCGGCGCTGGATTGTGCTTCGGAGACTGCAGCCTTGATTGAATTAATGGTTTGTGAAATGTTATTCACAATACCTTTATGAACACCAAGACTCTTAGCTTTTCCAACACCGAGAACTTCTATCTTCCCGTGTGCATTCCTTCTTCCGACAATCGCGACTATCTTCGTTGTCCCGATGTCCAGACCTACTGAATACTCTTGATTTTCCATTTTATATCGATTTGATTTTTTTCTACTTTTTTATCTATAAGGATAGTTTCCTATTTGTGTATTAAATGCCCTGAGGGACTTATTCTATTTTTACTTTTGCCTTAGGCTTGGACTGCGCCTTGACGGGTGGCTTTTTCTCCGCTTTTTTGGTTTCTTTTGTTTGTCCTTTCGGTTTGGTAATCTCTTTCGGTTTTACCGAGGTGGAGCTGGTCTTTTTTACCTCTGCTATTTTGGGTTTAGCTTCCGTCTTTTTAGCGGCTGTTGGGGAAGGAACTTTTGCCAATTCCATCTTTCCTGCCTTTAAAATACTGTCATTTTCCTTAAAATAAGGGTTTAAAGTAGTGACAATCTGATTCTGATATTTTACAGAAACCATGCTGTATTTCTGAGGATCCTGATACACAAGGTATTTTTCCACAAACGTTTTAAATCCTTTTACTTTAAAATCAATATTATCAAGGTCTCCAATTTCCACTCTATAATTTCCTTCACTTGTCAGAAGGCTATAGCTGTCTTTACTTTTAGAGATTCCAATAAAGTACTTCTTACTGAAATCATCTTTATCAATTTTTTCTACCAGTTCTGCCAGCTTCTCATATTCATCAGGCTTTACGTTTCCGGTTACCAGCATACAAGGGTGTGAATAGGTTCTTGAAATAGGAAATTCAATTCCTTTCTCATCCACATAAAAGTCTTTTCCGTCTTTATTTAATCTGAAAACTGGCACTCTCTGTTTGATATCCAGATTCAGCTTTCCGTTCAGGTTCAGATAAACATTGGCGCTGTCTACTGCCGGTAAGGAATTGATCTTTTTTTCTAAAGCAGGAATATTAAGATCGCCTACTTTCCCCGATGGGTTTTCTTTTTTTACAATTTCCCTGATATCTTTTTCATCAACAAAATATACCGGAGTTTTCTCACTCATTTTTACAGAAATCTTATTGTCCGTAATCTGCTCACGGCTGAATCTCCTCAATGAGAAGCTCAGTAACAATCCCAGGATAATTACGGTGACAACAATTTTTAATATTCTGTATTTATTTTTCATACATTTTTTGTATTCATGTATTTATGTAAAATGTATTCATGAATACGTAAATACATTATTACTTTTTACAATTTATTTATCCATTCACAAATAGGGTCATACAGGGTATCTATATTTCCTGCACCTACAGTAAGGAGAATATCAAAATCTTTTTCTTTTATTTTTTCAAAAGCATCGGATAAAGCCGATACCTCTTTTTTATCTAATGTTACTTTCTCCAGCAGCCAGTTTGAAGTAATTCCCTCAAAATTTTCCTGTAGCTCTCTTGCAGGATAAATATCAAGAAGAATGAGTTCATCTGCCTTACTTAAGCTTTCCGCAAATCCATCTGCGAAATCTCTTGTTCTGCTGAAAAGGTGAGGCTGGAAAGCTACCAATAGCTTTTTATCAGGATAAAATGTTCTGATTGAGCTCATTACAGCATTGATTTCTGTAGGGTGGTGAGCATAATCATCAATGTAAATTTTACCGTTTTGATAAATATGTTTGGTATATCTTCTTTTAATTCCCTTAAAATTGGCAATTGCTTTTTTCAGCGTATCAAAATCTGCGCCTAAATTATGCAGGATAGCCAGTGCTGCAGTGGCATTTTCCACATTATGAATTCCCGGAATTTCCCAGACAAAATCTTTTATTGTTTCCGTTGGAGTATGGAAGTCAAAATAAATTTTATCATGCTCCATACGCAGGTTGTCTGAATAATAATCTGCAGGCTCATTTACCGCATAAGTTTGATGCCCTCTGCCAATCTCCAGACCTTTTCTTACAAAAAGTTGTTTGTCTTGAGGAACTAAAGCAGCAAACTGTCTGAAACCTTCTTCAATATGACTCTTATCTCCGTAAATATCAAGATGGTCCGCATCTGTAGAAGTTACTACTGCCCAGTCCGGAGACAGGTTCAGGAAGCTTCTGTCATATTCATCTGCTTCTACTACGGAATAGGTGGAACCGTTGTACAGGAAGTTGGATTTAAAATTTTCAGAAATTCCTCCCAGAAAACATGAGAAAGGAAGGTCTGCTTCTTTACACAAGTGGGCCACAAGGGTAGATGTGGTGGTCTTCCCATGAGTTCCTGCAATGGCAATACAGTCTGTATTTTCAGTAATTAATCCTAAAACTTTAGCACGTTTTAAAACTTCAAACTGATTTTGATTGAAATAATCCAATATTCCAAGCGTTTTGATCGCCGGAGTATAAATTACCAACGTGTCTTCTTTCTGAAGGGATGTGATCCTTTCATCAATAAGGTCTTCAAAAACAATATCAATGCCTTCATTCATCAGATTCTGAGTAAGTTTTGTATTGGTTTTGTCGTAACCCAATACTTTTTTTCCGGACGCATTGAAATAGCGTGCCAATGCACTCATTCCGATACCTCCGATTCCGACGAAGTAAAAAGTCTGATATGTTTGTAAAATGTTCATTTATATTTTAATCTTTAATAACTCTTTAACCAGTTCAGAGTTTTATTACTAATATTTTATATTATAAGACTTTCATCAACTAACATCCATGCCCCTTTAATAAACTATATTTTAACGGTGTCAGGCTGAGCTTGTCGAAGCCTTCTAATCTTTCATCCTATTTTTTGATAACAGTGGTAATAAATCCCAGTTATCATTTATTATTGCTTCTTTCTTTTTCCTACTCCAGCCTTTAACTTGTTTTTCAAATCTTATAGCTTGATTAACATCATTAAACTCATGGTAGAAAACAAGTTCCACAGGTTTTCTTGTATACGTGTAACTTTCAGAATTTAATCCGTCATTATGTTCGTTAATTCTTCTTTCCAAATCATTGGTAAAGCCTGTATAGTAAGAATTATCGGAACATTTTACAATGTATACATAATATATTTTCATTCATTAGTGTTTGCTTACTGGCCCTTCGACAAGCTCAGGGTGACACCTCTAATACTAACTGTTTTATTTACTCATGTCAGGCTGAGCTTGTCGAAGCCTTTCCTAACTATTTTATTACGTTAAAAATCTCGTCTACAATCTCTTTTGCGGCATTAGGTTTGGCAAAATATTTCAGATTGTCGGACATTTCTTTTCTTATCCTTTCATTTTCGCAGATTTCTGATAATGTATTCCAGAATTTTTCCTGCATTTCAGTGTCTTTTACCATTCTGGCAGCATTTTTTTCAACCAGGTTCATGGCATTTTTGGTTTGATGGTCTTCCGCTGCAAAAGGGAAAGGTACCAAAAGCACCGGCTTTTGTGCTACAGCCAACTCTGAAATGGCAATAGCTCCGGCTCTGGAAACAATGATATCAGCAGCAGAGTAGGCAAGTTCCATGTCTTTGATGAATTCTTTCAAATGAATGGAAACTGGAAGCTGGAGGCTGGAAGATAATTCTTTGTAATCCAACTTTCCTGTTTGCCAAATTAACTGATATCCTTTTTCTTTCAGATTCTCAATATTTTCTTTCCAGGCATTATTCAATGTTCTGGATCCCAAAGAACCTCCTACAGAAAGAATCGTAAGTTTATCTTTATCCAATCCCATTTTCTCTTTTGCCTGAGCGGTTTCCTGCATTCCTGAAACAATATTCTCACGAATCGGATTTCCCAGAAACTTTATTTTCTCTGTAGGAAAGCCTTCTACTTTTGGGTAGGCTGTGAAAACGGCTTTGGCTTTCTTGCTTAAAATTTTATTGGTTACCCCAGCGTGAGCGTTCTGTTCCTGTATGAAAATCGGAATTCCCATTTTGCTTGCTTCATAAAGAGCTGGGCCGCTGGCAAATCCTCCGGTTCCTACAGCAAAGTCCGGAGCGAAGTCTTTGATAATTTTTTTAGATTTTGATAAACTTTTCAGAATCTTGAAAGGAAGTCCCAGATTGGAAAGCAGATTCCCCCTGTCAATTCCTGCGATATCAATTCCTTCGATTTTATAGCCTGCCTGAGGAACTTTTTCCATTTCCATTTTCCCGTTGGCACCAATGAACAAAAATTCTGCATCAGGAAATCTTTTTCTGATCTCATCTGCAATGGCAATGGCCGGGAAGATATGTCCTCCGGTTCCTCCGCCTGATAATAGTATTTTTAATTTTTTGTCCATTTTAAGCGATATCGTTTATTTCTGCTATACTTTGTTTTTTGCCCATTCCTTCTTCGTCATAAATCTGAATTCTTGAGCTTATATTTAAAATAATACCTAACTGTAAATAAGTCACCAGCATTGAGGTTCCTCCGTAACTGATCAAAGGCAGAGGCTGTCCTGTTACCGGAATCAGATTCACCGCTACAGCAATATTTACTGAAAGCTGAATAAAAATCATTACCCCGAGGCTGAGCACGAGCAACGATCCAAAGAATGCCGGCATTTTACTGGCGATCATTACAATCCTTATCATCATGATCAGGTATAAACTGATCAGGAAGGCGGCTCCTATCACTCCATATTCTTCTACAATCACTGCGAAAATAAAGTCGGAGGCAGATTGAGGAAGCATTTGTTTCAATGCACTTTTTCCTGGCCCCATTCCGGTAATTCCGCCGTGTACAATGGCTGCTTTGGCCTGCATTACCTGATAATTTTTTGCTTTTACGCTTTCATCATCTACATCTGCTGTTTTGGCTTTGCTTGATGTAAAGGTTTCGATACGGCTCATCCATGTGTGAACACGGTTTCCACCTATCATATTGGTATTTAAAGCAATCAATAAAAAGAACACAATGGCTACAAATGAAGCGGAGATAAATCCTGCAATGTATTTCCAGTGAAGCTGTCCTATGATAAGAACCACCACGGAAACCATTAAAATCATCAATGCTGTTGAACCGTTATCTTTGGCTACCAATACAAAAACAAGCAGGATAGGCCCAAAAATATACATGATATTCTCTATCGGAAGCCTTTCCCTGGTGATCTTTTTGGTCAGATACCTGCACAGATAGATGATCAGCATTAAAAAGGCAAATGATGAAGGCTGAAAAGAGATTGGTGTTCCCGGAATTTTCAGCCATCTGGAAGCACTGGCTCCATCAATGGTTTGTCCGGTAAACATGGTGACAATCAACAGAATAATCATCAGGCCGAGCAGGATACTGCTGAGCTTTCCGATGTATTCATATTTTATAGTTCCTACCAGTCTCATAATGGCTAGTCCCAGAACTACAAAGAACATATGTTTGATAACGTGGCCTGTTGTGGTCCCGTTATTGACAATGTATTCGAGATTTGAACTTGCAGAGTATACCGGGAAAATAGAGAAAATGGAGATCACAAGGATGACCATCCAAAGTACTTTATCGCCCTTTAGAAATTCAAATCTGTTTTCTGTGTTCTGTTCGTCCATATTTAATGCTATTGGCTAATGGCTAATGGCCATTGGCATTTAATACCTGTTCTTTAAACTGGCGTCCTCTGTCTTCATAGCTTTTGAACAAGTCAAAGCTTGCGCAGCATGGAGATAATAAGACCGTGTCGCCTTTTTTAGCCAGTGATTTTGAAATTCTCACGGCTTCTTCCATGCTCGAAGTATCATAAATAAGCTCTTTTTTATCTTTAAAGAAATCGATGATCTTTTTGTTATCTATTCCAAGACAAACAATTGCCTTTACTTTTCTTTTGACTAAATCTTCAATTTCTGTATAGTCATTTCCTTTATCTAATCCACCAACAATCCATACAGTTGGTGTTTTCATACTTTCTAAGGCGTAATAAGTAGCGTTAACATTGGTTGCTTTACTGTCGTTGATGTATTTTACGTTATCAATTTCAGTAACGAACTCCAATCTGTGTTCTACGGCCTGGAAAGTCATCAATGAATGTCTGATGCTTTCATTGTTGATTTTTAATATCTTACCGGCAATAGATGCTGCTAGGCTGTTGGCTACATTGTGATTTCCCAGCAGAGACAATTCATCAACTTTCATTGCGAATTCGTCTTTCATTTTAACCACAATTTCATCATCATTCACAAAACCTCCTTCCGTTAATTTCTCTTTGGTTGAGAAAGGAATCATTTTCGCCTTTATTTCAAGCTTTTCAAGAAGATTTTTACTCATTTCATCATCCTTGTTGTAGATGAAGAAGTTATCATTCTCCTGGTTTTCTGTGATTCGGAATTTGGCCAATGCATATTCTTCATAATTGTAGTTGTACTGATCCAGGTGATCCTGAGACAGATTCAACAATAAAGAAATATAAGGTCTGAAATTCTGAATATCATCCAGCTGGAAAGAGCTTACCTCCAGTACATAATATTCATGGTTTTCATCTGCCACCTGCTTGGCAAAGCTGTATCCGATATTTCCTCCTAAACCTACATTCAATCCGTCATTTTTCAGGATATAGTAAATCAGGGAAGTTGTGGTTGTTTTTCCGTTGCTTCCGGTAATGGCAATGATCTTTGCATCTGTAAATTCAGAAGCAAATTCAATTTCAGAGGAAAGTCTGATTCCTTTTTCATGAATTCTATTGATGATATCAGCCTTTTTCGGAATTCCCGGGCTTTTTACGATCCAGTCAGCATTTAAAATCCTATCTTCATCGTGATTTCCTTCTTCAAATTCAATTTCATTTTCGGTAAGAAACTGCTTATAGTTATCCTTAATGGCTCCTTTATCTGAAAGAAATACTTCCAGACCTTTCTTTTTAGCCAGATAAGCAGCTCCGCATCCGCTTTCTCCACCTCCTAAAACAACTATTTTCATATTATAAAAGCTTTATGCTATAGGCTTTAAGCTTTATGCTTATTGCTTACAGCTTTTATTTTTTATCTCATTTTTAATGTGATCAGACATACAATGGCCAATATTACTCCGATGATAATCATTCGGTTCACGATTTTACTCTCGTGGAAACCTTCTTTCTGATAATGATGGTGTAATGGTGACATTTTGAATAGTCTGTTGTTTTGAGCATATTCCAGCCCATATTTTCTTTTTCTGTATTTGAAAACAACTACCTGAAGCATTACAGACAGGTTTTCAATTAAGAAGATTCCGCATAATACAGGAATCAGCAATTCTTTTCTTAAAATAATGGCTAAAACAGCAATTACACCTCCCAGCATTAAGCTTCCGGTATCTCCCATGAAAACCTGCGCAGGATAAGTGTTGTACCAGAAGAATCCAATTACAGCACCTACCATTGCGACTGCAAAAATGGTGGTTTCCCCCATGTTGGGAAGGAACATGATATTAAGATAGTCTGCAAAGATGATGTTCCCGGAAAGGTAAGCGAAAAGAGCCAGCGTGAGCAGTATAATAGCACTTGTTCCTGCTGCAAGACCATCAATTCCGTCGGTGATGTTGGCTCCATTGGAAACGGCTGTTACAATGAAGATTACAATGGGAATAAAGACAATCCATGCCCACTCATGGGCATCTTTATCATTCATCCAAAATAAAATTCCACTATAATCGAATTCATTATTTTTGGCAAAAGGAACAGTGGAAACGGTAATTTTTTCTGTAGGCATAAAGTTTTGCTCTACATTGTTCCTGTTCACTACTTTAGCATCTGCATATTTTCTTTTAACGGTAATGTCCGGGTGGAAATACATTGTAATTCCGACAATTAGCCCTAATCCGACCTGACCAACAATTTTGAATTTACCACTTAAACCGTCTTTATTTTTTTTAATTTTCTTTAAGTAATCATCAAGGAAACCAATAGCACCCATCCAGAACATAGAAACCAACAACAGCACAATGTAAACATTGGTAATTCTCGTAAACAGCAATACCGGAATGATGGTTGCCAAAATAATAATAAGCCCTCCCATGGTAGGAGTTCCTTCTTTTTGTTTCTGCCCATCCAATCCCAGATCACGCACCAATTCTCCCATTTGTTTTGTTCTCAGGTAATTGATTACTCTTTTTCCGTAGACAAGAGCAATAATAAGCGAGAATAATACAGCCATTCCGGCACGGAAGGAAATGTATTTTAACATTCCTAATCCCGGAACGTGAATTCCATGGTTGGTTAGATATTCGTATAGATAGTATAGCATAGTTTCAATTGTTAATAAATGATCATTGATAATTGATGAATGATTGAACAATTATTCTTTCAGTTATCATTTGTAATTTATTTGCTCATTAATTTCCAAAGCTCATTAATTACTTCTTTGTCGTCAAAATGATGTTTCACACCATTGATCTCCTGATAGTTTTCGTGGCCTTTTCCGGCAACTAAAACGATATCTTTAGGTTCTGCAAACTTGATGGCCATTTTTATGGCTTCTTTTCTGTCCGGAATTGAAGTGTATTTGCTGAAGTTCTGTGGTTCAACGCCTGCTTCAATTTCTTTGATGATCTGTGCAGGATCTTCTGTTCTCGGATTGTCTGAAGTGATGATTGCCAGGGTTGATTTTTTAGTGGCAATATTTCCCATTTCAGGTCTTTTGGAGTGATCTCTGTCTCCTCCGCAGCCGAATACGGTGATTAATCTTTCGTTTTTGGTTCTGATATCGTTGATGCTGTCCAGAATGTTTTCCAAAGCATCCGGAGTGTGTGCATAATCTACGATAAAGAAAATTCCACCATCGGATTTGAAGGTTTCAAATCTTCCGGAAACTCTTTTTAATTTGCTGATAGCCTGAAGAATTTCGTCCTGCTCAAAACCTAGTTCAGCAGCAATTCCGAAGACAAGCAGTAAATTATATACATTGAATTTTCCGGTTAATGTCGTCCAGAATTCTTTTCCGTTGAAGTTCAACAGCATTCCGTTGAAATCCACTTCCAATAATTTCCCGTGATAGTCTGCCATGGTTTTCAAAGCGTAAGACTTCTTTTTAGCCTTGGTGTTCTGAAGCATGACGTTTCCATTTTTGTCATCCACATTGGTGATGGCAATGGCTGTATCTTCTAACTGGTCGAAGAATCTTTTCTTTGTTTTTAAATATTCTTCAAACGTTTTATGATAATCTAAATGATCATGAGTAAGGTTGGTGAAACCTGCTATTTTGAAGTGTAATCCTTCAATTCTGTTTTGAGCGATTCCGTGTGAGCTTACTTCCATGAAAGCAAATTCACATCCTTTTTCTACCGCTTCCGCTAAAATCCTGTTGATGATAATTACATCAGGAGTAGTGTGAGTAGCGGGGATTATTTCTTCCCCGATTCTGATCTCAACAGTGGAAAGCAAAGCAGATTCATAGCCCAGGTTTTTGAAAACATCAAAAAGAAGGGTAGAAACAGATGTTTTTCCATTAGTTCCGGTAACTCCAATCAGTTTTAATTTCTGAGAAGGGTTTCCATAGAAGTTGGAAGCAAGGTGGCCCAGCGCTTTAGATGAATCTTTCACCTGAACATAGGTTACATTTTCAGCCAAAGTTTCCGGAAATTCTTCGCAAACGATTGTTGCGGCACCTTTTTCAATAGCAGATGCAATGAATGAGTGGCCATTCACAACCGTTCCCCTCATCGCAATGTAAAGAGAGTTTTCTGTAACTTTTCTGCTGTCGATCACCAATTCTGTAACCTCACGGTTGCTATCTCCGTGAATTTCCAATACTGGGATTCTGTTTACTAATTCTGTTATAATCATCTTTATCAATAAGGCTTTGCCCTATTTTGTTTTAAATGGTCCTTGCGGAACTTTGTTCTTAATTTTGCAGAGACAAATAAATTCTCTGGTTCTTACTTATCGTTGTGCCTTCCAGCGGGAATTGTTCTTTAATTCTTCCCACTCCTTTATAGTCGACACGGTAGCCTAAGTTTTCCAACTGCGGGATTACATTTTTCCCGATTAATCCTACCACATTAGGCATTTGTTTATCATTGACCGCTACTTTGACATTAGGCTCCACCATTTTGCTAAGGTTTACCTTTTTGTCTACAAGCATTTCTTTTTCAATATTCTGAGGTGTTTTCAGGAATGTTTTTCCTGCAATTTCTTTAAACACCGGTGCTGAAACGGAACCTCCATAAAACCCTTTTGCGGTATTAGGTTCACTGATCATCACATAGCACGTATATTTTGGAGCATCAGCGGGATAGAAGCCTGCAAACGATGCGCGGTACTTCATTGGGCCGGGCAGCCAGTACTCAAATCTTGCGGTTCCTGTTTTTCCTGCCATTTTCAGGTTAGGAGTAAAGATGCTTCGTCCGGTTCCTTTTTCTACTGCTTTGGTTAATGCACTGGTCATCATTTTAATAGCTTTCTCCGAAGCCATTTTGTTTACCATTACTTCAGGTTTTGCGCTGTACATCACTTTTCCGTCTTTCATGATTTTATCAATGAATAAGGGCTTAAGCATTTTTCCTCCGTTGGCAACTCCGTTGTAGAAGGTTGTCAGCTGCAGCAGGTTGATGTTGGAAGAATATCCGTAAGAAATAGAAGCCAGTGTTGCGGCATTCCATCTTTTATTTTGCGGTGTCACGATCTTCGGTTTTGTGATTCCCGGAAGCTCGATATCCATCTTATCGAATAATTTCCAACGTTTCAGGTGATCAAGAAAAATCTGTGGCTTTTCAGCATAATACTTTGTGATCAGTTTGGCTGTTCCTACGTTACTGGACTTCGCCAACACATCACTGATATCGTATGTTCCTCCTCCGTGGCCGTCAGAGATTCTCTGTTTTGCATAGACCCAAACTCCGTTTCCTACATTTACCGTTGTGTTTTCATCGATAAATCCATCGTCCATTGCTGCCAGAAGCGAAATGGTTTTAAAAGTAGATCCGGGCTCGATATTATCTTTCAGCGCGTAGTTGTAAGAGTCTTCGTATTCTCCTTCTTCTGTTCTTCTTAAATTAACAAGAGCACGTACTTTTCCGGTTTCCACTTCCATCACAATCACGGTTCCGTGTTTGGCTTCGAAATTAATCAGTTGCTTCTCAAGTGCGGAGTGCGCAATGTCCTGAATTCTAAGATCTAAAGTCGTATAAACATCCTCACCGTCTACCGGTTCCTGAACCTTCCAGAAGTCGATAGGTTTCCATTGGGAAGAATTGATTCTTTGTTCAAGTCTTTTGCCGTCTGTTCCGGTTAAATATTTTGAGAAAGCACCTTCCAGTCCGGATTTAAGTTCACCGTTGTCCATACCGATGGTTCCGGCTCCGATTTCTGATGTTGCTAACTCTCTTTTATAGTTTCTGTCAACGATAAATCCCCCTTTATTTTTACCTTTTTTGAAGATCGGGAACTTTCGGATTCTGTCATATTGATCAAAATCAAGTCCTTTCACCAAAGTGTAGTACTGGTTTTTCTTTTTTTTCTGCTCGTCAAACTTCTTTCTGAATTCACTTCTTGGTTTTCCGAACATTTTGCTCAGAGAATCAGTAAGCGCTCCGATGTTGTTGGAGTACACCGTATCTTTCATTGTCTTGAAGTCAAGATAGATGTCATATCTCATTACCGTGGTGGCAAGGATAGAGCCGTCAGAGGCAAAAAGGTTTCCGCGGGCCGCTTTTAAAGTAGCTTCACGATAGTTTTTATTAATGTAATCATCTTTTATTTCCTGGACATTGGTATTCTGAAGGATGACAATCCTCGCCAAGAACATGACAAACACGCACAAAGCTACCACTGCAAAGAGGTAGCCCCATCGTAACGTTTTCTTACGTTTATTGTCGTATTCATTTTGCTTTTGCATCTGTACTATCCAGTTTTATTAGCAATTTGTGAGGGTGGTTTTCCAGGGTCATCAATGAATCCCGTGCAACCTCTTTCCCCAGCTCTGATTCCATTTTTACTTTGATCAGCTTACTTTGGGCGTAAGCGTTTCGTGATTTGTATTCTTCCGTTTCTTCCTTTAAGGCGTTTACAATTTTTATTTTTTTATTGACGAGATGGTTGGTATAAATCATGGCCATCATCAGAACAAATAAGAGGAGAAAATACTTGTAATGTATTTTGATCTCATCACGATTCAGAAAGTTTCCTTTTATAATGTCTATAAAAGTGAGTCTTTTCTGAGGGCGATTTGTTGTTCTTTTTGCCAATTTATTATGTCAATTTGCTTCGCAGTGAATTTACTTCGTGTCAATAGTCAATTTTATTTTGCCAAATGATTCACGATTCACTCATTCACATTTATACTTTAATTCCCGTTCTCATCTTGGCACTTCTTGCTCTTGAGTTTTCTTCAATCTCCTTTTCATCAGGAATGATTGCTTTACTCTTAATCAGTTCAAATGCCTTTTTATAATTTCCGTAGATATCTCTTTCCGGTTCTCCTTCAAACATTCCGTTTTTCAGGAATCTTTTTACCAAACGGTCTTCCAGAGAGTGGTAAGAAATAACGACTAATCTTCCTTCCGGTTTCAACACATTAAAAGCCTGAACCAACATTTCTTTCAATACTTCAAGCTCCTGGTTGACTTCAATTCTTACTGCCTGGAAGAGCTGGGCATAGAACTTATTCACTTTGTGAGGCGGAATGTAGCTGAACAATTTTTTCAGATCTTCCGTGGTTTCTATACTTTTTGTTTTTCTGTGATGAACAATTTCTCTCGCCAGCTTCCTTGCTTCTCTCAATTCTCCATAGTGGTAAAAAATGTCTGCAAGTTCTTCTTCCTCATATTCATTAATCACTCTTTTGGCATCAAGATTCTGCATCACATTCATTCTCATATCCAAAGGAGCATTGCTTCTTGTTGAGAATCCTCTGTCTGCTTCATCAAACTGATGGGAAGACACACCTAAGTCTGCCAAAACACCATCTACCTGTGAAATGCCATACATCAGCAAGGAGTTTTCCAGGAATCTGAAATTCTGATTCACTAATGTAAACCTTGGGTCATCAATTGTATTTTTAAGTGCATCCAGATCCTGATCAAAACTGAACAATCTCCCTTTGTCGGAAAGTCTGCTCAGGATTTCTCTTGAGTGGCCTCCGCCTCCAAAGGTGCAGTCCACATATATTCCGTCAGGATTTGTCACCAAATCATCAACACTCTGCTTCAACAAAACGGGGTTATGATACATGCTTAATTGTGTTTTTTATTTACTACTAATCAATTAATAACCTACTGCTATTATTCTTCATCGAAAGAGCCCATCACATCTTCGGCAAGGCTTGCAAAATCAGCTTCGTTGGTGGCAATTACCTTTTCATAGGCTTCTTTATCCCAAATCTCAAAGAGTTCTCCTGCGCTGGTGATCACAATATCCTTCTGAAGATTTGCGAAAACCGTAAGGTCTTTCGAGATCTGTAATCGTCCTGCATTATCCAACTCTACTGTTTTTACTCCTGCCGTAAACATTCGTATGAAATCAGCATTCTTTTTTATGAATCTGTTCAGTTTATTAATTTTACCCATCAGTTTGTCCCATGCATTCATAGGATAAACTTCCAGACAAGGTTGGAACACAGATCTTTTGACTACAAACGCCTTATCGTCGAAGTTTTCCATCTGTTTGATTAAAGATGAAGGAACTTTTAAGCGGCCTTTGTCGTCAATTTTACACTCATATGTCCCAATGAAATTTTTCATTTGGGACAAATTTATATAATAATTTCCAAAATTTCCCACTTTTTCCCACTTTTTGACTCAATGTTAATAAGTTTTATTAAAGATTGAATTTCAATAATGTAAAATACTGATATGAAGAGACTTGTTGAAAGTGTTATTTAAGCCATAATAAAGAGGTTCTGAAAAAAAAAGTTAAAAAGGAGAATATTATATTATTTTTATCTTAAATTAGGATTATCAAAATTTTTTTGAGGTTTAATTTGTATTTTTGCAGGGCTTTATTAAGGCGTTTTATGATATTTAGTACAAAAAAAGAAAAGAAATATTCCTATGTAGAAGCGGGAGAAGGACATCCATTAGTGCTGTTGCACGGGTTAATGGGTGGTTTGAGTAATTTCGATAAAATGGTAGATTTTTTTTCGGATAGAGGCTTTAAAGTATATGTTCCTCAGCTGCCGATCTATGATCTGCCGGTACTCAATACGAATCTTACCACGATTGCAAAATATATTATCAAGTTTATAGAAAGTCATATTTCCGGTCCCGTAACTATTGTAGGAAACTCAATGGGTGGGCATGTAGGACTTATATTGACTTTGGCGAGACCTGATCTGGTTAAGAATCTTGTTCTTACTGGAAGCTCCGGTCTTTATGAAAGAACTTTCGGAGACAGCTTTCCAAGAAAAAATGACCGTTCTTATATCAGAAAGAAAACAGAAGAAGTTTTCTATGATCCAAAGGTGGCCACAGAAGATCTTGTAGATGAAGTTTTTGCAGTCGTTAATGACAGAATGAAGGGAATAAAGACGGTAATGCTGGCCAGAAGTGCCATCAAACACAACATGCTGAATGATCTTCCGAAGATTGTGACACCTACCTGTCTGATCTGGGGTAAACAGGATAATGTCACTCCACCGGAAGTGGCAGAAGATATGCACAAGTTTATTCCGAATTCCGATTTATTCTGGATTGACAAATGCGGCCATGCTGCCATGATGGAAAAGCCGGATGAGTTCAATGAAATCCTGTATAACTGGATAAAAGATAAAGTTTAAAACATATAATGACCATTAAGAGCTTTTCTTAATGGTTTATTTTTCTAAAATACATTCAAAAATGATTATCAAAACAGCAGAGTTTGTAAAGAGCAGTGGAAAATGGCAGGAATGCCCAGAACCCAATATTCCCGAATATGCTTTTATCGGAAGGTCGAACGTAGGAAAATCATCACTGATCAATGCCATGATGAATCATAAAGATCTGGCCAAGACATCGCAGACTCCCGGGAAAACCCAGCTGATCAATCATTTTTTAGTGAACGAAAACTGGTATCTTACCGATTTACCCGGATATGGTTATGCAAAAGTTTCAAAAGTTCAGCGAAAGGATTTTGAAAAGCTGATCACCAATTATATTCTGAACAGAAGAAATCTGGTCAACCTTTTTGTATTGGTAGATGTAAGGCATACTCCGCAGAAAATTGATCTGGAATTTATCCAGTGGTGTGGTGAAAGCGGAATACCGTTTTCGATTGTCTTCACAAAGGCAGATAAACTGAAACCGAATGCTGTTATCAAAAATGTTGAAGACTATAAAGCTGAACTTCATAAAACATGGGAAGATCTTCCCGAATTGTATATCACCTCAGCAGAAAAGAAAGAAGGAGGAGATAAAATTCTTGACTTTATCCAAAAGACCAATGAGTTTTTAACTAATAATAATATAAGTTTCGATGAGTAATACGATCTGGAAAATCAAAACATTTGATGAGTTTACTGTTCCGGAATTATATGCGGTACTGAAAGCTCGTATTGATGTTTTTGTTATTGAACAGAACTGTCCTTACCCTGATTTGGATAATTATGACCAGAAAGCCGTTCATATCTGGGCTGAAGAAGAAGGACAGGTACTGGCCTACTGCCGGGTTTTTGATAAAGGGATAAAGTATGATGAAACTTCTATCGGAAGGGTTCTGACCACAGAGCTGGCGAGAGGTAAAAGTCTGGGTAAACAGTTGATACAATATGCCGTAGAAACCATAGAAAACCGTTTTCACACTTCTGAAATCAAAATATCCGCACAGGATTATCTTT
Source organism: Chryseobacterium sp. DZ-32 (assembly GCF_059587025.1). Taxonomy (NCBI): domain Bacteria; kingdom Pseudomonadati; phylum Bacteroidota; class Flavobacteriia; order Flavobacteriales; family Weeksellaceae; genus Chryseobacterium; species Chryseobacterium sp. DZ-32. Next base: position 399,598 of record NZ_JCAIOM010000001.1, read on the forward strand.
TAAGATTTTACAGTGGGTTCGGATTTGTAGATACAGGGAAAAAATATCTGGAAGATGATATTCCGCATACGGAAATGATAAGAAAGTAAAAAGGTATCTCAGACGAGATACCTTTTTCGAACTGTATAAAATTATATTGGGTGTTATTAGTTTTTTTCATCATTTCTTACATCAAAAGTAAGTATATTGTGAAAAAGAACCTTACGGAAAACCGTAATTGACTTAAATTATTCCCAGATCTTTACAAAAAGCAACAGGTTGTTCACCTTTCATGCTGTTTTAGGTGATTTATTGCTTTCGAATATATTTTTAATAATTTTCTAGTGTTTTATGAAGCTCTTCTCTAAAGTTATAAATTTCATCCAGGTTATTTAATAGAACTTTTTCTCCTGCATCCTTGCCATTATGGAAGGTTTCAATGTATTTGTTAGCCGTATTGAAATGTAATCTACAAAGAGGTTTTCTGTTATTGTCATCAAGTAGAATTCCAAAATAAGACAATGTATCCCTATAGGCAATACGTGCTGCTGGTATTTTTTCCCGCATAATAGCTTTTACGATTTGAAAACCTTCAAGTTCTTCTTCAGTAGTCACAATTTTAGAATCATTATTTTCGTCAATAGGCTGAGATGTTTTTATATCTTCTTCCTGTTTCTCAATTTGTTCGTTGATATTTAAAGCAGACTTAAGTCTGAAACTTATAGATTCATTAATAGAAGTTGCTAATGCTTTTTTTGTATACTCTTTAAAAGAGAGCATTCTATTAGCGGTCATTGGTTTTTCAAAAAATCTTCCAACCAACAGTTTTACAATTTCATCAGATGGAGATTCTATTTCTTTTTCGAATTCTTTTCGTATAGCCTTAATGTACTTCAATGCTTCAGCAGAGTCGAGAATACTCTCAAGGTTATAATCCTTTTTAGTAAAACTTTCCAATATTTTGATTGAACTGTCTTTTAAGTCTTCAATATTAATGGTGAAAAATGGCTTTTCATCCATAATATTAGGCTTTTCAAGATCTGTATAAAAATTATAAATAATTCCGTTAGTCAGAACACCAAATCTTGTTTTAGAAACATGATAATATCTGTGGAGCTGAGAATTATGGGCATCAGCACTTTCTCTCCAGTGTTTACATTCAATAATAAAAATAGGCTCATCATTGTTTTTAATTACATAATCCACTTTTTCTCCTTTCTTAGTTCCTATATCGCAGATATGCTCAGGTACCACTTCTGTAGGATTGAAAATGTCATAGCCTAAAATTTGTATAAAAGGCATTACAAAAGCATTTTTAGTAGCCTCTTCAGTTGAAATGTGATCTTTTAATCCTGATACTTTTTGTTGTAACTGCTCAAGTTTAATTTTAAGGTCCATCCGGTTATTTTTTATTTGTACTCAAAAATATAACCCTTTAAAGTTCAATCCTTACGGAAAACCGTAAAGCAAAAACCTTTCAAAAAATGAAAGGTTTGTATACGAAAATGACTCTGGTAACGTTTAAATTATTCCCAGATCTTTACAAAAAGCAACAAGCTGTTCATTACTTGTTATTTGAAGATCTTCTTTCATACTGTTGAGTTTTTTCTCTACGCTGCTTAAGCTGTTGGGCTTAATATCGTTATTCTGAAGATAAACCGGTATATTTTTCTGTAAAACTCCCTGCGATAAGAGAGACACCAAAGTGATGTCATAGTTGGAAAACTCATAATTGTTGAGCTTCTTTACTTCCTGTTTAAGATCCAGGGAAAGATAATTTTCATTCACGTAGGTAGAAGCGATTGCTTTTTTCAGTTCTTTTGAATCATTTCTGGCCTTACGGACAAAACCATTGATTTTGTATTCATTAAACAGGCTATCTATAATCCCGGATCTGTGCTCAGCTGAAAATACAATAACTTTCAGCGAAGGATGAAGCTCTCTAACGGTTTTTATCAGTTCTTTTCCATCTTTAAGATTCTGTATATTATGGTCTTCTTCAAAAGAAAGGTCTGTAATTAACAAATCATAAAGATCATCTTCACGAATGGATTTTTGAATTTTAGCTAATGCATCATCACAATAATAAACATAATCTGTGTTGGAAATATGAAGGTCTTCTAATGTTTTCTGTACAGAAATACTGCTGCTTTCGTGATCTTCAGCTATTAAAATTTTTTTGAACATTCTTTTTCTTTTTTAAGAAGCAGGAAATGAAATATAAATTTTCAATCCCTTTTCGGTTTCAGTGTCAAAAATAATTTCTCCATGAATAGTTTCAATACGGGAATCCGTATTTGTTAAACCATTTTTGTAGATAATTCCTCCCGGGATACCGATGCCATTGTCTGTATACTGAATTTGTATGATGTTATTTTTTCTTTCAAATTTAAAGGCAACAAGGGTGGCATGACTGTGTTTTTTCATGTTGATAAGAAGTTCCCGCATCACCTGATAGATTTCTTCCCGGGTAAAATCATTCAAGGTCTTCCATATAGTTTCGTCGTTTCCGGCAAGATAAGTTTTTACATTTTCATTATTAAACGATGCAATAAGGGTAGATATTCTTTTACTGAATTCCGGCTTATTTTCAGAAGCGGTCTTCTCATAAGAAATATCCCTGGACTTTTCGTAGACAAATTCCAGCTCATCAAGTACTCTTTCTTTGTCAAAATCTTCCTGATTTTCGATCTTCGTCATCACCTGGTAAATCCCATTGGCCACCACATCATGTACTTTTTTGGAAAGATGAAGTTGATTTTCTTTTATTCTTAATTCATTTTCCCGCTGCAGCCCTTTTTTTCTTCTCTTGTAAACAATCCAGCCGCCAATCAGAGTTAAAGACAGAATTCCTAAAACTACATTCTGCTTCAGAATCCTGTTTTGTTTTTGAACAGTAATAATTTTTAACTTTTGGTTTTCTGCGTTCTTCTTTTCTACATCAAATTCTATTAATGCAAATCTGTTTTTTGCTTTATCTTTAGATAGCTGGATGCTGTCATTCAGATACTGATATTCTGCAAAATAGTCTTGTAAGTTGCTTTTTGTATCACTTTTTACCAGAAATTCGATGGCTTCTATCCTGTCACCTGGGTTTTTGATTACTTTTGCTAAAAGATATTTTTGATGGTTATGATACAAGGCTTTTGATTTATCCGAGTGTAAGTAATACTCAGCAAGATGAGAATGACTGGATATCAGACCCGCTTTATCGTTGATTTTTTGTCTGAGAGCAAAAGCTTTTAACAGATTGGGTTCTGCATTGTAGTTTTTATTTTCAAGCCAGCTTATATAACTGTAATTATCTAAAATCCGGGCATAATCAATCTCATTTTTTTGCAGGTTTTTTTCCTTAAGAAGAGATTGATAGATATGAATTGCCTTCGGATAATTTTTCAGTTTTCCATAGGTGTCTGCAATGTTATTTTTAATAGTGATTTTCTGAGAATTATCCGAACTTAACTGTAAAGCTTTATGATACCAGTTGAGAGCCTCAGAATAATGCTTGAGATTTTTTTCAGATATTGCAAGGTTATTATAAATGGAAGGAAGATAGGCAGAGTCTCTGGGCAGTTTTAAAAAGGACAATGCATCGATAGCTCTTTCATTACTGCTAAGGTAATCTCCGATATCATTGAGGATAATAGCCTTGATAATTAAACACGATGCAATATCAGCTGAATCATTTTTTAGCTTATAAATGCTCTCTGCTTTAGATAGAAGGGTAAATGCCTTTTCATTATCATTATTATATAAAGCTGCCGCTTCATTATACATTTTGTCCGCTTCAGTGGAAGGGGCTTTTACCGGAGGATTTCTGTTTTCAGAAAAATTGCAGCTAATGAATAAAAGAAAAATTCCTACAAATTTAAAACCGGGATACATGATAATAATTGATAACAACTAAAGATATTAAAAAAAGGACAATTTTCATTGCCCTTTTGTTTAATTATTTTTTTGGAGGCAAAATCTGCCCTGTTTCTCCACTGGTGTCTTCCGGAGCCATTCCTGTTTCGGTTGTAAAGCTCATTGCAGAGGGTTCGTAGTTATTGTTATCAGTTGCTGTTGTATTGGCATTATTCTCTGAAAATGCTAAGCCTAATAGCATCATTATAATTTGGATCATTTCCTTTAAAATTTTCGAAATTGAAATCGTATTTCTTCCTCTCACGATGTATGGATCATGAGCTGTACACTGTTAAAATTTCGAAGCGCTTCTTAATTTTTTAGGGAAGTGAACCTTTAAAAACGGAGGCGAAACATCTGCTTCCCGATCCGGAGTTTAATCTCTGTTTTCTCTGGTTTTTTTGAAATCAGTTTTTGGTCATGTTTTGTTGATTTCTAAGGCAAATTTGCGGCAAAAAAGAATAGAGATGTTAGACAAAACATAGACATCAATAGACAGTAGTGAAGTGTGGAGTTATTACGGAAATCCGTAATGAGGTATGACTGAAAATCATCTACTTTGTAATGCCCGAAAACACTGTTTATGTCCAAGAAAAAACTACTGATTAATGAAGTATTTGAGCAGGCAAGAAAAGAGTCGGAGAAAACCACAAAAAGTGGATTGGCTTCTTATCTGCATCTTTGTTTTATTGATAATCTGAAATTCTATGATATTTCAGAGAAAACATTCATCCGATATTATGAAGACTTTGTAGAAGGGAACAGCTGCAGGAATATTGAGGCAGAGAGGCTCAACAAGATGAGCCAGTATATAGGCTATAAAGACTTCACTGATTTTTCAAGGACTTTTATCAGAAATGATGAAAAAAAGAATCTGACCACGGTAAAAATAAGTGTGGATCAGGATGAGGAGGTTATATCAGAGAGGCTGTCTAAAATCAATATTAATATCATTAATGAGCAACACTTTAAAATGCCGGAATTTGCCAGACAAAATAGTTTTGGTCTCTTAGGGATATTAATGCTTGGAGGATTTTTGATCGGAAATTATTACTGCTCATCAGGAAACAGAAATGTATATGAACCATTCGGTTTTTTGACTCTTCCCGCAATTGAAAAGAATTGTATGTACTGGGATCAAAATGAATATAAGCTTGCCGATTGCAATGAAGAAAATCTTGTATTGAATATTGTTCCTAAGGATGATATTCAGATTAAGTACTTTAAACGGGTTACAAGAAAAGATACACTTACAGTAGAAAATGCTTTGGGAAAAATGTGGTATTCAAAAGTCAGAGGAAAAGTTGAGTTTTTTACTATGGATGGAGTTGATCCGGAAAACAAAAAAGAATTAAAACCGGCCACAGAATACATCATCAGAAAATATTCGGGTAAAAATGAAATGATACAGGCAGAATAGAATTCCTTCACCAATATTTAAAATTCAACAGGAATGTTTCCCGGTATACGCATGTTTGAATCAAACAAGAAGCGAAGAGGTTCCTCTTCGCTTCTGTTATTTTTATATTGATTGTAAATGTCCGAATTACATTTTGTTTTATTCTGCATTCAGCATTCCCATCTCTCCGAAGTGTTTTTTAAACTTCTGGATTTTTGGTCCCACTACAGCGCTGCAATACGGCTGTGTCGGATTTTCATTATAATATCCCTGATGATATTGTTCTGCCGGCCAGAATTTGTCGAATTTCGTTAATTCCGTTACGTAGGTACCAGCCCATCTTCCCGATTCCTGAGATACCTTGATGGCTTCTTCAGCTTTTGCTTTTTCAGCATTATCTTTATAGTAAATAACAGAACGGTACTGGGTTCCGATATCATTTCCTTGTCTGTTCAATTGAGTAGGATCATGAAGAAAGAAAAACACATCCATCAGCTGTTCATAAGAAATAACTGACGGATCATAAGTAATCTGTACCACTTCCGCATGTCCGGTTTCTCCTGTACAGACTTCCTGATAAGTCGGATTGTCTTTATGTCCACCTGAATATCCTGAAATAGCAGATTGTACCCCTTTCAGCATATTGAAACAGCTTTCTACGCACCAGAAACATCCGCCTCCGAAAGTAATCTGTTCTAAATTATTGTTGTCCATTGTAGGTAATTATATTGTTTTATGATCTCTTCCTTTATCCGGAAAAGCTGATCAAAAATAGGAAAAACTTTTTCATTTAAACACGATTTTACGTCTGAAACGTAAATTACAATGATAGATGTGACAAATGATTCTAAACACAAATAACGCCGATGTTTTCACAAATAACACTAGGAAAATAGTATGAAGTTTCTCGCACCTAATCATCGTAAAGTATTTTAGAACGGCTAGTATTAGCTGTGTCTTGCTGGGCTTTGTCGAAGCATTTTACTTTTTAACACAAATAACACCAATGTTTTCACAAATAGGCATAATAAAATATAACCCGATCATCTGTGAAAATCTGTGCGATCTGTGGTCAAAATAGATTCAGTACAAATGTTAATGATTGATATCTGAGATCATTTAAAAAAGTGAGAATTAACGCTGTCATGCAGAGCATAGTCGAAGCATCTTATTATATTCTCCCTTTTACTTTTAAACAAAAATAACACTAATGTTTTCACTAGAAAATATAGAATAATAACCTGTGAAAACCTGTGCAATCTGTGGGAACAAAAAAAGCACCCTAAGAGGATGCTCTGAATTATTTAAAATAGCGTTCAGTTATTTTTCCCAAACTAAAGCACTTGCTCCAAGAATGGCGGCATCTGCTTCGTCAAGCTCACTGAATACCAGTTTTACCTTATTTCTGAAAATAGGAAGAAGATTTCTTTCCATATGCAGTTTAGCAGGCTTTAAGATAAAATCTCCCGCTTTGATTACTCCTCCAAACAGAAGAATAGCTTCCGGTGAAGAGAACATAACAAAATTAGCCAGGGCCTCACCCAGTTTCTGACCCGTATATCTGAAAACCTCAATCGCAATAGGATCTTCCTTGATAGCACATTCGTATACTGTTTTAGAATTGATCGCATCTTCAGGATATTGGTTCAACATGGATTCCGGAAATTCCGCCCTCATTTTTTTGGCTGTAATGGTAATTCCCGTAGCAGAAGCATACGCTTCCAGACTTCCTTCTGATCCTGTGCTCCAATGCTTTCTACCACCCGGTTTTACAATCGTATGACCCAATTCTCCGGCAAACCCGTCATGTCCATAGATTAAACTTCCATTGGCAATGATTCCGCTGCCTACCCCTGTTCCCAGTGTAATCATGATGAAATCCTTCATTCCTCTTGCTGCTCCGAAAAGCATTTCTCCAAGAGCTGCCGCATTGGCATCATTGGTTACTGTACAAGGAAGATTGAATTTTGCCGTCATCAGTTCAGCGAAAGGAATAACGCCTTTCCAGGGAAGGTTAGGAGCAAGTTCTATCGTTCCTTTGTAGTAGTTTGCATTAGGTGCGCCTACTCCAATTCCATCAAAGTGTGCTTCAGTTCCATACTTTTCCATCATTGGATAAACATGGTCATATAAAGCATCAATGAAATCCTCAACTTTGTCATAAGCATCGGTTCTCAGGTTTCCTTTATCCAGAACTTCTCCACGGTGGTTTACGATTCCGAATTTAGTATTGGTTCCGCCGATGTCAACTCCAAGGGCAACTTGTTTTGATAAATCTATTAATGACATTTCTATTATTAAATTCTAGGCGCTAAAATTATAAAAAAGATTGTATTAATGGATTATTAATAGGGTTTTATTTAATATGTTAACCCGTTTTTACTGTTTTTTTCTTTTTTCTGCCCCACCATATCATAAATCCGGTAACCGGAAGCGAGGCACAAATGATACTTACAATAAAAGCAATGATCTTGGTAGGAAGTCCCAGAATAGCACCTACGTGAATATCATAATTGGCGTTCACAACCTTTTCTCCGAAGTTTTTGTCTTTAGGGTCATGAGTATGCAGCAATTCTCCTGAGTTTTCATCAAAGATTAAGCTGCTGCTTTTATGGTATGAATAAGAAAGATGTTTTACGTATACTTCAAAGTTGGGGTGCTCGTGATCATCCATATGCGGATGTCCTAAATCGATAGCGAAACCATAAGATTCAGGATATTTTGTCTGTACTGTATTGATGATTTTATCCAGTGTTCCTTCTGTTCTCAATTCGATAGGTGCCTTTGTTTTAATATGTGAGAAGTCGGGATATTTTGTTTCTCCACCGGAAAATATCACATAGATCATTGCCTGCACCACAAAGAATGCATAGAAAAGTCCAGTGATGGAAAAAATCAGAGCAAAGATGGATGCGTAAAACCCCAGTACATTATGAAGGTCGTAGTTTTTTCGCTTCCAGCTTTTAATATTTTTCCATTTGAAGGCAAAACGCTGTTTTCTGGCTGCTTTGTTCTTGGGCCACCATAGAATGATCCCGGAGATCAGCATAATAATAAAAATAATAACAGGAATTCCCACTACATAAGTTCCCCAGTCCTGTTTCAGGAGGTAGCTCCAGTGGATCATTTTTACAATATTGAAGAATCCGTTTTTCTCATCATAGACTCTCAGTACTTTTCCGGTGTATGGGTTTACATAAGCCTGTTTATAGATGGGAAATTCATCAAAATAGTTCCAGGCATCTGTATTATGTTCATACCAGAAGAACATATAGGACATTTTTTTATCAATAGGAACATTTACCCAGTGGATAGGATATTTCTCTTTTACCTGCTCCGCAACAGCCTTTTCCATCACTCTGATGGGAAGGACCTGTTTCTGCTCTATATTTTGCTCGTGATGGTAGATGACATCTTTTCGGGTGATATTTTCCACTTCATCCTTAAAGACGTACAATGCCCCGGTAACAGAGATAATAAAGATCAGGAAGCCTATTCCCAATCCGAACCACAGATGCAGTTTGGCGGACCATTTTTTGATAAAGCCCGGTTTCTTTTTATGATGATGCTTTTTCTTCATATAACAGTAAAAAGTAAAGCAAAGATATGCTTTACTTTTTATTTAGATTAATTAAAATTTGTATTCAATCATGAATGTTCCTCTCAGTCCAAGAGCATTGGTAAAATCACTGTCTCTTGCTGTCCACCATGAAATGGCAGGCTGGTACAGTTTGTTGAAAATGTTTTCAATACCTAATGATACTCTCCAGTTGTTGTTAACCTCATAACTGGATTTGAAATTGAAAACAGTATACTCAGGTACATATCCTTCACCATAAGCATACAATCCTGTCTTGGCATTAGGTTCAAATCTGTTTTGCTGGAAAGAGTGGAGCATATCAAGCCCAACTGATAGAGCAGGGATAGGTCTGGCCTGAACATATGCCAATACTTTAGGGGCAGAAATTCTGCTGTTGTTGATCTTTGTGGAATAATCACCATCGTCTTTTACAGAAGTAATTCCTTCCATCCAGCTATAGCTTCCGCCAAACTGAATCCATTTTACCGGAGTAAAGTGTAAGAATCCTTCCACTCCGTACACGATTTCAGGAGATCGCTGAATCATTAATGCTCTGTCCGGACTTTGTACGAATGATGCTCCCAGTTTCGATGTGCTTACATAAGAAGTTAATTCATAATTCAACCAACTGGAAAGCTGTCCTGTTGCTCCCAATTCGTAATTATTAACGATGATGGGTTTCGTTTCCAGATTTTTGATCGTTTCAGAAGTTGAGGTTCTTAAAATTCTTCCTAACTCATTGATAGAGTAGGCCTGAGAGAAGCTACCAAAGAGGTTGATATAAGGCTCAATATTATAGCGGATACCAATATTTCCTACCAGTGCATTGTAGCTCAGTTTTCCACCTGCAACAGGAATACTTTTCGTGAAAGTTCCGTCACTTTTAAGGGTAGAAAGGGTATTGAAATCATCAACATTTACTTTGATGTTCTCATAGCGAAGTCCTCCTTTGATCGTAATTTTTTTAAACAGATCAATTTTGGCCAGTACGAAAGGCGCAATATTGGTCATGTTCATATTGGGAGTCCAGAAACGTCCGTCTTCCAGCTTTTGAACGGTTTCATCATTCAGAATATCGGCTCCGTAGATGATTTCCGCCTGAGAGTTCGCTGAATTCCAAAGCTGGGTATCAAAATTGAATCTTGCTCCTGCTTTTTTTGAGATTACATTCGACTGCCCGCCGTTGAAAAAGGTGTCGCTGTAGCCGTAAACGGTTTTAAAATCCTGATAATAAAGGTTGATATTCAAAGACGTTCCTGCAAACAGGTTCTTATTGTCGTAGCTTACTCTTATGTTGTGGTTTTTCGGAGTTCCCTGGGGAGTTGTTTCCAAACCTTTCCCAATTCCTTCACCAATCGTTGGCTTGATGCCGTATTTTCCTGTTTTTAATCCTACATTCAGATCTGATCTTGAAGAATAACCAATATAAGAAGCCTCAATTCTCTGATTTTCGTTGATGTCATAACCTATTTTCAACAGTCCGTTGTAGTTGTCCATCTTCGCAATACTGTAGGTAGGACTTATCAAAACACCATCTCCGTCTTTTGTATATCCTGTTCTTTCGTAGGCTAATGAAAGGGTATAATCAAACTTGTTGATCTTTCCTGATAAAAGCTGACTGGCTCTTACTCCTAAAGTACCTCCATAAGGCTGTCCTGTAAGCCCGATCTGTGAAATTCCGGAGATTTTTTTATCTGTTTTGCTTTTTTTTGTAATATAATTGATGATCCCTCCGTCTGCTCCGTTACCATAAATGGAAGAAGCCCCTTTGATTACCTCTATTCTTTCGATCGCTGAAGGGTCAATGGTTCTTAAATCTCTTGCTCCGTTACGAAGTGGCGTAGATTGTGGAATTCCATCAATCAAAACCAGAACCTGACGTCCTCTTAAGGTCTGTCCTGTATTGGATGTCTGCCCCGAATTGGTTCCTAAACTGGGAACGGTATACTGCAGGATGCTTGTGATATCTGAGTTAACGGTCAGCTGAGACTGAATCTGTTTCTCTCCTACCACCGTTATGGAGCTTGGAACTTCTTTGATGCTTTCCTTTTTTCTGGAAGCAGTCATGACAACCTCGTCTACATTTTTAGTTTGTAAACTATCTTTTACCTGAGCAAAAACAGTGGTAGTTCCTAAGCAGGCAGCTGATAAAAGCACTTTTTTCATTATATTTTCTTTCCTTTTTTCTTTCTTTTTCCCCACCAGACCAGAAATCCGGTTACAGGGAGCGATGTACATGTGAGGCCGGCTATAAACCAGATGACTTTTCCAATGATTCCGAAGTAGGAACCGGTATGGATGTCATAATTGGCGTTGGAATATTTCTCGGCAGTATTGAGATTGTGATGAGGTTTATTGGCGAGTAGTTTTCCGGAGTATTTGTCGAATGTCAGGATGTTTCTTTCACTGTATCTTCCATCCATCCCATAAACCGTTACCGGAAGATTTTTAAGCTCTTTTCCTTTTTTATTCTTTCCGTTCAAAGTCATTCTGAAGCTGGATGATTTCGCGTACAGCTTTTGAGTTTGTACCGCAGCGAGATCAAAAACTGCTTCATTCTTTGCCATCAGAGAGTCCGGGGATTTTCTTTCTTTTTCCTTTGGCAGTTCCCATGAGCCAGACAGTGCAAAAGTAAAAGTGTTTTTTACATAGGGATAGGCAAAATATAGTCCGGTAACACTCAGAAGCAGCGCAATAAATGATGCATAGAATCCAAGAACATTATGAAGATCATAGTTTTTACGCTTCCAGTTTTTTACATTTTCCCAATTGAACCAAAAACGTCCTTTTCTTGCATTTTTGTTTTTAGGCCACCATAAAATGATCCCTGTAATCAGCATAATGACGAAAATAACAGTTGGGATTCCTACAGTATACGGTCCCCATTCTGAATTAAGCAGAAGTCCCCAGTGGATATATTTCAGAATATTGAACACATCATACTTTTCATCATAAACTGCCAGAATTTGCCCGGTGTACTGATTCACATAGACTAGTTTGTTGATGTGTACCTGCTGAAAATAATTCCATCCTTTTTTGCTTTTGTCATAGTATTCAAACTGATAGGATTTTGTTTTGTCTAAAGGAATTTCTACAGCACTTACGGGATATTTTTCATTAAGTTCCAGCGTTACTTTTTCACGAAGCAGATGAATAGACAATGGCTTTTTTCCTATATCGTCTTTTTTCAGGTAAATGGCTTCCTTGCGTAAGCTATTCTGTATTTCATCCTTAAAAACATATAAAGTCCCTGAAAGAGAGACTATAAATACAATGATTCCAACGGATAAACCCAGCCACAAATGCAGCTTGGCAGACCATTTTTTTGCAGGAGACACTTTCTTTTTATGGTGATGCTTTTTTCTCATAGCAAAAAGTTAACCCCATGAGGGGCTAACCTTTGATTTTTAAAATTTATATCCTATTGATACTCTCCAGTTACGAGGAGCATTGTAGATCCATGCATATTCTCCTCCATCTCCTCTATATCCGCTGTAAAGCTTCCTGTTAAGAACATTGTTCAACATAAAGTTAACATCGAATTTTTTAGCAACATAAGAAACGCCGAAGTTGGTATCAAAATAATCAGGAAGACTCTGATCTTTTGTTGCACTTACCCCATACCAGGATTGTCTTCCTCCCTGATATTGATATCCTGCAGAAATACCGAAACCATTTAAAACACCATTCTGGAATCTGTAGTTGATCCAGGTATTCTGAACATTTTTTGCATTTCCTGGAGACTGAACTCCAATTCTTGCAGGATCTGTGTCTTTAACTGTTTTAGCGTCTGTATAAGCATAGTTGATGATAAGATTCAGACCTTTGATGATTTCTCCTTTGATATCGGTTTCAAAACCTCTTGCTCTTTGCTCGCCTGTAGCAACTTGAAACGCAACTCCATCGTTTTCATTGGCATTTCCTGCTACAAGAATATTTTGTCTTCGGATTTCGTAAACCGCAAAAGTGGTATTCCATTTTCCACCGAACCAGTCTTTTTTAAGTCCGAATTCAATATTCTGGCCTCTGAAGGGATCTGTAATTTTGGTTTTGTTAATTCCTGTTCCGGATTGGGGTACAAAAGTCTTATCATAAATTCCGTACGCTGAGAAGTTTTCATTGATAGAGTAACTCACCCCAACTCTTGGAGTAAACTCACCCGCTGTATCTGGTACAACAGGTGTTCCCGGGCTCAGATTAGGATATGCAGAATAGGTTTTACCGCTGGTATACCTTCCTGCCAATGTTAATCTCAGTTTATTGTCAAACATTTCAATCTGGTCCTGAGCATAATAAGATGTATATTTTACGCCCTGATCATTATAAAACGGAGCAGAAGTGTTTAATGTATAAAAATCAGAAGAAGGAAGTTGAGAAGGATCTACACCATAATTCACATTATAAATGTTAATAGGAAATAATAAGGTTTCTTTACCATCTACAATTTTCGAATAGGATGAAAAGTCAGCATTGTATTTTCTGTCTCCGTAATCGAACCCTGCGATTATTTTATGAACAATATTTCCTGTATTAAGCTTTCCTCTAACATAGGTCTGGAAAATGTGATTTTTTCCTTTTGCCTGCCAGTTGCTTAAAGTTCTGTTGAAAACATTCTTATTGTTCGCATCAAAAGTTCCCCACCAAGAACCTCCGTCGTAATTCAGATCCATATAAGCATACTGTGTGCTCCAAACCCAGTCTTTGAAAAGCTTCTGGTCTAAACTTAAGAATAAACTCTGGTCTTTTACTTCAGTTTTCTTGAAGTTCGGATCATTAAAGTTGGTATGTACATTCAGTGAAGCGTATCCGTCGTTTGACATCAGATAAGCTCCAGGCTGGTTGAATTTTAAGTATTGATAGTTATACTGAGCCGTAAATGTAGTGCTCTTTGTAGGTCTGAAAGTAATGGAAGGTGCAACAATGATTTTGCTTGTTTTATCATTTTCTACCCAGGAATTGTTGGAGCTTCCCATTAAATTGATACGGTAGTCTAAAACCCCGTCTTTTACAAGAACTCCATCCAGATCAGCTTCTCCTCTGAAAAGATTATAGCTTCCCGTTGTGAAACGCACACTGTTGGCAAACTTTCCTGTAGGTTTTTTAGTCACTACATTATAAAATCCGGCAGGATCTCCCATAGAACCCATAAATCCGGCAGGACCTTTTACAAACTCTATTCTGTCTATGATAGATGCGTCAGGATTGATGGGTCCCCAAGTAGAAGAAACATTCATCCCGTTCATGAAAGTAGCAATACCTGCTCCTCTCATGAAAACATTGGAATATACATTATCCCAGTGTTCTACTTTTCTTGCCCCACTTACGTTACGGACAATTCCTTCAGACATATTTAGAGTCATCTGATCAGCAAGAACCTGTGAACTTACAGACTGTACATTTTGTGGCAGCTCAAGAATAGGGGTCTGAATTCTTAGTGAACCTGAAACCTCATTTAATTTGTACTTCTGATAATATCTTCCGTTAACAATTACTTCTTCAATATCATTGGATTTGATGGTGTCTTTTTTTTGCGCAGAAACCAGCATTGTTCCCAGTGCGGAAGCACAGATCAGTACATTTTTCATGAAACTCAAATTTTCTGCAAATATATTATTTTTAACTGTTCTAAATAAATAATAATATTGATATTTATCATAAAATTATTATATACTGAATAACAAAAAACCGCTATGGCCAATGCCAGAGCGGTTTTTAGATGATATTATTAAATTTTTCTTACGCTGGAATTTCTCCTTTATATAAGAAAGAAATAATTTCTTTGTTTAATTTATCGATCATTTCACTGAATAAGTGGAAAGATTCCTGCTTATAGATTACCAGTGGATCTTTCTGCTCATACACAGCTCCCTGTGATGATCTTCTCAAGTCGTCCATTTCACGAAGGTGAAGCTTCCAGTTTTCATCGATAATCGATAAAGTGATATTCTTTTCAAAATCATTCACTAAACTTTCACACTGAGTATCATATGCTTCTTTAAGATCAGCTACAATAGTCATTGTTTTGTGTCCGTCTGTGAAAGGAACCTGGATCATTTTGAACATTGAACCCTGATTTTGGTATACATTCTCAATGATAGGGAATGATTTTTCTTTCAACAGATTCAGCTTCATTCTATAATCCTCCTGAGCTGCTTTGAATAAGATATTGGTCAGATCCTGAACATTCTTATTATTAAAATCACTTTGTGAAACCGGAGATTCCATCGTAAATGTTTTAATGATTTCATATTCAAAATCTTTATAATTTCCTGAAGCTTTCCCTTTCGCAACGATAGAATTAGCTACATCAAAAATCATATTGGTGATGTCATACTTCAAGTGGTCTCCGAAAAGAGCGTTCTTTCTTCTCTTGTAGATTACGTCACGCTGTTTATTCATTACGTCATCATACTCAAGAAGTCTTTTTCTTGTTCCGAAGTTATTTTCTTCTACTTTCTTCTGAGCTCTTTCAATAGACTTACTGATCATAGAGTGCTGAATTACTTCTCCCTCTTTGTGACCCATTCTGTCCATCATTTTAGCAATTCTTTCAGAACCGAACAAACGCATTAAGTTATCTTCAAGAGACACATAGAACTGAGAACTTCCCGGATCTCCCTGACGTCCCGCTCTACCTCTCAACTGTCTGTCAACACGTCTTGAATCGTGTCTTTCCGTACCGATGATCGCTAAACCTCCTGCATCTTTTACTTCCTTGGAAAGCTTGATATCCGTACCACGACCTGCCATGTTGGTTGCAATGGTTACAACTCCCGGCTGCCCTGCTCCAGCTACAATTTCCGCTTCTTTTTTGTGAAGCTTCGCGTTCAATACCTGGTGTGGGATCTTTCTTAATTGAAGTGCTTTTGATAGTAATTGAGAAATTTCAACAGAAGTAGTACCTACAAGTACAGGTCTTTTCTGTGCTGTTAATTTTTCAATTTCTTCGATGACAGCATTATATTTCTCTCTATTCGTTTTGAAAACCAAGTCTTGCTTGTCATGTCTTAAAATAGGACGGTTGGTAGGAATTACCACAACGTCTAATTTATAGATTTCCCAAAGCTCTCCAGCTTCGGTTTCAGCAGTACCTGTCATCCCCGCAAGCTTGTTGTACATACGGAAATAGTTCTGAAGCGTGATGGTTGCAAAAGTTTGAGTAGCTGCCTCAATTTTTACATTCTCTTTCGCTTCAATTGCCTGGTGAAGACCGTCTGAATAACGACGTCCCTCCATGATACGACCTGTCTGCTCATCAACGATTTTTACTTCACCATCAATTACCACATACTCATCATCTTTTTCAAATAATGTGTAAGCTTTCAATAGCTGGCTCATGGTGTGAACACGCTCAGATTTTTCAGCAAATTCAGCGAAAAGTCTTTCTTTAGCTTCGAACTCTTCTTCTTTGGAAAGATTTTTAGCTTCTACTTCAGCAATCTCAGTTCCGATATCCGGCAGTACGAAGAAGTTAGGATCAGAGTTTCCTTGAGACATGTATTCAACACCTTTGTCTGTAAGGTCTACCTGATTGTTTTTCTCCTCGATTACGAAGTAAAGATCTTTATCTACAATCGGCATATCACGGTTGTTGTCCTGCATGTATTGCGCTTCAACTTTCTGAAGCAATGCTCTGTTTCCGCTTTCCGATAAAAATTTGATTAATTGTCTGTTTTTTGGAAGACCTCTGTATGCCTGAAGTAATTTGAATCCTCCTTCTTTTGTATTTCCTGCAGCGATTAATTTCTTTGCTTCATTGAAAATAGCAGAAACGGTTTTCTTTTGTACTTCAACAATTCTGTCGATAGAAGGCTTAAGAACATCAAACTCCTGTCTGTCTCCCTGAGGAACCGGACCTGAAATGATCAATGGTGTTCTGGCGTCATCTACCAATACAGAGTCCACCTCATCCACGATAGCAAAGTTCAGTTCTCTTTGTACCAGTTCTGAAGGTGATGTCACCATGTTGTCTCTCAGATAATCGAAACCGAATTCGTTATTCGTTCCATAGGTAATATCCGAGTTGTATGCTTTTCTTCTTCCATCAGAGTTCGGCTGGTGGTTATCGATACAATCGATAGACATGCCGTGGAACTGATAAAGAGGACCCATCCATGCCGAGTCTCTTTTTGCAAGATAATCGTTCACGGTTACAACGTGTACCCCTCTTTCAGGAAGTGAATTTAAATAAATAGGTAATGTTCCTACCAAAGTTTTACCTTCACCGGTTGCCATTTCGGCAATTTTACCACTGTGAAGAATAATCCCTCCGATAAACTGAACATCATAGTGGACCATATCCCAAACTACAGGAGTTCCGGCAGCGTCCCATGAGTTTTTCCAAACAGCTGTGTCTCCCTCAATACTAACGAAATCTTTCCCTGCAGCAGCCAGTTCTCTGTCCCAGTCACTAGCCGTTACACGGATTTCTCCATTCTGAGCCCATCTTCTTGCCGTTTCTTTGATCAATGCAAAAGCTTCGGGAAGAATCTGAACCAGAACTTTTTCTTCAATTTCGTAAGATTCTTTCTTTAAAGACTCAATTTTTGAGAAAAGAGCTTCTTTCTCATCAACGTTGGTTGAATTTTTTATCTGCTCTTTTATCTGTTCTATTTGAGCGGTGATCTTGCTGGTTGCAGATTTTATATTCTCTTTAAACTCAGCCGTCTTTTGTCTCAACCCATCATCCGACAATTGTTGGATATTAGGTTCTACAGCTCTGATTTTTGTTACAACTTTTTTTACTTCTTTTAGGTCCTGCGCTTTTTTGTCTCCCAAAAACCCTTTAAGAACTTTGTTTAAAAAACTCATAAATTTTTTGCTTTATGCTTAATGCAAAATGCTTTAAGCGTTTTAAATAACACTTATCGTGTAAATTATATATAAAAAGGGCAAAAAAGCTCTAAGCACGCAGCCTAAAGCTTATCGCTTTATTAATATTCGTCCTCGTTCCAAAGGAAATCTTCGTCAGTAGGATAGTCGCTCCATACTTCTTCGATAGATTCATAAATTTCTCCTTCGTCCTCAATAGCCTGAAGGTTTTCTACTACTTCCATTGGTGCACCAGTTCTGATTGCGTAGTCAATAAGCTCTGCTTTTGTCATTGGCCAAGGTGCGTCACTTAGATATGAAGCTAATTCTAATGTCCAGTACATAATTTTCTAATTTTTTGCAAAAGTATAAAAATAGGTTGTATAATAAACTTTTTTATACTTGATTTTCAATTCTTTTTATAATTTTTTCTTATAAATGGTTGTCACAAACTGGCTGGCAGCTGTGTCAGCAATTTACTTATTGTCGTTTTCTCAAAAACCATTCCACAAATTTTTTTATGCCATTTTGGAAGTCTGTGGCCGGATTATACCCTATTAAATCCTTTGCTTTTGTAATATCGGCATTCGTTTTTGTGACATCTCCCGGCTGCATTGGCAGAATTTTTTTGATGGCAGATTTTCCCAATGCCTTTTCAATAGTAGCCACCATTTCAGACAAAGTGATTACCTGGTTTTCACCCAGATTCACAATTTCATAAATTCCTGAATTGTTTTCCAGATAAAGAATAGATTTGGTAATTCCGTCAATGATATCATCTACATAAGTATAGTCTCTGGCCGTATTTCCGTCACCATAGAAAGGGATTTCCTGATTTTCCGAAATAAGCTTTGTAAACTTGTGTATGGCTAGGTCGGGTCTCTGTCTTGGTCCATATACTGTAAAAAACCTGAGTTGGATCATATCTATATGGTATAGATTATGGTAAACATGTCCTATAATTTCTCCGCTCTTCTTGGTAGCAGCATAAGGAGAGATAGGATTGTCTACATTATCTGTTTCCGTAAAGGGAATTTTTTCATTGTTTCCGTAAACACTTGATGAAGACGCACAGATGAATTTTTTAATATGGAAATCTTTACACAGTTCCCAAAGATTCATAGTACCCCGTACATTCACTTCTTCGTACTCCAGTGGACGTTCAATAGAAGGGCGAACACCGGCAAGTGCAGCAAGATGGATCACCATGTCAATATGATGATTCTTAAAGATGTTTTCAAGGTCTTTTAGGTCCCTGATATCCTGCCAATAGAGGGAATATTGGTCAGAATGGGTGAGGGAAACCAAACGCGGAATATCCGTCTCTTTATCCGAGAACTCAAAATCCGAATTTTTACCGATTGACTCCAAAGTATTTTTAATTTTTACCTGATAGTCATAGAAATTATCAAAATTGTCAATGTTTATGACAGAATGTCCATTTCTTAATAATCGTTCAACTAAATGGGAACCGATGAACCCACTACCGCCTGTTACAAGATAAACCATTTGTATTTTTTATGATTACAAAAATATAAATTTTACTTTTGAAAAATATAATCATTAAATTTACTTAAAAAAGTAATATAAATATAATATGCAGTTTCAAGGGCAAATTTTAAAGATGACAAGCTATGATGCTAAACCAATCCAATACTACCTCAATCTTTCCGGGGATCTGATCCACATGAATGAGCTGTTTGGAAAGGAGTTAAGCATAAAACATACAGGATTCCAGTGTGTAAATTGTGGTGAAAATAAACCAGTTTACAGAATGGGCTTCTGCAAAAACTGTTTTTTTGAAAGCCCTTATGCAAGCGATACCATTATCCGCCCGGAACTTTCTACAGCACATTTAGATATTGCAGAACGCGATCTTGAGATCGAAAAACAAATTCAGCTACAGCCACACACTGTTTATCTGGCCTATACAGGAGATGTAAAAGTAGGGGTAACCAGAAATACACAGATTCCTACAAGATGGATTGATCAGGGTGCAACTTTTGCATTGCCTATCGCAAGAACGGAAAACCGTTATGAAGCAGGAATGATAGAAGTAGCTTTAAAAGAACATCTGGCAGATAAGACCAATTGGAGAAAGATGCTGCAGGATGATTTTGAAGGAGAAGTAGACCTTGCCGATTTCCGACAAAAGATAAAAGAATATTTTCCTGACGATTTCCAGAAATTTTACAGCGATGGTGAAGAGCTGTGGATGTTTGATTATCCTTTTGAAAAACCGGAAAAAGTTTCCTCATTTACTTTGGATAAAAAACCTGAGTTTACAGGGAGGCTTACCGGAATTAAAGGACAATATCTGGGATTTGAAGGTGGGAACTTTATCAATGTAAGAGGACATGAGGGGTATGTGATCGAGCTCGAAATAAAGAACTAGTATTAAATGATAGCCTTAACTTGAATCATAGATATCTTAAGCTAAGGCTATTAAAAGTGAAATTTTATCAGTGGGCATAATAATTTACCCCGCATTCAAGGAATTTTTTGAAATCCTCTTTAGGCATATATCCTGAAACAGGCGTGTTGATTACTTTACCATCAGGAGTAATTAAAACATAGTGAGGCTGAGAGTTGTTGTTAAAGTTCACCTGCTGGAATAAACTCCATCGGTCCCCGATGGTTTTTACCTTCTTGATCTGTCCGTCTCCCAGGTCAATTTTGGTTTTCTGATCCTCAGGAAGCTCTTCCTTATCATCTACGTAGAGAGAAGCCAGTACTACATCATTCTGAAGAATCGGTAAAATGTCTGGTTCGCTCCATACAAACTCCTCCATTTTTCTACAGTTTTCACATCCATATCCTGTGAAGTCGATCAATATAGGCTTGTCTTCTTTTTTAGCCAGTTCTATTGCTTTGAAGAAGTCGTGTTCAGGATGCATTCCTAAAATTCCGTCTTTTTCATCATGGAAATAGCTTACATTGAGTGGAGGTAAAATTCCACTTAATAACTGAAGTTTCGGACGGTCAGATGGGATTAACCCTTGAACCAGATAGATCACGAAACCAATTCCCAATACCCCTAATATTTTTCTGGTGATAGAGATTTTAGGCTTTTTATCATCATGAGGGAATCTGATCAATCCTGATAAATAGATTGCTAATCCTAAGGCGATAATAATCCAGATGGCAATGAAAAGCTCTCTTTTTAAGAAGAATGTTTTGGATACAAGATCAGCTTTAGACAAGAATTTCAATGCCAATGCCAGTTCTACGAATCCTAAAACTACTTTTACCGTATTCATCCATCCTCCGGATTTCGGAAGGCTCTGTAATGCCTGCGGGAATAATGCCAGCAGTCCAAAAATAATTGCCCATGCCAGCCCGAATCCTGCCAGCGCAAATGTCAGCAGCATAGGAACATTGGATGAACCTGTTACTGCACTTCCCAGTAAACTTCCTAAAATAGGTCCTGTACATGAGAAAGAAACGATCACCAGGGTTAATGCCATGAAGAAAATACCGATAATTCCTCCTGCTTCTTCCGCTTTGGAAGATTTGTTGGCAATAGAACTTGGCAGTGTAATATCATAATACCCGAAGAAACTTCCGGCGAAGAAGATGAATATGATGAAAAATGCAATATTCAGCCATACACTTGTGGAAATTTCATTGAAGATATTTCCGGCAATTCCGTCAATAATATGGAAAGGAATACTTAGTAAAACAAAGATCAGAAGAATGAAAAACCCATAAATAAGAGCATCTCTTTTTCCTTTGGCTTTGTTTTTACTTCCTTTGGTAAAGAAAGAAACCGTCAATGGAATCATCGGGAATACGCATGGCGTAAGCAAAGCGATTAATCCTCCGATAAATCCAAGGAATAGATACGTCCAGTAATTTTCATCCACTTTGGTAGACGCTGTACCGCAATCTGTCAATGGCTTTTTGAAATCGATGGTGGCAATTTTGAGCTGCTTTGGATCCAGTTTTGAAGTTTCAGTGATCGTAGCTTCAGTTTTTGCAGGATTTTCAGTAACCGTCTCAGTTATTTTTACAGAGTCTTTTGCAGGGCCTGCGTTTTCCTCGGCTGCAGCCTCTTCCGCTGCCCCTTTTGGAGTAACTTTTTGATTGAATTCTAATGTATTGGGA